>CAMDDF010000096.1 GCA_945890885.1 Candidatus Kuenenia stuttgartensis | reverse complement strand
TGCCGCTTTGGTCGTCATCGAGCGACTCTGCGGAAATATGCATCTTTCGCTTACAGTAGTTCAGCGTCAGGTTCACCGCTATCCGGTATATCCATGTAAAGAGCCTGCTGGAACCTTTGAAACTGCCAATGTTCTCTATTACTTTGACAAACGTATCCTGAGTTAGTTCCAGCGCATCGTTTTGATTTTGGCAGATTTTGAGAATTGTGTTGTAAACCTGGTCCTGATATTTGGTTATCAGCAGCCCCATAGCGGTATTGTCGCCCGCGGAGCATTTGCGGGCCAATAGCTGGTCGTCAAAGACGATATTTTGATGGCTGTTTTCGGCTTTTATCATAAATTGTTATCTTTGAGGGCTTTATGTGAAATCATAGGTCTTCGTCCAGCAGATGGCCCAATCTTATTTTCTTCGTTTTAAGATAATCAAGATTGTGTTTTTTGGCCTTAAATTGCAGCGGAAGCTGTTTATTGATTTTTATATTGTAAACTTCGAGCCTGCTGATTTTTTTAGGATTATTGGTCAGAATATCGATTTTTTTCAGTCCCAAATCCCGAATTATCTGTGCGCCTATGCCGTAATCGCGTTTGTCCGCCATAAAGCCAAGCTCAAGATTGGCATCGACGGTATCGAACCCCTGTTCCTGCAATTTATATGCGTGCAGCTTATTGGCAAGCCCGATTCCGCGTCCTTCCTGACGGAGGTATATCAACGCTCCCTTGCCTTTTTTCTCTATCATTTCCATTGCCGCGATAAGTTGTTCGCCGCACTCGCACCGCTGGGAGTGAAACAAATCGCCTGTGAGACATTCCGAGTGCACACGAACAAGAACCGCTTCTTCGTGCTGAATGATATTTCCGTTTTCGTCAAGGTCGCCTACGCCGCCTTTGCAAAGTGCAAGGTTAGGCTCATTATAGCCTGGGCATTCGTACCCGATTAGCTTAAACTCGCCGTAGTTTGTCGGCAGATGAACTTTCTGAATCCTTTTAATCTGTGTTTCATGCTGAAGACGGTATTCGATAAGTTTTGCCACAGAGGTCATTTTCAGGTCGAATTTTTTGCAGAACTCCACCAGCTCCGGCATTCTCGACATTGTTCCGTCATCGTTCATAATTTCGCAGATTACCCCGGCAGGCTTTAGCCCTGCGATACGCGCTAAATCAACTGAACCTTCGGTTTGGCCCGCACGAATGAGAACTCCGCCGTTGCGTGCCCGAAGCGGAAATATATGCCCCGGCCTTGCAAGGTCTGCTGGCTTACAGTTATCTTTAACCGCGTCAATTATTGTCTTTGCTCTGTCAGCGGCGCTTATTCCGGTGGTTATTCCATCCCGCGAATCGATGCTTACTGTAAAGGCAGTGCCGAGCCTTGCGGTATTTTCAAGTGCCTGCGGGTGCAGATTCAGCGAGTCGCATTTCTCCTCGGTCATCGGCAGGCAAATCAGCCCGCGAGCGTGCTTAACCATAAAATTGATTATTTCAGGCGTGGTTTTTTCTGCCGCACAAACAAGGTCGCCCTCGTTTTCGCGGTCTTCATCATCGACAAGGACAATCATTTTGCCCTGTTGCAGTTCTTTTGCAATATCCTCAATTGAGCTTAAATTTGACATTTAAGATGACTCTCCTTTGTCGTCCCGTATCTGTTTTTGGGACTGTTCCTGCTCGTATTCTTCAATATATTTTAGTCCATCGTTTATGTAAATTAAGGTCGCTATGATAGCAGTTCCCGCAGCTGACCACCATAGAAATCTAAGAAAATATATCCATTGCGGTGCATAGCCCGACACTTCCGGAGCTATCAGGATGGCAATAACCATCGACGATTGCAGCAGGGTAGCGAGTTTGCCGATTTTGGCTGGGAGTATTTTCACATTGAACGTCATAAAGTAGTAAATCAGGAACCCGATAAGCAAAAACAGGTCTTTCCCGATAATCAGGACAACTACCCCGATAGGCAGCCGGAACCCCTCAACCGCCGCCCGTTGCGATGCAAGAAGCAGACACGCACAAGTGATTAGCAGTTTATCCGCCAAAGGGTCAAGAAATGCCCCAAGTTTTGTCGCCATATTCCGTTTTCGGGCAAGGTAGCCGTCGATGTAATCGCTTATCGCCATAATTGCAAAAATCACAATCGCAAGATACCGCTCCATGTTGCCGAGAGATTTCTCATTGATTTTAAGCATACAGATAACAAATGGCGCTATCAGCAGGATTCTCACTATCGTTATTTGATTTGCAAGCCCGATTTTTAAAAACATATTTGACCTTTCAGTTTGAAGAGGCGCTATTTTTTTCTATATGATTCAGAAAAGCGGAAATATATATGCCTGGAAGATAAAATTCCCGTTGACCTTTTTGTCCATAAATTTTAATTTTTAAACCATTGTTTATATGCTTTTCCAAATAGCTTTTATCAACGTCTAAACCCATATCTTCTGCACACCAACAACCGTTCTGGGTACAATAAGTTACATTGCTGGATATATTTTTCATATCCAATTTCTGACCATCTGAGGCATAGCAAGAATTAAAGTTCATCCAATCATCAAAAGTAGTAGCGCGTACATATATTTGATATTTTACAAGCATAGTCTCTAAATCTTTCCAAGCGCGAATAAGTATGATATCGTAATACTCCCCGTACTCAGGTCCTTGATAAGTTATTACTTTTCGAAAATCATCCTTTTCAACGCTTATTTTGGATGCAATTTCCTGAGGATTATTCCAGTTTAAAGCTGGAGGAAATGCGCAGCCTGAGATACTAAGTAGAAATAGAAACATCATGATTTGCTTTAATAATTTCATAGCATAACCTTTCTCAATCCAAAAGTTTATTTAAACATTCTGTAATGGTTATTGTATCTATTTTTTCATACATTCCTAAATTGCCAGTGCCTTTCAATAAAATCACTTGAAAATCTTCTTTTTTGATAAACTTTGATAAAATAAACACACTTTGTTCAAGTGCAATTTCAGGATTGTGCATGTGAACAGGCAATAATATCAGTAATTTTTTAGGGAAAGGATGGCAGATTAAGTCAAGAATAGCACCCCTAATTTGCTTTGAAACTCGGGACTCAATTTCAACCGCAACTTTACCAGAAATTGTACCATCAATTCTCGCAGGACCTCCTGAACCATAATTTATATGAGTTTCTATCCCATTTTCGCAAAAATTATAGCCCGAGAGGTTTCTTAATAATAACTTTCCATAAATATCATGCTGTTGCATAAATTATTACCCTTAGCCCGTCTTCAACTCAACACTCAACACTAACGACTAAAAACTATTCAACCGTAATTATCTGTCCTGTGATATGGCTGTTTCCCAGCAGAAACATTATCGCTGAGATAACTTCCTCCGGCGGCACAACACCTTTTTTAGTATTATCATTGCCGCTTTCATCTATATTGACTATCCCCGGCGACACAGCATTTACCGTTATGCCTGGTGCAAGCTCCTTTGCCAGCGACTGGGTTATCGCCAACAGAGCCGCTTTGGTTGCGCAGTACAAACTATATTGCGCCCATGCTTTTTGCCCGCCGACATCAGCAAGATTAACTATCTGGGCAGGATATTTCAGGTCAGACGTACCTGCCAGATTTTTCACAAATGCCTGTGAAACCAGCAGCGGGGCGATGGCATTGGTTGCGAAAGTTTTTTCCGCCTTGTCCTGCGTAATTTCTCCCAGTGGTATTCGCTCGAAAACCGCCGCCGAGTTTATCAGTATTGTAGGCTTGCTTTCGAACCTGAAAAGCCGGTCTATCTGCTTTTCATCTGTCAAATCCGCTTCGACCAGCCACGCCTTTTGCCCCATAGCCAGGATTCGGCTGACCAAATCTTCCGCAACAGCCTTATTAGTATTGTAATGGCAGATGCAGTCGCAGCCGTTTTCAGCAAGAGCAAGGGCGATTCTAGAGCCAAGTTTCCCTGAAGAACCCGTTATAATTGCGGTATTACCTTTGATTTGCATAGTTTTTTAGCCACGAATTACACAAATTTACTCGAATTTTTGAATTCTATTTTACAACCCCCTGAATAAATCAGGGGGCTAACGAATATTTTACCCGTCAATAACTCGTAGGGGCAGTTCGCGAACTGCCCGAAGCGGGCGATTCTCGAATCGCCCCTACAAACAACATTCGGCAGGTTCCTTGCGGTCAACGGACGACGGTTGACGGGCAACGTCTTCTAAATAATGATAAATAACAACTTTAGATTTGGCAAGACATTGTTTTGCCGTTATAATCTGCCCAAACTTGGTATTGAAATATTTTTGAAGATTTTATGACCAGATTGAGCGTAAATATAAATAAGGTCGCCGTTGTGCGAAACACCCGCAACCTCGACATCCCCAACGTTTTATGGGCCGCCCAGACCGCCATCGAAGCCGGTGCCTACGGGATAACCGTCCATCCAAGGCCTGACGAGCGGCATATCCGCTATTCTGATGTTTACGAACTGAAAGAACTTGTCCGAAACGTCGAATTCAACATTGAAGGTAACCCATTTGAGGGCCGATATATGGAGCTTATGCCCGATATCAGGCCTACTCAGGCAACCCTTGTGCCGGATACCATCGGCGCATCGACTTCTGACCATGGCTGGGATTTGCTAAATAAGGAAAATCAGCGGAAACTTATCCCCGTTATCAAAGAGCTTCAGGCTCTGGGCATTCGTGTTAGCCTTTTTGTTGACCCTGTCTGTGATGTTGTTGAAATCGCAAAGAAAATCGGTGCAGACCGCATCGAACTTTATACCGAACCTTTTGCAAGTGCATTTGCACGAAAGGAGGGTTTGCAGCAGCAGATTGAAAAATACTCTGCTGCGGGCAAAAAAGCGGTCGATGTCGGCCTTGGGCTAAACGCAGGACACGATTTGAATCTTGAAAATCTTGGATTTTTCTGCAAGAATGTCAAATCGGTCGATGAGGTCTCGATAGGCCACGCCCTTATTGCTGACGCATTGAAGATGGGATTGCAAAACGCAGTTAAAGAATATTTGAAAATATTAGCTCATACAGGAGACTAAAAAAATGTTTAGCGGATCGATGGTTGCATTGGTTACACCTTTCTATGATGGCGAAGTGGATTATGACACACTTGAGGAGCTTGTCGAGTTTCAGCTCAAAAATGGCACCGACGGCATAGTACCGTGCGGCACCACAGGTGAATCGCCGACGCTCACTTACGAGGAACACAAAAAAGTAATCGAAATCGTGGTCAACACCGTTGACGGCAGGGTACCTGTTATCGCAGGCACCGGCTCAAACAGTACCGCCGAAGCGATAGAGCTTACGATGTACGCAAAAAAAATCGGAGCGGATGCTTCATTGCAGGTTTGCCCGTATTATAACAAACCAACGCAGGAAGGCTTTTTTCAGCATTTTAAGGCTATCGCGGAAGAAACTAACTTTCCGCTGATACTTTATAATATCCCCGGCCGTTGCGGCGGAACGGGTCTATCGGCTGAGACGATTGAAAGACTTGCCGAGATTGAAAATATCGTCGCTATCAAGGAAGCCACCGGCAGCCTCGATATGGCAAGCGAAATTGCGGACAGAACCGAACTTACGATACTCAGCGGCGATGATTCGCTGACGTTGCCTATCGCAAGCGTTGGCGGAAAGGGCGTTATCAGCGTTGTCGCGAATATCGTCCCTGCCGATGTAAAGGCGATGACGGATTTGATTCTTGAAGGCGATTTGATTGCCGCAAGAGCCTGGCATAAGAAGCTGTTTAAGCTGTCGAAAAGCCTTTTGAGCATGTCAACTAATCCGATACCGATTAAGGCCGCGATGAATATGCTAGGCATGTGCAGCGAAGAAATGCGTCTGCCGATGGTTCCGCTGGAAGAAAGCCAGAAGGTCAAACTGAAAAAGTATCTTCAGGACTACGGCTTGCTGAGCTAAATTGTTTTAGCCACAGATTAACACTGATTTACACAGATTGATAAAACAGTAAGATACTCGTTAGCCCCCCGATTCATTCGGGGGGTTATATTATGAAAGCGCCGAGTGTAAGCGACACGATAAAAGCTGAACAGCGGAAGCTCTATTGGGTCGGCAGATTATTTGGGATTGAAAAGGAAGGGTAAAAAATGGGACTGCGTAAACTGAGAATTAATTTTCTGCGATTGGCGTTTATTCCCGTCGTTTTTGTGGCCGTGTTTGTAAGACCTGCATGGTCTCTGGATTCTTTTAATGCTTTTCTCATGGAATTTGGCGGGTATTTGTTCCTGCTGGCTGGCCTGATTATCAGAATATGGTGCACTTTCTACATCGGAAACCGTAAATCCAAAGAAATTATTACGGATGGCCCTTATTCTCTATGTAGAAACCCCCTCTATATTGGTACTTTTTTGCTTGCTCTTGGTGTTGGGCTTTGCTTTGAGAACCTGGTGATGCTTTTGCTTATTCCTGCAATTATCATTCCGGTTCATATTATTACCACTCGGATGGAAGAGACCAATCTTGAAGCTAAATTTGGGGAACCGTATCGAATGTATAAACAAAAAGTTCCAAGATTCTGGCCTCGTTTTTCAAACTACCACAGCCCCGATACGATAGAAATTAATGTTAATTCGATTCGAAGGATAGCTATGGACACAGTTATTGTTCTGCTCTTACCTGAAATCGAAGAATTGCTTGAACTTTTACATCTATACGAAATTGTTCCGGTTCTATGGTACTTTCCATCTTGACACAAAATTTGATTAAAGGAAATATGCCATTTTTTAAATTGGTAGTCGGCAGGGCATACAACTTCTGAAGAGCTGAGTGTTGCATTTTATTGTGATAAAATCTCGTTAGCCCCCGATTTATTCGGGAGGTTTTTAGTATAGAAGCGTGGAGCGCAAGCGACACGATAAAAACCGTTCCGTGTCATTCCGACCGGAGGATACGAATGTATCCGTAGTGGAGGAATCTTGGGTTAATAGATTCCTCGTCGCTTCGCTCGCTCGGAATGACAAAGGACGTTGCGTGTGCAAATAAGTTGCACAGCCTGACTTTCAAATAATTTGGCAGGATAATGAGATGGCAGACATTGGTAAATTCACAATACGAGGCTTTGAGGAACAATTTGAGCCTGAGACCGTCGATACAATCCGTTACCTGCTGGAACGTATCACAAAGTTAAACCTTCCTTGTAGTGTTAGACGTTTCTATGCATCGGAGTTGTCTCTGTGTTTAAGTGCCGGGGCACTATTGGGAGCACTACATGTAGCTTCCTCATTACTGGAGATTGTGGTGCGAGAGATATTTATCGAGCTTTGCACCAAAGAACTGTCCGACAAGGAGCGTAAAACAAAAAATCCACAAAGAGAACTGGAAGAGAAAAGGGAATTTGGGTTCAATCGCCTTGTTCAGAAGCTAAAGGAAGTCGGCATATTTAAGCCCGATGATGCTCAGTCTGCCTGCGATTTCTATAATACTGTCCGCATCCCTGTGCATCATGGTCTTCCAGTGAGGTTCGTTGAGAAAAATACAACTCTTTTAAAAGAGCAGGAACAGATTTGTAGAATATTTGGCATTGAGCATTGCAATATAAGTGTTGGCTTTCATGATTTTGAGAAAGCGATAGAGAAATGTTCTCTATCGTTAATTGAAACAGCTGTAGGTCTTATTGAAAGAATCGCTAAATAATATCGATACGCTGTATGCTATGCAACTCGTTTGCACACTCGGTTACACCATTGTCATTCCCAGGCAGGCTGAAATCCAGTATCTGGTATCTTTCAAAATCTGTGTAATTTGCGCAATCTGTGGTTAATAAAAAAAATTCGAGTTAATTCGTGTAATTCGTTGTTAAATAATTTTCTAAGAAAATTATCGTTCCAGATACGTCAGCGTCTTTTTGGGTAAGTTTTTTTTGTGGTCATAAAAAACAGTTATCCCGGACAACCTTTCAGAAAATCCGGGATAACAAGAACATGAAATTATACCATTCATAAAAAGTAATTGCGCTTAGTCTATTTTGCCGAAATAAGCATGGTACGATACTTTTATTCAAGGAGATAGCCATGACAGTCAGAGAACATCACAGTACAAAGGCGTTGCTGGCATTATCACGATCGGAGTCAAACAA
>CAMDDF010000095.1 GCA_945890885.1 Candidatus Kuenenia stuttgartensis | reverse complement strand
AAATATAGACATCTATAAAATCGGATGTCTCAAGAGGATTTGTTATCGAGCCGGGCTGTCCGTCAGCAATATCTTCAAATGTTATCATTGACCCCTGAGCGGCACCTGCAACAAGTATTAGTAGTGCAATTATTGTTATTAACCATTTCTTCATAATTTAAGCCTCCTGCTTACAAAAAATACTTTCATTAAACCAACAGTATTAAATTCGTCATAAAACAGCAGGGGCTTAATCAGATATGAAAAATAATTTAAAAAAGGCCGAATTGAAAATAGAGATTCACATTCCGTCTATATTATCGGGCCTTGGTTGCAAACGAAAATCTTATAGGAACATCATCAGGCTTATTGCCATAACAACCATTCCTGCGGTTAGTCCATAGATGGATAGATGATGCTCGCCGTATCGCTGGGCGCTTGGTAAAAGCTCATCGAGCGAAATAAAAACCATAATCCCGGCAACTGACGCAAAAAGCACCCCCAAAATGATGTCATTAAAAAATGAGTACATAATTGCAAAACCCACCACCGCCCCGACCGGCTCGCTTAGGCCGGAAAGAAACGAATATAAAAACGCTTTTTTCCTGCTGCCGGTAGCGTAAAATATAGGTACAGAAACTGCGATTCCTTCAGGAATGTTATGGATTGCAATTGCAACAGCTATCGGAATACCAACAGCAGGGGACTTCAGTGCCGCCGCAAATGTCGCGATTCCCTCGGGAAAATTATGTATAGCAATTGCAAGGGCGGTGAACAATCCCATCCGGTGAAGTTTTTTAAAATGCTCGTCCCGCGTTTTCAGTTCTTCGACCTTATGCATCTCGTGCGGATTTTCATAGGACGGGATAAGTTTATCAATCAATGCAATAAAAAACATCCCGCCGAAAAACGACCCGACCGTTGCCCACGTTCCGCCTATAACACCAAGCTGTTCAATAAGACAAACTTTCGCTTTGACGAATATTTCTACGAATGAAACATATATCATCACACCTGCTGAAAAACCCAGCGATGCCGCCAGAAATTTCGTATTCGTGCGTTTGGCAAAAAAACCTATTGTGCTTCCGATACCTGTAGCAAGGCCTGCAAACAAGGTCAGTCCGAAAGCTATTAAAATATTATGAGTTTGAATATCTATCATTTAGGCAAGTTGCTTTAGATAATTATTTGCGGTTTCCTTATAGGTATTTAACTTGTCCTTATCCATTTTGTCAAGCTGATAAATAAGGAGTTTCATCCTGGCGTTTTTCTCAAAGACCTTTCTGTGCTTATCGACAAAGTTCCAGAACATACTATCCCAAATCTTACACCAACTGCCTTTTTTGAAATCACCCATCCTGCATATATAGTTCGATGAGCATACATAAGGCTTACTCGTTATCAGCCCGCCGCGTGAATACTGACTCATACCATAAACATTCGGCACCATCGCCCAGTCGTAAGAGTCGATGAACATTTCCATAAACCATTTATAAACATAATCGGGATGTATCTCGCAAAGTAGAAAAAAAGAACCCAAAACCATCAGCCGTTCAATATGATGTGCATAACCATATTTCAAAACACGCTTGATGACGGTATCGACAGGCTCAATACCGGTTGTCGCATTATAAAACGCTTGCGGCAATTTTCTCTTCAGCTTCCAGAAATTTCCAAGCCGTAATTTCTTTTCATGAAACACATAGATCGCCCGCATAAATTCACGCCAGCCCACAATCTGTCGAACGAACCCTTCGAGATTATTTAGTGTGATATTATTTGCCGAGGAATATTTCAGTGCCTTTTCGATAACATCAGCAGGATTAAGTAATCCGATATTCATCGCCTGGCCTAATAACGAGTGATACAAGAAAGGCTCATCATATTTTATTGCATCTTCATAATCGCCAAAATGCGAAAACCGATTCGCAAGAAAATCGTCAAGCCACACATTTGCCTGGTCAGTCGTTATCGGAAAAATAAAATCATCACAGCTACCATAATTGCCGCCGAAAAATTTTTCCACATAAGCACAAGCTTCAGTGATATATTTATTTTCATCCAGTTTTTTTATCGCTGGTATTTTATTATCTTTTCCGAGCCTCTGCCGATTTTGTTTATCGTAACTCCACCGACCGCCGAGGGGCTTATCATCTTCGAGCATAATCCCCAGCCTTTGCCGCTGATGAATATAAAAATCAGACATATGATATTTTTTCTGACCCGCGAAATATTCCCAGATATATGTTTTCGATGTTATAAACAACGGGTTGTCAATCACCTCAACATTTAACCCCTTCGTATTTGCCAAATCATCAATCACTCTTTCGAGAATAATATCTTCCGGGTCAAATACCGTTACCTTGTCGAAATGCTTATCTGAAAGAAAATCCTGAATAAACCCCGGCAAAGCTGCTGTCTGAAAATCAACATATCGAACCTGCTTACCCGTTGACTCCAGGTAATCCTTATATGCCTGCATTGATGCCCGATGAAGAACGAGCTTTTTTTTGTTGAACTGAAAATCAAGAAAGAATCTGGCTTCCTCAACAAGGAGAACATAATTCGCCTCGTCGATTGCTCGATGCCCCGAAAAAAGCTGATTCGGAAAAAGCACAACAATATTTTTTGCTTTTACCATTTTCCTCTTGTTCCCAACCAATTCATCTGAACATAACGAATATACCTCTCGACATCCTCTGTCGTCAACAACAAAAAATAAAACTCACTCCAGCGGAAGATATAACTTCATCTTTTTTATATCTTTCTACCAACATAGAGCAAATGTGTCGCTGCGCCATGCAAAGATGAATTTTTACCCAGCCTATAATTCATCTTTACCCATGCATTCCAAAGATCAGGTTCAAATTCATTAAGTTTTTCTTCGGCCATAATGGTAATTCCTTCGCAACCAATTAAGTCTAATGTTTTTAACCCTGCTGTTTCCATAAATGGTATAATCTCGGAAGGATGGGCACAATATGCATCCGTAAAACTACTTCCTTGGCATTTAAGAATTCCGGTAGAAAGCAACACTTCAGCTCTATCAGGATGTTTGGCTATCCACATAGGTTCATTACCAGCTGCGTAGAGTAGCTGAGCATAACGGGTGATAAAAGTAGCAAATATATGCCCATTTGGCTTTAACGCATTTATAGCTTCTTGCAAGGCTTTTTGACGTTCTTCTATCGTTAGCAGATGATATAGTGGGCCCATCAACAAAATAGCATCATAGCTTTGTCTTTCGATTTGTGATAAATCTAAAGCGTTACTGTGTCTATAATCTGCGAGTTCAACTCCAGCTTCGCTTGCTTTATCTTTGGCAAAATCCAAACATTTTTTTGACATATCTAAAAGTGTAATTTCGTGTCCTTTTTTAGCAAGAGCTATTGAGTACCTACCAGGGCCACCACCAATATCCAAAATTTTTATCGTATGGCTCGGCAGATATTCTTCCAATGCTAACATTGTAACTTCAAACTCCATTCGATGCCGTTCCAATCGATTCCACTCGTACTCGGCATTCTCATCATAAAATTTTTGTACTATATTCATGTTATAATTCGACTGGTGGTCTCTTTTTAATTTAATAACTCAAAGATACGGATTATGTTTTATTTCGTTGCGGATGCTTGTCTTTGGCCCATGGCCGGAATAAACCTTTGTCTGTTCAGGCAGGGTCAATATTTTTTCTTTAATATTGCAAATCAGCTGTGCAAAACATTTCTGCTGGTCATAGCCAGGAAAATCTGTTCTACCGACAGAGCCAGTAAACAATGTATCGCCGACGAATATAACGGCGTCATTTTCAAAATAAGCGCAAATCCCGCCCGGCGTATGCCCAGGCGTTTCGAGAACCTCAAATTCCATGCCTGCATAATTCATTCTGCATTCCGACTCAATCACAATATCCGCAGGCCCAGCCGCGATGTTTCCGCCAGCAAGAATACTCAGATTCGCCGATGGCGATACAAGCATCTTTGCATCATTTTTATGTATAGCAACTTTAATCCCGGGATATTCTTCCCGCAAATCATTTATGCCTGCGATATGGTCAGCGTGGCCATGCGTGCAAAAAAGTAAAACCGGATTGAGCCGATGCACCTGCAAAAAATCCATCAACGGTTCGACATCAAGCCCCGTATCTATTATTATGCAATCCTTGCTGTTTTCATCTTTGCGCAGAATATAACAGTTGTTTTCGTATGCTCCCAAAACTAATGTGCTAATTATCATCTGTTGATGCATCCTTTACTTTCAAAAGAGCCTAAAAAATTATCGCGGCGTATCCGACGCTTTCCTGGCTTGAATGGTTATATTTAACTCTCATTATGTCGTCGCTGTGTTCGTGGCCAAGCAGTTTACCTTTTGTTTTGCCCTGTGCTTTGGCTGCACCGATAGCGGCAGCAGCGGCACCGGCACCGCAGGCATTATTTTTTTGCATCGCGTCTTTTAATAATTCTGCACCTTTTAATTCAACCGCCAAATCGATAAACGACTTGTCATTTATATCTCGCGCCCACTCTATGCCCGCCCGTCCTGTGCCTTCAGGGTTGAATCCGTATCGAGGCCCATAATGCGTCAAATCCGTCGAGCCGATGCACACGATTTTTTTATCCGAATCCTTAATTAGTTTGCCAACGCTTTTGCCGATGTCAAACGCCGACAGCAGGGGAGGTACTATGATTGGCACAATATTGGCGCCTTCGAAAAGGTACTGAATAAACGGAACCTGTACTTCAATGCTGTGTTCGCCAGCGTGTGCCTTGCGGTCGCATATCGTACCGGAAACATTCTTAGCTATTGCCTCAGCAAGCATTTCGTTGATTTCAATCGTCCCCATCGGCGTTGACCACAAACCTTTATCATAGATAGCCGCCTGCCCGACGTGGTAATGTGCCGCCCCGAAAATGATAAACGTATCAACCTTTTCGTGTACCTTTTTTATGGAATCGAACACCATCGCCGCCAGAGCGCCGCTGAAAACCCACCCCGCGTGAGGCACGATTCCCGCCGCTATATTTTCAGGCAAATCCGCTGACACAGGTTCATCGCCAAGACACTCCCGAATTTCCCGGATGCATTCAGCTTTGGTGCCGGGATAAAATTGGCCTGCCACTACCGGATGTCTCGTCTCCATCGCGCGCTCCTTATCTGGAATGTTAGTCTTGAAAAGCCAACGGATTATTGTTATATTCTATCCTATATATTATTCTAATCGCAAAATGAGGATTTGGCAATGGTATCACACGAGAAAATCAAAAGTGTCGCTGTCGTTATGGGCTCGGATTCCGATCTTCCAACGATGGAAAGTTGCATTGACCAGCTAAAGGACTTCGGCATAGACCCTGTCGTCAGGATAATCAGTGCCCACAGGACACCGGAGGCCGCCGCCGAATTTGCACAAACCGCTGCTGATAAAGGAATTAAGGTTATAATCGCCGCCGCTGGTATGGCTGCTCACTTGGCTGGTGCGATGGCCGCCAAGTCTCATTTGCCGATTATTGGCGTACCGATGCAGGCCAAGGAAGGGCCAAACGGGATGGATGCTCTTTTAAGTACCGTCCAGATGCCGCCCGGAGTGCCGGTCGCTTCGATGGCTATCGGCAAAACTGGTGCTAAAAATGCTGCGATATTTGCATTGCAGATTCTGGCGCTTTGCGATGATGCAATGAAAGACAGGCTGCTGGACTACCGCAGGGCCCAGAGCGAAAAAGTTACGCAGAAAGACGCTGAAATCAGCAAAAAATATCTATAATATAGAAGCCGAACGGCGGAAACAGCCGGATATTCGGAGCTATAAATACTATTCTGAACCCACAATGTCGAAACTGTGCACAGTGTGCATATCAATTCTCTATTAATATAAATATTCTCAAAACCTTTCTTATAAATAGAGGTTTGCTATGCACACTATACACATCATACACATTCTTTTTTGTAGACATTATTGGCCTATCTAAAATTACATACCCATTTTATCTTTTGAAACCAAAAAATTTTTCTTGATAAATGAAATCAGATTCACTATATTGATTCTTTGTTCAAAAGGAAAAGTTTTTATAAATGAATTCATTTGCTAAAAAACAGAGGCAGGTCAAAGAAGAAGCCGCCAAAGATGCCATTTACGAGGCATCCGTCGAGGTACTCTTGGAGCACGGAATCGACGGGTTAAAGATGCAAGAAATCGCCAATAAGGCCGGCATTGCTATTGGTACGCTCTATAATTATTTCGACAACCGTGAAAGCCTGTTATACTATGTTGACTGTAGGCTGCGAAACAGCGGATTGAATCATATAGAGGAAATTGCAGAAAAATCTGCCCCTGCCGACGAAAAACTCAATGACCTCGTTGTTGAATTTTTTACTTTCTGCGACAAGCATCACATAGTTTTCAGTCTTGCCGACAAACTTGGCCTGCGAGACAGAATGCCGAAAGATGAAAAAACCGACGTTTTTGAACGTGCCGCCGCATGCATTCGCAAAATTTTTGATGAGGGCATCAGCCAGAAATTATTCAGGGAACACGACACAAACAAATCCGCAAAAGTATTTTTCTTTGCGATTATCGGCATACTGGAAACGAAAAGATTTTTAAATTCCGAAAGTTCAGTAGGCTTTAGTCAGGACCTGCTTGATGTAATGAACACATATTTAGGAAACGAAAAATAAATGAAGAATGATTTTTCTCAATTATCAGTATTGAAAATAGGGTTAACACTTACAGCACTGCTGGTTTTAATCACTGGCTGTACCGTTGGCCCCGATTACAAAGAGCCTGTAATGGAACTGCCGCAAGATTACACATCATCTACGGTTGTCGATTCCAACGAGCAAAACTGGTGGACGTTTTTTAATGACCCTGACCTAACCTGGCTCATCAATGAATCTACCGTTAATAACCGCGACATCGCCGCGGCGGTATATCAAATCGACGCATCAAGGGCATTGCGAGATTACACTTCGGGCCAATATTACCCAAGTGTCGATGCGGTAGGTTCATATCAAAGGGCACAACTAAGTAAAGACGGCCAAATCCAAACTTCCACAACACCCAAGGCAACGAGCATTTATTCGGCGGGCTTTGATTTTCTCTGGGAGATTGACCTTTTCGGAAGAATTAAACGCACCGTCGAATCTGCTGACGCATACTATCAGGCAACTGTTGAAGATTATCATGATGTTATGGTTACAATGCTTGCGGAAGTTGCCCGTAATTATATCGAGCTTCGCACCGCTCAGGCAAGAATCGCGTATGCTGAAAATAATATTGCGACCCAGCAGAAAACGCTTGAGCTTACGCAAAATCTTTATCAGGCAGAGATTGTCAGCGAGCTTGATGTTCGTCAGGCCGAGTTTAATCTTGCTAATACTAAGGCTGAGATACCATCTTTGCGTACCGCCGAAACAGCAAGCCTGAATCGTCTTGCGGTACTCATCGGCCAAATGCCTGGCCAGTTGAAAAGCAAATTGAAACCATACACAAATTTGCCTCAGCTTAAAGATGTAAACATAACTCTATCGACAGACCTTTTAAGGCAGCGGCCAGACATACGCAGAGCGGAACGCCAGCTTGCTTCGCAAACAGCAAGAATCGGCATCGCAACGGCAGACCTTTATCCGTCTTTGCAGCTTTCGGGATATTTTCAGATACAGTCCAGAACCTTTAGCGGCCTTGGAAACATAAACAACAAAGCATATTCATTCGGCCCTGGCATTGGCTGGAATATCTTCGATGGCAACCGCATAAAAAACGTCATCAAATCTGAAGAAGCCGCGACAAATGAATTGCTTGCGGTCTGGCAGAACACGGTATTACTTGCTGTTGAGGATGTAAATAATGCTATGTCGTCTTACACCAATGAACAAATGCGAACACAATCGCTTGATGATTCCGTCAAAGCATCTTTGCGTTCCGTCGAAATCGTTGAAAGCCTCTACACGAATGGCCTGACGGATTTCCAGAACGTCCTTGACACTCAGCGGTCGCTGTTTGTGCAGCAGGATAAGCTTGCCTCCAGCGAGGGACAACGGCTTACGGATATTGTAAGAATCTACAAAAGCTTCGGCATAGGCTGGAATAATATTCCTGAAATAAAAAACGAATCGCAGCAATAACTGATAGAGCTATTGTATTAAAATTTGTAATCATTGTTTGAAAGGCTGGTAATAATAGTATGAAAAAAATAATCTTCTACGCAATCCTTATTGTG
>CAMDDF010000094.1 GCA_945890885.1 Candidatus Kuenenia stuttgartensis | reverse complement strand
CTAAGTGTCTTGCGGCGTTACCTGCCATAATGTTGTTCTTAATTGCTAACATGTTCTTAACTCCTTAAAAAATTTGTATATGTCTGTCTTTTGGCCCAAATTCAGTATTACGCCCTGAATTAAAAGTGCAACAAGCACATCGGGCAAATCTTTCTTATCTGCCAACATTTTCGATGTTAAGATGGGAAACTTAAGAAAAATTATTTCATGTAAAAAAAAATAACAATATCGGACCTTGGGATTGCCCCTGGCGATACTGATAATGGCGGCAGGAGAGGGGAAATATAAAAAATAAAACTGAAAAATTGTGTAATCCAGCGGTTGCCGGGATAACTTTTTAAAATTTTGTTTATTTCTTGCGTATTTGCTTATTTTATAATAACTTATGCGTGATTTTTACAATAAATTAGTCAGTTTTAGTACCTTAATAAGAAGGAATAATTGCAGATGGCTCCAAGAATTGTATATGAAATGAGTAATGTCTCCAAGCGTTATGGGGATAAGGATGTTTTGACTGATATATCGCTATCGTTTTTTTACGGGGCCAAAATTGGCGTGATAGGCGAAAACGGTTCCGGCAAAAGTACGCTTCTGAAGATAATAGCCGGGCTGGATAAGGATTTTCACGGCGAAACGAAGCTTACGTCCAAAATGACGATCAAATATGTTGCCCAGGAGCCGGTGCTTGAAATGGATAAGACCGTCCGGGAAAATCTTCGCACGGCAATTAAGCCGACGCTGGATATGGTTGACAGGTTCCATCAAATATCGGAGCGGCTCGGCGATATGCAGCCTGACGATGATATGGATAAACTTCTGGAGGAGATGGGCGTTCTTCAGGATAAGATAGATACCTGCGACGGGTGGGAGACCGACCGTCTTATGGATATTGTTTCCGATGCGATGGTGCTTCCGCCGGACGATGCGCCGATAAGTCAGCTTTCCGGCGGTGAACGCAGGCGAGTGGCTCTTTCGATAGCCCTGCTGGAAAAGCCGGACTTGCTTTTGCTCGATGAGCCGACAAACCATCTTGACGCTGAGACGATTCAATGGCTCGAAGCTACCCTGCGGGATTACCCTGGTACGGTTATTATTGTTACGCATGACCGTTATTTCCTTGATAATATCACGAAATGGATACTTGAGCTTGAAAACGCAAGGGGTCTGCCGTTCGAGGGCAATTATTCTTCTTGGCTAAAGCAAAAGGCGGATCTCCTGCGGGTGAGCGAGAAGAGAGAGACGCAGCGGCAGAAGACTTTGACCCGTGAGCTTGAGTGGATAAATACGTCAGTGCGTGCGCGGAATCAGAAGAATCAGGCGCGTATCAATGCCTACGAAACCCTTGCCAGCCAGGCGGTCAACGAAAGCAAGAATGAACTGCTGATACAGATACCGACCGGGCAGCGGCTCGGCGATAAGGTGCTTCTGTTTAATGATGTATGTAAAGGATACGGCGATAATCAGCTAATCAAGAATTGCTCGTTTGAAATGCCGCAAAGTGCTGTCGTTGGCGTTATCGGGCCTAACGGTATCGGCAAAACGACGCTTTTCAGAATGATAACGGGGCAGGAAAAGCCCGACAGCGGCGTAGTCGAGCTTGGCGATACGGTTTCAATCGGGTATGTTGACCAGCACCGCGATGCTCTTGAGGGCAACAGGACGATATTCGAGGAGATAGCCGACGGCAAGGATAATATTCTTGTCGGCGGGGTTTCGATTTCGTCGCGTGCGTATGTGGCCAAGTTTAATTTTTCCGGCACGCAGCAGCAGAAAAAGGTTTCGCAATGCTCAGGCGGTGAGCGGAACAGGATTCATCTGGCGAAAATGCTTCGGCGGGGCGGCAATCTTTTGCTTCTTGATGAGCCGACAAACGATTTGGATGTAAGCACGATGCGCGTTCTTGAGCAGTCGATAATTAATTTTTCCGGCTGTGCGATGGTAATCAGCCACGACCGATTCTTTCTTGACAGAATATGTACGCACCTTCTGATATTCGAGGGCGACGGCAAGACGCAGTGGTTCCTTGGTAACTTCGCAGCATACGAGGAAAAGGTTCAGGCTGAAAATCCCGACAGACTTGCTCATCGCCGAGGAAAATATAAACAGATTAAGTTGAGGTAATACCAATTCGGATTAATTAAAGCGTTCTACTGTCATCCCCGCGCAAGCGGGGATCCAGAAATCAGTTTTTCCAAAAGGGTGCCACCTAAGATTATAGTTTATGAAATTATTGCCAACTACTCTTAATTTTATTTATTGTAATTCGGAGACATAAACTTAAATCTTTAATTTCCTTATCTTTAAATAGATAGGAACCATCTACTTTTTCATAAGTGCAACTATCAGATAAATTTAAATTTTCATCTACCCCAAAAGTATAGGTTAATTGCGTTGTTTGAAGAGAGGACGGTATCCGTTTAAATGAAATTATCGTTATCTCGATACTGTATGGGAACTCCAAATCATCAGATTCTTTGATTTGTATTAACTTAAGAACATAGCCTTCTTTTTCAAGTAAACAGGCTTCAAAGCCTTCGTGAACTTCATTTGCTGGAAAGGTAGACTTTGCTTTATTGTAATCTTCTGGACTTAGCCATTTACCACGAAATTTTACATAGCCTTTTAATTTCATTTGTTTGTTGTAATCTTCCTCTTCTTGTTTTTTAACCAACGCAGATTGCCTACGAGAAAGTTCACCAAGAAGAAATTGCAGCCGCGATTCCACCCCTTTTAGTACCTCTTTAACTACAGGGTCTTCTTGGTCTAGTTTTTTAATTATAACAACAGCTTCGCGATATATTTCGACGGCCTTTATTAAGTCATCATTTAAAACTAAGTCGTTGGCTTTTTTTACCAAAAAATGGATTCTTTCCAAATTTTTTGTTTCAGATATTTTCTTTATGACTGGCTCTGCGATATTTTGAGCTTGTTGAATAGCATTTCGCAGTTCGATGTCCTCAATTTGTCTATCACCAATAAGTGCACTTACTTTTTCGTAATTATCTATCCCTTCTTTTGAGTTGCCATTTTTCATCATTTCAATGACGGACTGGCACATTTTCTTAAGCTTATATCCATTATCTAGTTCCCATGTATCCCGAAAGATGAAAACCCAAATTAAAAGCGCACTTATGACTAAAGTAATTATGCTGACCAAAACAATTATAATTTTTTGTTCATAGTTTATTGCAATTGCTTTGTTAAGCTTTGTAGGTGGCGTATTATCATTATTTGTTTTAGTATTATTAGTATATGAACAGAAAGGACAAACCATATCTTTTCCTATAAGATTTCCAAGTGTTTCGAATTCTTTATTGCAGTGCGTACAAATAAATATGACGGTTTTAGAAGTTACGATTTTGTCATTTTTTTCTGATTTAGACAATTGAGAGTTATCGCTGGCTATTTGAATGGTGATTTGTGCTTTGCATTTTGGGCAATTTGTTTTTTTTCCTATATATTTATCTTCAGCCTTTAAATGCTTTCCACAATTTTTGCATTCGACAAAAATCATTTCTTCCCTTTCAAAATTGCTAGACTAATGAATTAATTCAGGCTTTTTAAATCCTGAATCTATAGGATCAAAGTTTTGGGATTTTAACCTTAATTGGACTATTTAGCAATATTTTATATGGAACATTATTAAAACTAAGATAGTTGTTGGCGATGTGTGGCACCCTTTTCGTCTTTTTGAAAAGGGTGAAGTTATCCGGCAGTTTCCTCTGCTCGGCTTCTATTTGAACCCACCGCTAAAGCGGCGGACTAACAATTATAATTTAATGCCGATAACTCGTAGGGGCAGTTCGCGAACTGCCCGAAAGGGGCGATTCTCGAATCGTCCCTACAACTGGATACCCGCCTGCGCGGGTATGACAAAGGGGGCGTTACATCCCGAAGGTTAGTTTTGAAGCGATGCCTTTTAAGTTGTTGGGATTTTCCGGTAATTTTTCGGGTGATTTCGCCTGCGTTTTTGTTGGTGCTGTTTTCGGCTTTTGCCTTATGTTTTCCGGCTTGGCAACGGCCTGTCCTTTTTCTGCGGTTTGCTTTAGGCTCAGGCTGATTCTTTTTCGGGCGACATCGACTTCGAGTACGACGACGTTTACCTTTTCGCCGACCTTGACTGCTTCGGAAGCATCCTTTATGAATCTGTTCGATAGCTGGCTGATATGGACAAGGCCGTCCTGATGCACGCCGATATCGACGAATGCGCCGAATGCCGCGACGTTGGTTACTATGCCGGGCAGTTTCATTCCGATTTTCAAATCCGTTATTTCTTTGACATCGTCGGCGAAACTGAATACGTCGAATTTTTCGCGCGGGTCTCTGCCGGGCTTGTTGAGTTCGGCTTTGATATCGGTAAGAGTCGGCAGGCCAACCGTTTCGGTTACATATTTTTTCAGTTCGATTTTGGACTGGAGGGTTTGGTCGGCGATAAGCTCTTCAACGGAGCAGCCTAAATCGGCTGTCATTTTTTCGACGATTGGGTAGCTTTCCGGATGGACGGCGCTTGCATCAAGCGGATTTTTTCCGCTGTGGATCCTTAAAAATCCTGCGCACTGTTCAAATGTTTTTTCGCCAAGGCCGGGAACTTTTCTGAATTCGCTTCGTGATGCGAATGCGCCGTTTTGATTTCGATAATCGATAATTTTCTGCGCCAGTGTCGGGCCAAGGCCTGAAACGTAAGTGAGCAATTGTTTGCTTGCGGTGTTGACTTCTACGCCGACGGCATTTACGCAACTGATGACGGTTTCGTCGAGGCTGTTCTTGAGCATTGTCTGTTCGACATCGTGCTGATATTGGCCTACGCCGATGCTCTTAGGGTCGATTTTTACAAGCTCAGCCAGCGGGTCAACCAAACGTCTGCCGATGGATACCGAGCCTCGCACGGTTAAGTCGTAATCGGGGAATTCTTCGCGGGCGGCTTCGGATGCGGAATAGATGCTTGCGCCGCTTTCGTTGACCATCGTGATGATTATGTTTTTGTCAAGGCCGATGGCGCGGATGTAGGTTTCGGTTTCTCTGCCTGCGGTGCCGTTGCCGATTGCGATGGCTTCGATTTTGAATTTTTCGCAGAACAGTTTGACTTTTTCCGCGTCTTTGACGGCCTGACCCTGGCCTGTGTGAGGATATATTGTATCGCTGAAAATGAGCTTGCCTTGTTTGTCGAGGCATACCAGTTTGCAGCCTGTGCGGAAGCCGGGGTCAAGTGCCATCACGGACTTTTGGCCCAGCGGCGAGGCCATAAGCAGATTGCGCAGGTTATCGACGAAAACTTTTATGGCTTCTTCGTCGGCACGTTTTTTGCTTTCGAGCCGCATCTCGGTCGCCATAGACATCGACAGCAGACGTTTGAAGCCGTCGCTTATCGCAAGCCTTACATTTTCGGCGGCGCTGTTTTTTGCTTTGATGAAAATTTTCTCGATTATCTCGCAGGCCTTATCGTCATCGACAAGGACACGAAGCAGCAGGAATTTTTCTGTGGCGCCGCGTCGTATCGCAAGGATTCTGTGCGATGGTGCGGTTTTGACAGGCTCCGTCCATTCGTAATAATCTTTGTATTTGATTCCCTCTTCTTCCATGCCGGGGATGACTTTGGATGAAAAATACGAGGTCTGTGTGTAAAATTCGCGCATCTGCTGGCGGACTTCGGCATCTTCGGTAATAAGCTCGGCGAGGATATCCCTTGCCCCAGCCAGTGCGTCGTCAGCGGTTTTGACATCTTTTTCGGCATCAATATATTTCTCGGCTTCGGCAACAACATCGAAATCGCTCTGTTCGAGGATTTTCATAGCCAAAGGTTCCAGGCCTTTTTCCTTTGCGATGGTCGCTCTTGTTCGGCGTTTTGGCTTATAAGGCAGATAAATGTCCTCAAGTTTGGTCATTGTCTCGGCCTGAGTGATTTGTTTTTTGAGTTCGTCGGTGAGCTTGCCCTGTTTTTCGATGGATTCCAGGACGGCTTCTCTGCGTTTGTCGAGTTCTTCGAGCTGGCTGAGTCTGTCGCGGATTGCCCCGATTGCAACTTCATCGAGGCTGCCGGTGGCTTCTTTTCTGTATCGGGCGATAAATGGTATCGTGCCGCCCTCGGCGAGCAGGGCCATCACGGATTGGACCTGGGTATCCCTTAATTTTAGTTCACCTGCAATCTTGTTTATATATAAATCGCTCATTATCGCTGAAATCTCCTATTTTGTTATTTTCGCAAAGGATTCAGTAGATAAAAAAAATGTCTTTATGTCAAGAGGATTCATTGATAAAATTATAAAATGAAAATTTAAACAATAAGGAGGAATAACTATGGAATTATTTGAAGCGATCACCAAAAGGCACTGCTATCGGGGCCAGTTCAGGGATGAACCGGTAAAAAGGGAAGATTTGACAAAAATTGTACAGGCGGGTCTTGATGCGCCGTCGGGGTGTAATCGGCAGACGACAACATTTGTAGTCGTTGATGAGCCAAAGCTTGTCAGTGAAATCGCAAAGATGCACCCAGCCAATAAAGGGATGTTCACCGCGAAGGCGTTTATTGCTTGCATAATCAACAGGGTGCATAAGCCTGTCTATGAGGGTACGATGTCGTTTGAGGTGGAAGATTGTTCCACTGCGGTTCAAAATATGCTCCTTGCGATCACGGCTCTTGGATATGCAGGCGGGTGGATCGACGGCTGGCTGCGCGTTGGTGAACATAATGAAACGATAGGCAATATGCTCGGCGTGCCACAGGATAAAATTGTCAGGGTGATTATTCCGATTGGCATTCCCGCTGAAGATGTAAAGCCGCCGCTGAAGATGCCGTTTGATGAGCGTGCGTGGTTTAATAAGTATAAACTGTAGAGTACAAATTTAGTTCTATGACAAAGTTGATGACAAACAGGCAGCTGGCATTGCACATTATCCGGAAGCTTCGCGGGGAGGGTTTTCAGGCGTACTTTGCGGGCGGTTGTGTGCGCGATATGCTGCTGGGGAAACGGGCCAAAGATTATGATGTCGCAACCGATGCGCATCCGGAGCAGGTGATAGGGATATTTCCGCGAACGATTAAAGTCGGCGCAAAGTTTGGCGTGGTTATGGTAATGGCGGGCAAGATTACCGTTGAGGTGGCGACGTTTCGCACCGAAGCGGGGTATTTTGACGGCAGGCATCCATCGAAAGTGGAATTTGCCGATGTTAGAGAAGATGCCGTTCGCAGGGATTTTACCATCAACGGTTTGTATTACGACCCTGTTGAAAAAAAAGTCATTGATTTCGTTGAGGGGCAAAGAGACCTCAAAAGAAAAATTATCCGTGCTATCGGCGAGCCTGGTCATCGATTTGGCGAAGATTATCTTCGGATGCTGCGGGCCGTGCGTTTCAGCACCCGGTTTGGCTATAAGATAGAAAAAAATACATGGGCCGCGATTTGCCATAATGTGCCGAAAATAAAAAATATCAGCAGGGAACGAATCGCGATAGAGCTTGAGGGGATATTGACCAATCCCAATAGGGCGCAAGGGGCCAGGCTGTTTGTTAAATCCGGTTTGGCGCATAATATTTTTGATGGTCTTAAAACGAAAGATGCCGGCAGGGGGATCGAGGTGCTTGCCAGTCTTGGGCGGTCGGTGGATTTGGCATTGTCGCTGGCGGCTTTTTTCTGCAAGCTGGATTCGGCTAAGGCTTTTGGTTATTGTAAAACGCTCAAGCTAAGTAATGACCAGCTTAAGGATATAAAATTTCTGCTGGAGCATCGCGGTGTTTTGAATAAACCGGATTTGCCGCTTGCCAGCCTGAAGGTAATTCTTGCCAGTCCTTATTTTAATGATTTATATAGTCTTGAAAGTTCGATTTTAAAGGCTGATGGTAAATCGCTGTCAAATTTGACAAAGCTGAGGAAGCGTGCGAAAGCCCTTGTCGGCAGTGATTTAACACCTGCGCCGCTTCTTGATGGTCATGAACTTATCAGTATTGGTGCGACATCTGGCCCGCAGGTTGGGCTGCTTAGCAAGGAACTTTATGTGGCTCAGCTTTCGGAACATATTCATTCCAAGGCACAGGCGAGGGAGTGGGTAGAGCATTGGCTTGGCAAGCATAAAAATCATCAATAGTCCATCAGCGGGCCAATGATGCAATTAAGGGGTGGCTTTGATGTGTATTGGGCGAGGATTTTTTATTTGATAAACGCGGGCGGGAAGTTATAATATGACACGTAAATGCCTGTGTCGGCATAGGAAATATTAAAGCGAATATTGGGATTTAAATTATGACAAAGAT
>CAMDDF010000093.1 GCA_945890885.1 Candidatus Kuenenia stuttgartensis | reverse complement strand
GGCAATTGGCAGACAATCGAAACTTCCGCAATTACTGGAAAAACTGAAAGCATCAGCTAAGCCTCAGGAAGCAGATGCTGCTCCAGCTTTGCCTGAAAAGCTTGCTGTTGAGGAAGAAACGCCAACAGTCCAAAATGAAATTACGCAGGAGAATGACAAATCAGCTAAAGCATCTGTTTGTGCTAATATAGACAGCAGTGGGGCAAATACTGCCGACGAAAAGATAAAGGTTAGTACTGCTCGTCTTGACGATCTTATAAATATGGCAGGTGAACTTGTTATTGCTCAGCTAATGGTTGGTGAAGAAGCAGCACAGTCTTCAACATCACAATATGAACTGAATCGTAAAATTGCTCATCAGGGCAAGATTGTACGCAGACTTCAGGAACTGTCGATGTCGATGCGTATGGTTCCCATTGCTGGTGTGTTTCAGAAAATGACCAGACTTGTTAGGGACCTTGCTCAAAAATCCGGAAAACAGGTGAATTTGATTACCTTTGGCGAGGAAACAGAGCTTGACCGAAATGTGGTTGATAAAATTTCGGACCCCCTTGTTCATATGATTAGAAATTCGGCGGATCACGGAATCGAATTTCCGCAAGATCGCAAAAATGCGGGGAAAGATGTTATTGGTCAGATTAAATTGCGTGCATTCCATCAGGCAGGAAATATTGTCATACAAATCGAGGATGACGGAAAAGGGCTGGATAAGGAGCGTATCCGAAAGAAAGCAATCGATGCTGGCCTGATAGGTGCCGATCAGTCGCTAACCGATGATCAGATTTACAGACTTATTTTTCACGCGGGGCTTTCGACCGCTGAAAAAATAACGGCTGTTTCCGGTAGGGGCGTAGGAATGGACGTTGTAAAAAAGAATATCGAACTGCTCAGAGGAAAAATAGATATTGCCTCGACATATGGAAAGGGAACGATATTTACCATTCGGCTGCCTTTGACGCTGGCGACGATCGACGGCCAGGTTGTACGGGTTGGCCAGAACCGTTACCTTATACCGATCAATTCGATAGTAGCAACATTTAGGCCCAAAGCGGAGCAGCTTTCGTCGGTCAATGGCCGCGGTGAGTTGGTAATGGTGCGAGGTCAGCTTTTGCCTTTGATTCGTATGAACAAGCTTTTCAATATTGATCAGGTCGATTATGACCCGACAGAATCGTTGCTGATTATTGTCGAAGATGATGGAAAAAGATGCAGCTTGCTTGTTGATGATTTACTTAGTCAGCAGCAGGTGGTTATTAAGAGCCTTGGAGATGGGCTTGGTAAAGTAAAAGGGGTTTCCGGCAGTGCGATCATGGGAAATGGTATGGTAAGTTTAATTCTTGATATTCCTGGAATTATGAAACTTTCGCAGATATAATTTTAAAAGGGCATACAATGCAAACCTTACTCGCGGATGATGTAGTTTTAAGTGAAGATGATTTTATAAAAATCAGTCAGATGGTATATGACCACTGTGGCATAAATCTGCATGATGGCAAGAAAGAGCTTGTTCGTGCTCGTCTTGCAAAAAGGTTGCGTTTAGGAAAATTTACATCGTTTCCGGAATATATGGATTATGTTTTTGCTGACAAAACAGGCAGAGAGTTTTCGATGCTGATTGATTCGCTCAGCACAAATCTTACGGGATTCTTTCGTGAGTCGCAGCATTTTGAATTCATGCGGGACAAATTTTTGCCTGCGATTATGGAACGTAAGAAAAAAGTAAGTAATTTTAAAATAAGAGGATGGAGCGCTGGCTGTTCTTCAGGCCAGGAACCTTATTCTATTGCTATAACGGTACTTGATGCTATTCGAGGCAGTGGGCGATGGGATACAAAAATTCTCGCTACGGATATATCCACTAAGGTGCTTGAAGTTGCCAAAGCTGGGACATACGAAGCTGAAAAACTTGAATCTAATCCCGATATTAAAAAGCACTTCGTGCAAAGCATAACTAATCATCGCAAAACCTTTACTGTTAATCAGTATCTGAAAGATGCAATAATCTTCCGTTATTTGAATTTGATGGGTGACTGGCCGATTAGGGGCCCGCTGGATTTTATCTTCTGTAGGAATGTAATGATATATTTTGATAAGCCTACTCAGTCGAATCTGGTAAATCGTTTCTGGGATTTGCTTGGTTCGGGCGGTATTCTGTTTACTGGCCATTCCGAGTCGCTTACAGGAATCGAACACAAATTCAGCTACGTTCAGCCGACAATTTATTTGAAGCCATAAATGTGAGAACTATAAAATGTTGAAAACAAAGATAATCGTAAATATATCAGATGCCAAAATTTCCCGCAATCCGAATGATGTTATTATGACGTATGCGCTCGGTTCGTGTATAGCTGTTTGTCTATATGACCCTGGGATATGTGTCGGCGGGATGCTGCATTATCAGCTTCCGGATTCTAAAATTGATTCAGATAAATCAAAGGACAATCCCTTTATGTTTGCTGATACAGGAATAAAAGTCCTGCTTGATAAGCTTCTGTCATTAGGTGCCGGTAAAAATCGGATAAAAACGAAAATTGCAGGCGGTGCATCAATGGATACAGGGCCAAAAGGTTTTGATATAGGAAAACGCAATCATATTGCAATAAGAAAAATTATGTGGCAAAACGGGTTGATGATAAATGCTGAGGATGTCGGCGGTTTTGCGCCGCGTAATATGTATCTGGACATTGCCGACGGCAGCGTAATGATTCGGCTTGAAGGCCTCGAAAAAGCGTTATAATATAATACCGTATTGTCGTTTATGTTAAAATAAATATTAAAATAAGACAGGTTAATATGGCAATTGTACTAACGAAAACAATTAAGGTACTTATCGTCGACGACTCTGCAATTGTCCGTAAAATACTTCGTCAGCATCTTGAGCAATATTCGGACATCGAAGTTGTAGGCACCGCTCCTGATCCATATGTGGCGCGGGATAAAATTATTGCATTACAGCCTGATGTAATTACGCTAGATGTTGAAATGCCCAGAATGGACGGCATAACTTTTCTACGAATTTTAATGAAGCATAATCCTTTGCCAGTCATTATTCTCAGCTCTTTGACGGCTAAAGGCAGTGCTATGGCTTTGGAGGCGATGTCAGCAGGGGCGATGGATGTTATAAGCAAGCCGGGGCCTTCCTACAGTGTAGGTCAAGCGTGTGTGGAGCTTTACGAAAAGATAAAAGCGGCTTCAAAGGCTCAATTTAATAGGACCGCCATGACTCAGTTGCAGGAGAATACGCCCTCTGAACGACTGAGTATGCTTGAGACAACCAATAAGATTTTCGCTATTGGTGCTTCCACCGGTGGAGTTCAGGCTTTGACTCAGGTTCTGTCATCTTTTCCTGCCAATGCGCCGGGAACGCTGGTTGTTCAGCATATGCCTGCAAAATTTACCACCTCATTTGCCCAGCGGCTAAACACTGTCTGTGCAGTCAATGTCGTAGAGGCGCAGGATGGAGACCATGTTATTCCTGGCAGAGTGCTGATAGCGCCGGGTGGATTTCATATGCTTTTGCAAAGGTCTGGTGCAAATTATTATGTTTCCGTAAAGGATGGCCCTTTGGTATGTCGTCAAAGGCCCAGCGTGGAATTGATGTTTAATTCGGTAGCCAAATACGCAGGAGCCAACGCTATTGGTGCGATACTTACCGGAATGGGTAACGATGGTGCTCAGGGATTGTTGAATATGCGAAACAGTGGTGCTCATACGATAGCGCAAGATGAGGCATCGTGTGTGGTTTTTGGAATGCCTAAAGAAGCCATTGGATTGGGTGGTGCGGAAAAAGTTATGCCATTGTCCGGCGTAGCCAGAGCGATGGTTAATTTTACTCAAGCTAACTGACGATCATTTTTAGAATATAAAAAAATAAAAATGCCGAACCATGATTTAATCGTGATTCGGCATTTTCTTTAGGAGTATATGTATCAATCTTTTTAATCGTAGCTCATTTGTTCTTTGAGTTTTGCAAGAGCTGATTTTTGCAGCTGTCTGCATCTTTCGCGTGTCAAGCCGAGAATATCCGCGATTTCCTGAAGCCCGACAGCGTCGTTGCCGTCAAGTCCAAAACGCATTGTCAGGATTTTGGCTTCTCTTTTATCGAGTTTTTTGATGAGATCAAGTGATTTCTGCAACTCTTCATCGGTCAGCATTGTGCTGTATGGTGCGTCGATATTATTATCGCGGAGAGATTCAAAAATATCGTTGTCTGAATCTGTGGGATTTGTTACTCCGGTAATATTCAGCGAAGAAACAATGTCCGAGATGATTTTTGCCTTTGGGACGGGTATTTCCATTTTCTTTGCCATTTCAGCGATGGAGGGATCTTTTCCGTTCCTTGCCTGAAGTTCTGCCCAGCTGTATTTCCACTGGTTAATCATTTCAACCATATATGTCGGAATATGTATAGGCTGGGCGTTCAAAAGAAGTGAGCGTTTGATGCTCTGCTTAATCCACCATGCCGCGTATGTTCCGAATCTTACTTCGTAGGCTGGATCGAAAGTGTCCACCGCTCGCATCAGTCCGAGGTTTCCTTCTTCGACTAGGTCGCCATAAGTGAGATTTCTGCCGGTATAGTTTTTGGCGATGCTGACAACAAGCCTTAGATTGCTGCGTATCAATGTATCACGAGCAGCGGGGTCCTGATCGTTGATAATTCTATTGGCCAGTTCGATTTCTTCCTCTTTGTTTAGGAGTGGGGCCTCATCGATTTCTTTTAAATACTCTTTTAGTGTTATATCAAATACCATAGTTTTTGCCTCTTATAAAAGGTTAAGGCTGAATTTTATCAGACCTTCGTTTAAGCTTTCCTACAACAATATAATCGTCATAAAATTGGGGCTGATTAACCAGTATTTGAAATAAATTTACATAAAAAAAGCCCGTATCGTAATGATACGGGCTTTGGGAAATCCGGAAAATTCTAAGTTTGACTATTCGTCAGACTTTTTGAATTTGTTCGGGTCTAAAGTCATTCCGCCATCAAGGCCGCCTCGCCTTTGAACTTCTTTAGTTGGAATACTTGGCGTATCGTCTTCTACATTCATGATCTGGTCGCTAATTTCAGCAGTGGCGTTATCTTCTGCTGCCCACTTAACTCTGCGTAAGCTAAGACCGATCTTTCTTGAGTCCATATCGACTCTGAGGATCTTAACTTCCACATCCTGACCTTTTTCAACGACATCCTGAGGCTTTTCAACCTTTGCATCAGAAAGCTCTGAAATGTGCAGCAAGCCTTCAAGTTCATCCTCAAGCTCAACAAAAACGCCGAAGTTTGTAATCTTCGTGATTTTGCCGTGAATGATTTGACCTGGAATATACTTTTCAGGAATTGCCTTTTCCCATGGGTCTTCTGACAGCTGTTTAACGCCGAGCGAAACACGCTGTTTTTCTTTATCAACTTCCAGAACAACGCACTTGATTTCCTGATCTTTTTCGAGAGCTTCACTTGGATGGTTAAATTTCTTTGTCCAGCTCAGGTCTGAAATATGAATCAGTCCGTCAATACCAGGTTCGATTTCAACAAATGCTCCGTAGTTAGTCAGGCTTGTAACTCTGACTGTAACAACTGTTCCTGGAGGATATTTCTGTGATGCAATCGCCCAGGGGTTTGCTTCCAGCTGTTTGATGCCGAGTGATATTTCTTGCTTTTCCTTATTGACTTCAAGCACAACAACGTCAATTTCGTCATTGAGAGCAAGCATATCGCCAGGGTGTGTTATTCTCTTGGTCCAGCTCATTTCGCTGATATGAACAAGGCCTTCGATGCCTTCTTCAAGTCTTACGAATACGCCGTAATTCATGATATTAACAACAGTTCCTTTGACCTTGCTTCCGACCGGGTAGCGCTTGTCAACATCGTCCCATGGACTTGGTGATTTTTGCTTGAGGCCCAGCGAGACTCTTTCATTTACCTTATCGAAGCCGATAACAACGCATTCGATTTCCTGGTCAAGGTGAACAACTTCTGACGGATGGGTAATTCTGCCCCAGCTAAGGTCAGAGATGTGCAGCAGGCCGTCTAAGCCGCCAAGGTCAACGAATACGCCAAAGTCAGCGATATTCTTGACGATACCTTTGCGAAGCTGGCCGACTTCGATTGATTTGAGCAGATTTTCCTTGCTGCTGAAACGTTCTTCTTCGATGATTTTACGACGTGATACAACGATGTTTCTGTTTTCTTCGTCGATCTTGAGTATTTTGCAGTCGATGCTCTGACCGATAAATCTGCTGATGTCGCCTGGCTTGCGAATGTCAACCTGAGAAGCAGGCAGGAACACTGGCACGCCGATATCAACAAGCAATCCGCCCTTGATTCTTCGTGTAACTTTTCCAGTGATAATGTCGCCTTCTTTTTTGGTTTCGAGAATCTTTTCCCAGCCTCTGATTCTGTCTGCTTTTCTCTTGCTTAAGAGAATCGCTCCATTTTCAGTGTCAACTTCTTCGATAAGGACTTCAATTTCTTTGCCAGTCTGAATATCATCAGGATCATCGAAATCGTCGACATTAACAATACCTTCGCTTTTCAGACCGATTTCGACAATTACATCATTTCCGAACCGCTGAGCGATTGTGCCTTTGAGAATCGTGCCGGGGGTCAGGTCGCTGACTTTTGAGTCAATAGCCTTTTCCAGCATGTCATTTTCCTGGCCTGTGAAGAACTCTTTGACCTGTTCTTCCAGAATTTCTTCTGTGAAACCTAATTCATTAATTAATCTTCTATCTACCATATTTTTTCCATTCTTTGCAGGTTGTCTTATAGGCATGTTTTCGTCCTGCAATTCCGAAAACAAGTCTCGTGCAACCGCTGCACATCGAACACACAATTAAGGTTAATAAAAAACACGTTGACCAACACAGCCAACGCGGAATACAAACTTAAGTTATTATTTCAGACAAAGCTGATTTTAAATTTTTTCTAATCCTTCGACGAACTCATCAATCACCCAGTCGGGGGTTGAAGCTCCTGCGGTAACGCCTGCGATTTTTTTGCCCTTTACAAGCTCTTGATCAAGCTCAGAAAGATTCTGCAGATGATACGTACACTCATTGTGCATCTTGCACAACTCGGCTAGTTTGCGAGTGTTAGCACTTTGCAATCCGCCGAGAACGAACATTATATCAACATTTTTGCATAATTCCACAGCAGAATTTTGTCTTTTTTTAGTTTCTTTGCATAAAGTGTTTATTATTTTTAACTCGCTAAAATCCCGACTTGCGATTTCCTTAATCATCTCGGCGAAATATCCAGCTGACTGTGTGGTCTGGCAAATTACGCCTAACTTCTTATCAAGGCTGATTTTACGTAAATCGTCCGCCCCGGCGACTACACAAATATCATCGGCCCATCCGACAATTGCGCGAACTTCGGGATGGTTTTTGTCGCCAACCAACAGAACTTTGTAGCCCTGTGCGTTAAGATTTTGTGCGATTTGCTGAACCCGTTTTACAAGCCCGCAGGTGGCATCGATAATTTCGGCACCTTTGGACTTTATATGTTCTATTTCCGCCCTGGTTGCCCCATGTGAACGAATTAAGACCGTGCCGTCCTCGATATCGTCAATGTTTTCGACGCATTTGAGTCCTGCTTGTGTTAGTTTTCGTACCACATCGTCATTGTGAATGATATGCCCAAGACAATAGACCTTTTCGTGTGTAGCCAAGGTTTCCTGTGCAAGGGTGATTGCGTTTTTTACGCCTCTGCAAAATCCGCAGGTTTCTGCAACTAACACTTTCATAATAGCTCCGTTATTCTGGCAGGGGCAGATTGTTGCAATGGAAGCTGAGGATAATCGAATGGTTCCTTGCCCATAGCTTTCCTGCATTCATTCTGATTTTTTCGCAACTTGTCAGTTAAAAATGTAGCAAATGTATCGGAGTCCATATTTTCAGTTTCTTCATGGGTAATCGGCTTGCCGTAATAAACCATTATTTCGCCTGGCAGGAAAAATGTTCTTGTCCTTGGCCAGCACTCAAACGCGCCTTCAATGATAACCGGAATTACCGGAGCCTTGCTTTTTTTAACGAGCAACCCAAACCCGGGTTTGACGTCGATAATTTTACCGTCACGTGTTCTTGTTGCCTCCGGAAATATTCCCACGCCGTGGCCTGCTTTTAATGTCCGCAGAATTTCTTTAATCGCAGACATATCAGCCTGACCGCGTTTAATCGGTATAACAAGGCAGCATTTAAGAATCACAGCGAAATATTTATTGAAAAACAGTGAGCCTCTTGCTACGAAATGAACCCTGCGATAAACTGGTACTCCGGC
>CAMDDF010000092.1 GCA_945890885.1 Candidatus Kuenenia stuttgartensis | reverse complement strand
AAAATGAGTTTTTTAGCCACAGATGGACACTGATTTCGCGGATTTTAAAAGAGGTCAGATGTTGGAAGAGGTTCCTCGTCGCTTCGCTCGCTCGGAATGACAATAGGTGCTACGACACAGCAGATAGTTAAAATTTTATGCTTGATTTACTTGGGGGCGGATTTACAATGTTTATATACACTTTTTATGCTATTTAATGTCAACTTTATTTGCCCTGTATCAGGGCGGGAGGTTTACAATGAAGAACAAAGTCGGAAAAGTAGTAAAATGGATCGCTCTGATAGTTGTTGTCATCATTGTTGCGCTGGCACTGGTATTCACCTTTGCAGGCAACAGCATCATCAAAAAAGCAGCTGAATACGGCGGAACAAAGGCACTTGGTGTCAATGTGGCTGTCGGCGGTGTGGATTTGTCGTTACTGAAAGCGAAATTCGGGATATCCGGCGTTACCGTTGGCAACCCTGCTGGATATGAAACCCCAAGCATGCTCACGCTGGGAAGCCTGACCGTCGATTATGGCTACGGAAAACTTTTGGGCGACCCCATCGAAATAGATGAAATTATCATTGATAATGTTCAAATTACCCTTGAGCAAAAAGGGATGAGCAATAACATCAAGGATGTTCTCAATGGCATGAGCAAAGCCGCCCCTGCAAAAGAAGAACCAACGGCAGGGGAAAAACCAGCGAAAAAATTGAAAATCAAAAGGCTGGAAATCAAGGGCGCTTCAGTTCAGGCAAAACTAATCGGCGGGCCGGTAACATTTAAGCTAGACCCGATAGTTATGAATGATCTGGGTTCGGATGAATCAATGGATGTTGCAGCGTTAAGCGGTAAGATACTGGCAGCTCTTGTGGCTGGAATTGTCAAACAGGGAGGCGGCCTTTTGCCTGCTGATATGACCGATGCTATGGGTGCAAGTCTTGACGAGGCAAAAGCACTTCTCGGCGAGGGCGAGGAATTGCTCAAGGGAGGCACCGAAGCAGGCAGAGAACTCGGCGAAGGAATCAAAGATGCTGGCGAATCAGTTAAAAAAGGGCTTGAAGGATTGTTTAAGCCGAAAGAAAAATAATAAGCCAGACGGTTTTGCAACTGTCGGTTGATACTTACAATTTATCAGGAGATGTTCTGTGCGTAATAGAAGTTTGGTTGCGTCTGCGGTGTTGGTGTGTGCTTTTTGCGGCTTGGCGATGGGTGCATTGCCGGGCGAAGATTATAAAACACTCAGCAAGCACTACGGCTTTGGCGAAATAGAAATAATCAAGCTTGAGCAGGATATACAGAACATCGTAGTCGGCGATTTCAATAACGACGGATTAAACGACATAGCCGTTGTAAACAATTACAACAGCAGGATCGATATTCTTCTGCAGAATAAAAGCTCTGTTGAGACAGAATCCGAATATGTAGAGACAAGGCCTGAAGATGTAGACATTAACATCCTAGGAGAAAATCACAAGTACACCAAGAATCAGGTACTGGTCAACGTCAAGATGCACAATATGGCGACTGGCGATTTCAACAGCGATGGCTTGCTGGATTTTGCTTTCTATGGCGACCCCGCAGGACTATATATAATTCTGCAAAAGAAAGACCCGGACAGCAAAGACGGCAAACTAAGCTGGGAAAGCTGGGAGAAAATCAAGATCGACGACGGTCTGACGTATTCAAACACCTTGATATGCGACGACCTTAACAAAGACGGCAAAAGCGATTTAATCTTAGGAGCCAAACAGGCGGTCTATATAATAATGCAGGATGCCGAAAACAAACTCACAAAACCAGCGAAATACCCTGCCACCGAAAATGTCCTTTGGGTTAAAACCGGCGATGTTAATGGCGATGCAATCAAAGACCTGATAGTAATAACAAACACCGTCGAAAACAATACAAGCGTCCGGCTGGGAACCGGAAACGGGAATTTCGGGCCTGTGAAACAATTTACAATTGAAAGGCCGATTGCACTGGAATTTGCAAACATTGACGATTCAGGGGAATTGATTTTTTCCGTGGAAAGACAAAGCGGCAGGCTGGTGTGCTACAAATACAAACCCGGCAAGGAAAATATCACGGAAGAAGATGAAATCGACCTGACTATTTATCCAATGCTTTCATCCGAGGAAGCATATAACCGGGATATGGCTATCGGCGATTTCGATGGCGACGGCCTTGATGATATAGTCATAAGCGAGCCGGACTCTGCGGAAATCACAGTTTACGGACAGAGTATCACCGGCGGCCTGATTCAGCCCAAAAAATTTCCTGCATATTCCAGCATCAAAAACATCTTCGCATTGGACGCAGGTAAGGCAATGAAATACGATTTAGGTATTTTGAGCGTCAGCGAAAAAAGTCTTGGAATAAGCAGCTATGTCAACAGTAGATTTGAATTCCCCACTACGGTAAAAATCCAGGGCGAGCCCATAGGAGCAGTGCCTGCCTTAATTGACGGCGACGACAGTATCGACAGCTTCTATCTTTACCGGGACAGCAATGACATTAGGTATCTTGAGGTCATTTATAATTTCGCCGGCAAAGAGCAAAAGGCCGCCGGGCTGAAACTCGAAATAAAAGGTTTACAAAGTACACCCGATGGGATGCTGCCGATCGACATAGACCAGGACGGACTAATGGACGTGATAATATTTATCAGCCAGTATGTCAGCCCCGTTGTTGTCAGACAAAGCGAGCATGGAAAATTTGGAATACTCGCAAGTTCGGCGATGGGGATGTCTGTTCTGGAAAAAGTTAGACTTTCAGGAACATCCTTTGCCGACGTTACCGGCGACAGCAAAGTTGAATTGCTGGCTGCGTATGGAAATTTTGCGCGAAGCCTTATTTTAAAAGACGGTAAATGGGAAGTGCTTGACCAGTACAATGCAAGGGACGCTGCGACGAATATCGATTGTGTCCTTGCATACGACCTTTACAAGGATGGTAAACCAGAGATATTGCTTTTCGACGGCAAACGCGGAGCTATGCAGGTATTAAAGCTTGATGAAGATAACACATACAGATTTCACAGAGAATATGAAATCGGCAAATGGCAGTTCAAAAAGATTCAGCCGTTTAATGCGGCTAACCAAAGCTGTCTGATACTTTTTGACGGCGATAAATTCGCAAAATTGACACTTAAAAGCAACAAAGCCGAGCTTGAACAAATGTTCAATTATGAAACAAAAATAAAAGACGGCAGATACGGCAGAATAGTTATCGGCGATTTAAACGGCAAGGGCTTGAAAGACTTAGCTCTTGTGGATTACAACAAAAATAATATTGAAATACTGGCGATTGATAAAACACTCGACCCGGCACCGGCGTTTCGATTCAAAGTATTCGAGGAGAAAAGCTACCAAAGTCCTGGCGGCGGCCCTTCCATCGAACCAAGAGAATTACTAATTGCCGACGTTACTGGCGATGGGCGAAACGACTTTATAGTTATCGTCCACGACAGAATTATAATATATCCGCAAGACTTTTGATGATAATTGGATTTTCAGAATTTGCCTGAAATCTTATTCTGCACAAGTTCAGCCGCTGTGCCCACGCAACCCTTACAGGACAATAAGCCTGCTTTGCGTATCTCCGTGCATTTAAGTGAGCCTGCCTGTCGCTCAAAATTCTTAGAGATTTCGTCAAATGCTTCTTCGCCAACAATCCGTTTGGCTGCAAACAAAGCACCGCATAAACCAGCAACTGCCCTGCCGCCGCCTGCTGATTTGTAATCAGCTATTTCGCTCTCTGCTATTTTGTGGCTATCCTGAAATGCTTTAAGTACCGATTGTGCGCAATTATAGCCTTCTTTGCCGTGATAATATTCTTCCGCTGCTTTTCTGGCCATGTTATTGTCCTTAAAAATCAGTTATCGCTTATGCACCAATGGCTTCGAGGGCTTCCAAAACCAGCGGCAAATGCACATATCCCGGCCCGCCCTGCATCATAACTACAACCTGGGCAGTTTCAATGACCTGTTCTCTGGTAGCACCAGCGTCAATTGCTTTTTTAATGTGCATCAAAATACATGGCTCACATCTTACAGCCAGACCAATACTAAGAGCGATCAATTCTTTTTCTTTTACAGATAATGCGCCATCGCCCATTGTCTGCTGAAATAAACCCATAAAGCCGCCAACAGCATTGGGCATTTCCTTTTGAACTTTTGCCATACCTTTTGGAAAATTTGCATAAAACTCTTTAACACTACTCATTTTTTATCTCCTGTTTATATGTTTACAATTTTCTTTTACACAATTTAATACCGCCGGCAGATTGGGGTTTTTAATCGCATAAAAAACCGCCCTGCCATCTCGCTGGCTGTCCAGAAGCCCGTGTCCCTGCATCAAACGCAAATGCTCACTGGCCTGATTCTGCGGCAAATCACACATTTGCGATATATCATTGACGGTGAACTGACCCTGCATCAGAATATCAACTATCCGCAGCCTAACAGGATGGCCGAGAATCTTGAGGCATTCGGCGGCACAATCGAGAACTTCCATATCCATTAATTTTACTTTTGTTTTCATATATATCATAATATCTAAATATTACGATATGTCAATATGATTTTCTAAAAAAATTTCACACCCGCAGAAATTCTATGATATCCGATGCAATCATACTCGCCTGAGTTTTTGCCTTTGCTGCCGCATCGCCTGCCCTGCTATGTTCATAAACCCCAAGCACAGCCGCATCTAACGCATTCAAACCCTGTCCCCATAAAGCCGCAATAACACCCGTCAGTACATCGCCGGAGCCGCCGGTAGCCATCCCCGGATTGCCCGTTGTGTTTATGTAATACCTGTCTCCTTCGGCTATGACAGTACCTGTACCTTTTAGGACTACGCAGGCATTTATTTCCTTAGCAAAACTGCTGGCAACTTCGATTCTATCCTGCGGAATTGCAACTCTCAACACAGACTCCCATATACGCTTCATTTCACCGGGATGAGGAGTAATAATAATGTCAGCTTTTTTCGTCCGATGCCAATTATAGATTTTTGCAAGATTATTTAAACCGCCAGCATCAATAACCAGCTTTAATCCATTCTGCCCAATCAAAACTTCCAGCACGCTGCGAACGCCATCGCTGATGCCTGTTCCCGGCCCAAAAGCAATAACATCATTATCGCGGATAGCATCAAGAACAGTATCTATCGCCTTTGAAGAAATCCTGCCCCGGTCATCTTCGGCAAGACCAATCGTAGTATAGCATGGCTCCATCGCTGCAACTGTCGGCAAAATCGAACACGGTACCGAGACACGCACAAGTCCAGCGCCACTGCGAAGCGCAGCTTTGCCCGCCAATGCCGCTGCTCCGCTCATTCCGACACTGCCGCCGATGACGAGTACCTTGCCGTAATCGCCCTTATGGCTGTCGGCTTTACGCTTGGCCAGCTTTGGAATGGTCGTTATCTTTTTCATTTTCTGCCGTGTATTTTTTCGTTAATCAAACTTGCCGTGTAGCCTGCGCCGAAACCGTTATCGATATTAACCACAGTAACGCCGCTTGCACAGGAATTAAGCATCGCAAGCAGCGCCGCAAGCCCATTAAAACTTGCACCGTATCCAATGCTGGTAGGCACCGCTATAACCGGGCAATCCACAAGTCCGCCAACAACACTTGCCAGCGCCCCTTCCATACCTGCAACAACCACGATAACATTTGCTTTCTGCAAGGTCTGCGTCTGTCCAAGCAGACGGTGAAGCCCCGCCACGCCAACATCGCAGATAAGTTCAACTTTCTGTCCCATCATTTTGGCGGTAATCGCCGCTTCCTGTGCAATCGGCCCATCAGCAGTACCGGCAGAAACAATCGTAACGCCGGCCTTAAGTTCAACGTGCTTTTGCTCAAGCGTTATCGCCCTGGGACGTTCATGATATTGTGTATCAGGCCAGTTCCCCTCATCCATCAAGGCCTTATAAACATCGCGATCTGCGCGTGTGGCAAGGACATTATTGCCAGTTTTCGCCAGCCTGTTGAAAATTTGAATGATTTCATCGGTGGTCTTGCCCGGACAATATATAACCTCCGGAAAGCCGCATCGAATCTGACGATGATGGTCAATCCGTGCAAAGCCTAAATCCTCAAACGGCAGATGCCGCAACTTCTTAACGGCTGCATCAATATCGAGCTGGCCGTCTTTGACCTGACTTAAAAGTTCTTTTATTTTTTCGGAATCCATAAATTCTATCAATTCATATTATCGTGTCGCTTGCGCTCCACGCTTTCATGTATGTGGTGAATAAATTTTAATTCACCGTTGCTTTAGCTTCCAATGTCAAATCCGCAAACATCCCAGCCTTGTATTTATAATACGCAAGCGACGCAACCATCACCGCGTTATCAGTACAGTATTTCTTCGGCGACACAAGCAAAGTCCGCTTTGTCGAATTAGCCATCTTCTCAAGAGCTTCACGCAAAGCTGAATTGGCTGCTACGCCGCCGCCAAGCAGTATCGTCTTGGCATTTATCTTCTCTGCGGCACGCTTGGTCTTTTTCACAAGCACATCGATAACCGCCGCTTGGAACGATGCAGCGATATCAGCAATTTCTTGCGGAGTCATCTTTGAAACCTGGCTTTGGCCTTTCATGTTCTGGCCATAGCAATGATAAAGCACCGCAGTTTTTAAACCGCTAAACGAAAAATCCAGCGAATCCTTATCAAGCATCGAACGTGGAAAATGAATCGCCTTGGGATTGCCGTTCTTTGCAGTTTTTTCGATGTTAGGCCCGCCGGGATACGGCAGATTCAATATCGTCGCAACCTTATCGAATGCTTCGCCTGCGGCATCATCGATTGTCGAACCCATCAATTTTAAATCCAGCGCGGACTCACAATCGTACAAGCTGGTATGCCCGCCAGAAACCACCAGTGCAACGGCTGGCAAAGCAAGTTCGGCGGCATCCATCATCGCTGCCTGCAAATGCGAATGAACATGATTAACCGCTATCAACGGTTTTTCCCACATCATCGCAAGCGTCTTGGCTGCGGTTACGCCTACTGTCAATGCTATTGAAAGCCCTGGCTGATTCGCAATGGCAACAGCATCGATCTGGTCAGCCCGCAGGCCGGAATCTTCAATTGCCTGCTTGATCACCGGATAAAGACTTTCAACGTGGGCACGGGATGCGATTTCAGGCACAACTCCGCCGTATTTTTCGTGGAGCTTGGCTTGTGATGCAACCACCGAAGATTTAACAATCTTTCCATCCGCGACAACCGCAGCAGCAGTTTCATCGCAACTGGTTTCGATACCTAATATATTTATAGAATCTGTCATAAAATTACTGCTCAAGTTTCAAAGGCCCGCTGCCTGAATCCCCACTCGGCCTTGACTGAACAGGACGCGGTTGCGGCTGTCCGGGCGATGGCGGTGCCACAGGTAATTTAGGTCTTGGTATAAAACTTACAGCGGCAATCTTCTCTGGGGCTCCGCTACCCATTTGGAACTCGCCACACCAGTAGCTATCTGAAACTTCGGCCCATTTGCCCACAAACTTCTCGCCGAAGCCTACTGGCGGATTCCGTCGGCACTGGCCATGCTCAACACGAGTTTGCTTATAGAATTTACAGTACAAACAAATTTCTTTCTCGGTGTGCTGCATTTTATGACCTCCTGTAATTTTTCAATTTACACTGCTATTGTACCGCCGATGTCGTCTTTAGGCAAGAGCTGTTTTTGCTTTGCCAATGGCCATTTTTTTGATATACTGCCCTTTTGCGTTAAAAAAGGAACTATTAGAATGATTACAATTATCGACTACAAAGCGGGAAACCTCACAAGCGTCCAGCTTGCCTTGGAGCATATCGGCTTCGATGTCGAAATAACGGATAAGCCGGATAGAATTCTGTCGGCCAAGCGAATCATATTCCCCGGCGTAGGTGCCGCAAAGGCCGCGATGGAAAATCTGCGAGACCTGCAAATTCTCGATGCCATAAAGGCTGTCGTCGCCAAAGGCACACCGTTTCTTGGTATCTGTATCGGGATGCAGCTTATTTTCGATTTCAGCCAGGAAAACGACGGCACGCCATGCATCGGGCTGATACCGGGTCAGGTCAAACGATTTCAGCCAACCAATCCGCTCGATAAAATCCCGCAGATGGGCTGGAACGCTGTAAAAATAGTCAACCCGCACCCGATTTTCGACGGCATAGAGGACGGCAGCGAATTCTACTTCGTCCACAGCTACTACCCCGCCCCTGCAAATGCCGAACACATCATTGGCCAAACCGATTATGCAGGCACAACATTCGCAAGCGCCGCCGGAAAAGGCAATCTCGCCGCTGTTCAGTTCCACCCGGAACGCTCCGGCAGAGTTGGGCTTAAACTTCTCGAAAACTTCTGCAACTGGGAGCCGAAATGCTGACCAAAAGAATCATTCCGTGCCTTGACGTGCGAAATAAAAAAGTTACCAAGGGCGTTAAGTTCCAGAACAATGTCGATCTTGGCGACCCGATCGAAATGGCGGTTGCATACAGCGACGGCGGCTGCGATGAG
>CAMDDF010000091.1 GCA_945890885.1 Candidatus Kuenenia stuttgartensis | reverse complement strand
CAAATTGTTAGCGGATTATTGCGGACATTGTAGTAAATAAATTTCGAATATACCGCCAAAATAGGTATTGACAATTGTTATTTGTACGATATAGAATGAGGGGCTAAAGGGCATGGTTAGGGTTTTATTCTGTTTCTGTTGAGTTGTTTGTTTAATCAGATTGATTTTGTTTACGGAATTGTTCGGGAATTTTATTTGTCAAAGCTGATTATTATATCTGTGATGTTTCAGTTAGCAGCAGCGGTGCTGTCTATCCGGCTTATGAAGTCGATGGGCAAGTCTGAGCCGTTGGTTTTTATTACATCAGGACTTTTCATAATTGCGCTGACACATAGCGTGTTATTGGTGATGTGGTATTTGAATAAAGACCTCTCATTTCCACTGTCGATGGAGTTTCTTGGGTTGATGGCATCGATAATGTTTTTTGGAATGGTGTTCAGCTTTTTATTTCTGATTAAATCTATTCGCACAAAAGAGCAAATACAAAAGGAGGCACTTGCTGAAAAACTTCAAGCCAAAAATCGTGAACTGAATGAGCTGATAAGTTCTATCAGCCATGATTTGAAAACGCCGATGGTGAATATCAAGGGCTTTATCGGCGAGATAGAATCCTATTGCAGACAATTCTATGAAGCTATACCTGTAAGCAATGACAGTCCCGCCGCTGAAAGGCTTTTTAATTATGACCTTCCTGAGGCAATTAGTTTTATCTCTGCAAGTACACATAAAATCGATAAAATAATAACGGGACTGAAAGATTTGTCCGAAATAGGTACTGTGCAATTTAAAGTAGATCGTCTTGATATGAACAGGATAGTGAACAATGTTTTAATGAGCATGGAATTTCAATTTCGCAGGGCCGATATCAAGGTTCGTGTTGACGAGAATCTGCCAGCCTGTTATGGCGACAGTTCAGCGGTTGGCAGGGTGTTTATGAATCTTTTGAGCAATGCAGCCAAGTATATGCTGCCGCATCGAAAGGCAGAGATAATCATAACAGGAGTTTGCGTTGATGGGCATTCGGAATACCACGTTGTTGACAATGGCATCGGGATAGCCCATGAACATAAAGATGAAATATTTAAACCGTTCAGACGGCTTAATATAATCGAAACTGACGGCGAAGGGCTTGGCTTGAATATCGTTCAAACGATTCTTGATAGATTGGACGGCGATATCAAGGTTGAATCGGCACAGGGGCAGGGGAGCAGGTTTATAGTATCGCTTCCCAGCGGCGATAAAAATTAAAATAAAACCCCCAGCTAAAGCTAATGCTAAAACTGGGGGTTAATAAACAATCAGGGGTCGTATTTTTCTTTAAGGTTATTTCTGAGCTGCCAGTTTTTCACGTCTCTGGATAAGAATTTCCTCGGCTATTCTGACAGGAACTCTCGAATATCTTGCCATTTCCATAGTAAATGTTCCCATTCCCTTGCTCATTCCGCGAATTGTCGTGGCATAGCCGAACATACTTGCAAGCGGTACATCAGCATTGATAACGGTATATGTGCCTCGCATTTCCGTGCCGAGGATAATACCGCGTCTGCTGTTGAGGTCGCCTACTACGGAGCCTTGATATTCGCCTGGAACTTCGATTTCAACTGCCATGATAGGCTCAAGCAGGCAAGGTTTGGACTTTTTGAATGCTTCGATGAATGCATCTCTTCCAGCGGTTCTAAACGCCATTTCGCTGGAGTCAACCGCGTGGAACGAGCCGTCATCGAGACACATTTTGCATCCGACGATTTCGTAGCCAGCCAGAGGGCCTTTTTTCATTGCCGCCTGGAATCCTTTGTTTACCGCAGGAATATATTCGGTTGGGATTCTACCGCTTGTGATGTTATCTTCAAATTCATATGTCGCATCTGCTTCTGCGGGCAGCGGTATCAATCTTCCGACGACGTGGGCGAACTGGCCTGAACCGCCGGTCTGTTTTTTGTGTCTGTAATCGAAGTCAGCCTGTACAGTCGGTGCTTCTCTGTAGCTTACGTTTGGAAGGCCGACAATGACTTCTGCTTTGTATTCGCGACGCATACGCTCAACGTAAACGTCGAGGTGTAATTCGCCCATACCAGCGATGATTGTCTGTGATGTTTCGTGGTCGGTAGAGACTCGGAACGTGGGGTCTTCTTTCATAAACCTGTGCAGTGCTTTTGCCATTTTTTCCTGATCTGCAGAACTTGCAGGGGTTACTGACAAGCTGATAACAGGCTCTGCCACGAAAATGCTTTCGAGCGAGTAGTTGACACCTTCGCCGCAATAAGTATCTCCGCTTGCGCAATCAACGCCGATGACTGCGACGATATCGCCCGGCCCTGCATCAGCGACATCTGCACGGTCGTTTGCGTGCATCTGCACGATTCTGCCGATACGCTGCATTTTGGTTGTTCTTGCGTTGCGGTACTGCATACCCTTGACGATTTTGCCCTGATAGACTCTCGTGTAATTGAGCTGGCCGAATGTTTCCTCTGCAATTTTGAATACCATCGCTACCAGCGGTGCGTCTGGGTCGCTGACCAGCGGGGTTTCTGCGCCTTCGTTGTTGTGGTCGCGTGCGAAACTTGTACGGTCAAGCGGACTTGGCAGATAATCACAAACAGCATCAAGCAGTGGCTGAACGCCTTTATTCTTTATCGCGGTTCCCATCATCAGCGGAACGATATCGCGATTGATTGTTGCTTCACGGATGGTGGTTTTTATTATATCCAGCGGGATTTCTTTTTCGTCGAGCATAAGCTCTGTCATTTCGTCGCTGAACATACTGAGCGAATCGAGCATCTTGAGCCTTGCCTTAGCAGCAGCGTCTGCGTATCCGGCAGGTATCGGGTTACGGATAACTTTTTCGCCGTGTTCGCCGTCGAAAGTTATTGATTCCATCGTGACAAGGTCGATGACTCCCTCAAAGTTCTCGCCTTCGCCCATATTTAGCTGAAGTGGTACAGCGTTGAGAGCAAGTTTTTCTCTGATGTCTTTGATAACGCGTTCGGAGTCTGAGCCGGTTCTGTCCATTTTATTTATGAACGCGATTCTCGGCAGGCGATAGCGTTTCATCTGCTGGTCAACCGTAACCGACTGGCTTTGAACGCCGCCGACTGCACAGAGTACCATGATAGCTCCATCGAGTACTCGCAGCGAACGTTCTACCTCAACGGTGAAGTCAACGTGTCCCGGAGTATCGATAAGATTGATACATTTATTGCCCCACTGCACCTGTGTTGATGCGGAGGTGATTGTTATGCCTCGTTCGCGTTCGAGTTCCATAAAGTCCATCGTGGCACCGCCGGTACCGCCGCGAACTTCCTGAATTCGGTGGATTCTGCCTGCGTAGAATAATATTCGCTCGCTGAGGGTTGTTTTGCCTGAGTCGATATGTGCTGATATACCGATGTTTCTGATTCTGCTAATTTTTTGCATTTTTTTGAACTTTCAATCTATCAATTTATTGTAACTAACGTAAATTTCAGTGAAACTGATACCACCCCCCGGTGTTCAAGGGCTGGTACTAACTATAAAAAATCCACCTTATCGGATTCTTCATCATTGTTTTTCCTATTACTGAACGATTTTATATTATCGCCTATGAAAGGGATAATAATCCGGCATTGTATGCTAAAATGCTCAAAAAATGCAAGAGAAAATTAGTTTTTTATAAAAAAAACGACAAATTACGTCTGTCAGTGGAAATAGGGCATAAAAAAAGACCCGGGAACAGGGCCGGGTCTTTCACGAAATTTTAAAAACAACAAGATTGTTAGTCCCAGTTAATTTTTTCCTGCTTGCTCAAAAGCTCTTCCATTCTGGCTTTGACTTCAGCTTCTTTTTTTGCTTCAAGTTCTGTCAAAGAGGCCTTTTTCTCGGCAACTTTGGCTTGAAGTTCAGCAAGTTTTTTCTCCATATCCTGTACCTGGAGATGTTTACGCTTAACTATCAAATCAAATCTTTCGGATATGACCTGCTGGAGTTGGGCGGTTAATTTCTCTTTTTCTGCCGTATCAGCGGCGGCATTGATTTTGTCAACAAGTTCGATGCTTTGATCTTTCAGTTGCATATCTTTTTTCATGACGGTCGCAAGTTCAGGATTGTCCTTTTCGGCACGGAAAATCTGGCCGTACTTACGCATTGTTTCCATCAGCTTCTGTCTGTATGCCTGCTGATCTCCTCCTTGCAGTTTTTCAAGTTCTACAGCTTCTTCGGGATGATTGGTTTTGAGCCAGTTTTCAAATTCCTGTTTGTGTTCCATTATTCTTTCACGGAATTCGTCGCCTCGGCCGCCATCTTTTGCTCCCATTGGATGCATTCCTGCAGCAGGGCCGTCCTGTCCTTCACGATTGAATTCATGTCTCATTTTCCCGCGACGGTCTGGATTGTTTGCATCATCCATTTTTCTATCCATCATGCCAAGCCTGACATTTTTTGTTATCTGACGAATTTCCTGCTCAAAAGCTTTTGGGTCGTCAATTTGAAGCTGGCGAAGCTGTTTGGCTTTTTCGGGGTCTCGCTGTTCGAGTCTATCGAGGAATTGTTCTATCCGCTCCGGCGTAAGCTGTCTTGGTTGCGGGGCCATTGCAGGCGATGGAGCATCTGCCCAGATATTTTCTTCCGGTACAGCATCCTGTGCATAACCTATACTGATCAATGCTGCAAACATTACTAACACTATTAAACTTTTCGTTTTCATTTTTTATCCTTTCCAAAAATTATTTTCTAAATCTATCATATCGGTTTCAAGCTCGACAATCGAATTGGCCAATTCGTTATTGTTTTCTTCACTTAATGTCAACATCTGCTCAGAAACATCTTCAATGCTGTTGTTTATTGCGAAAAACTCATTGTCGTCGATGCTGAAATTGCTGCTTTCCCATTGGGTTGCGGTTATTGTGCCTTGATAGTGTGCAGGTTCATCACGAAAAATATTAACTGCCGACAATGTTATAATAATAAGTATAGCTGCCGCTGCCGAAAGCTCCCAGTATCGTTTATAGCTATTGCCTTTTGAAATCCTGCGTTTGATATTTTCAATAACTTCCCGCGAAGGAGCAGGCTCTCTGGTGGCACTCAAAATTTTCTCTGCGAATTCCATATTATGTATGAATTCCATAGAATGCTCTTCATCGTAGAATTTCTTCAGAAGTTCTTTTAAATTTTCATCATTTATATTTTTCATTTTGATTGCCCTATAAGGCTTCTTAATTTTTTAAGACTTCGATGCAGCTTCGAAAGTGTCGTTCCAATTGGCTCATTTCGAATCTCCGCAATTTCCTTAAAAGATAAGTCCGAGTAGAATCTCAACAGAACTATTTCCCTTTCCTCAGCGTCTATCTTGTTAAGCTGGTTTTGTAAATGCTGACCCATATCTGCTTTTTCGTGCTGACTGTCCAGATAAAACGATTCAGCATTTTCGGCATATTCGCTATTGATTTTTCGCTGCTTTTGTTTTTCACGCAGAAAGTCGTGGAATACATTTGAAGCGATCTTGTAAATCCAGCTGTCAAAACTGCCGTCTTTGAACTTTTTAATATTTTTGATAACTTTCAAAAACAGTTCGCTGAGCAAATCATTGCTTATGTCCCGATTTCCGGTAAGGCGATAAAAATAGGCGTAGATCTTCTGACTGTAACAATCTACAAGCTCACTATAAGCACTGTTTTGGCCTTTTTTACAGCCCGCAATGATCTTTTCCAAATCCCGGCTCATCATATTAACATTTTCACCAGTTTAGACGTGGGATGTGAGGTGTTTATTGCAGAATTTTAAAATTTCCCGAAAAAAACGATTATCAATCCAAGCCTCCATTGTAGCAAAAAAAAGACACAATGCTAACTCCCTGTCATCCCGAGTGAGCGAAGCGACGAGGGATCTCTTCTAACTCAAAACCAGGGACTAAAGACTATTTTGTTAGAGTTTTTTAAAAGGGTCATCATTATCGCCTTCTGTGTTATCATCATCTTCGTCGTCATATTTCCATTTTTCCCCTTCGTCGAGGCCGTCCATTTCCCGCTCCATATATTTTATCATTTTATCCTGTAGCGGGGCAAGTTTCTGATTCATCTGAAGCATAGCCTGATAATTGGCCAGAAGCATATCAAGACGGATTAGTTGCCATTTTTGAATACATTCAGGATCAATAATATTTACAAATGGGTCGCACTGAAAACTTCTTCTGCCGTCGGGCTGGATTTGACAGAACTGACAATCTTTGCATTGCATCATTTTTAGCCTCCTTGTATGAGGTAATAAGCTATTTTTTTAAAAACATTCAGACAAACACTTGCTTTTCTGCATAATAACATATATCCTAAAGGTTTAAAGTATTTTCTCAGAGATAACATCTAACATAATAACGGAGATTGTAATGTCCAAGCCAAGAAGAAGACGGAAAATCGGCAGCAAAAAGAGGAAATCACGCTGGAAGGTCCGTCATAATAAATAGCAGTTATGCTGGCTTTAATTCTGTTTTTGGGGTATATCCCTAAATGCGACATTTTAGAGTAAGTTTTGAGCCTGACAATACCGTTGTAGAAATTCATAGCGGCGCAACACTGCTTGAAGCCGCCAACAAGGCGGGGATAATTTTAAATACAATTTGCGGAGGCAAAGGTACTTGCGGCAAATGCGCGGTGGTGCTGAAAGATACGAAACGTAAGGTGCTGGCTTGCCAGTACCAGGTCGAATCGGATCTGACGGTGACCATTCCGGAAACTTCGCGCTTTGATAAGCAGCAAATACTTTTACATGGCATTGAGCGGCAGATGCACATTAACCCGTGCATCCGTAAACATTTTCTCAGGCTCGACAGCCTGAAACCTGAATCCGTAAAAGCAAAGTTGAAACATGCCTGCACCGACCATTGCTGCGAAATTGACGATGCTCTGCTTGGCAGGCTCGCAAATGATGTTGACTTATCCTCCAATAATGGTGGTATTACATTTGTAAGCCATCTTTCAACCATCAGAAAAAATCCCAGCCATTGTTATCGCGTTATAGCTTACGAAAAAGGCGATACCTCCGGCAAAATCTTCGGCGTTGCGGTTGATGTAGGTACTACTACGGTTGTCGCAAAGCTGATAGATATGATAGATGGTAAAACTGTCGCAACAAAAGCTATGGATAATCCCCAGTCCGTTTTCGGGGCGGATGTAATTGCCAGAATATCATTCGGCAGCAATCAAGCGGGGCTTGAAAAAATGCATCGGGCGATAATTACCGGCATAAATCAGCTTGTTGAGCAGCTTTGCAGTGAAACAGCGATTGATGCGAATTATATCTATGAGCTGTGCATCGCTGGTAATACCACAATGAATCATATTTTCTTGGGCTTTCCTGTTGAACAGCTCGGCCAAATGCCTTTTAGTGCCCACACAACTGACAGCCACGATATTCCAGCGGCCAGACTTGGCATCAAAATAAACCCTTCCGCAAATGTTTACACCATTGCCAATATCGCAGGCTTTCTTGGAGCAGATACTACCGCGGTTGCTTTGGCGGTGGGTATGGATAAGACAGACAAGATAACGCTGGTGATTGACATCGGCACCAACGGCGAGTTGATACTCGGAACAAAAGATAAGATGTACGCGGCAAGCTGTGCCGCAGGGCCTGCGTTTGAAGGTGCCAGAATCCGTCAGGGAAGCAGAGCGATTGACGGCTCAATTCAAAGCGTGATAATAAATCACGAAGATATTGATATTGATGTCATTGGCGGCGGGGTCGCAAAGTCGATATGCGGCAGCGGGCTGATAGATGCGATGGCGGTGCTGGTCGAATTAGGTGTGGTCGATTCTACGGGGCGATTTATTGAGCCTGAAAAATTGCAAAGTAAATTGCCCGCCAAAATATTGAAACGAATTGTTCAGTCCGATGGCCAATGGGCTTTTGTGCTGGCTGACAATGTTCATTTTACTCAGCGTGATGTTCGTGAAACTCAGCTTGCAAAGGCTGCGATGCGGGTTGGGATTGTTCTGCTCCAGAAAGAGATGGGGATTACGGATGCCCAGATTGACCAGATACTGCTGGCGGGGGCGTTTGGAAATTATATCAGCAGGGAAAGCGCCAAAAGAATTGGGCTTATACCAGATTTGGATTTGGCGAAAGTGCACTTCGTAGGCAATGCCGCAAGCACCGGCGCGATTATGACGCTGCTGAGTGTCCAGTGCAGAAAACTTGCCGATGAGCTGGCGGGGAAAATGCACCATATAGAACTTGCTGAGTCGCCGGATTTCAGCATGGCTTATGCAGAATGTATGATGTTTTAGAATTTATTAGTGATTTTTGGTGGTTAAAATTACCCGAATTCCCAAATCCACATTAAAAATGGGGTAAAAATTTGGGAAAATTGGCATTTTTTCGAAAATTTTAAAAGCTAAATAGGCGTTTTTGGCATTGCTAGCCGGGTTTTAGGGGTATGTGATACGACACTAAGTATGATAAGACTTTTCATTAAAAACGCTGTAAGTGTTTTTAATGAAAGATGTTAGAAGTGAAAAGTGAGAAATTAGAAGAATGCGGATTTTAGGGTGAAAATCATCAAAAAGTGCGCGAAAAAACGTGGAAAGACGTGAAAATCACGAAAAATGAATAGTAGATATTGTGGATTGCTCAATCATGCCAAAAAACCGTCAAGGGGGAAACTGGAATTTTTTTAAATATTTTTTAGCCACAGATAAGCTATGTAACATGAGCCT
>CAMDDF010000090.1 GCA_945890885.1 Candidatus Kuenenia stuttgartensis | reverse complement strand
AGAACATTACCCGGCCACTTGGGCAACTCGGCTTCTATTTTCGGTAGGAAATATTTGATTAAATGTTGATTCTGAGGTTTTTTTGTGTTATTTTGGCTGGCTCGGTGAGTAAGAAGAATCTGAAAATTAACAGTGAAAGGAAATTCAATGGCTAATGCAATAGTAAGCCAATCCGGCGGTCCGACCGGCGTTATCAATGCCTCGCTGGTAGGCGTTATCGAACAGGCATCAAAACACCCCGGAATAACTAATCTTTATGGTGCAATACACGCAGTTTCCGGCATAGTAAAGGAAGATTTTGTCGACCTCAAGAAGATCTCCAAGGAAACCCTTGAAGTAGTGGCAAAAAGCCCATCTTCGGCGCTTGGTTCAAGCAGGGATAAGCCTGACAGGGCTTACTGCGAAAAGGTGCTGGCGGTATTTAAAAAACACGACATCCGCTATTTCTACTATATCGGCGGAAACGACTCAGCGAATACCTGCTATATTATCAATAATATGGCTATCGAGGCCAAGTATGACCTCAAAGCGTTCCATGTTCCGAAGACAATCGATAATGACCTTCGCGTTACAGACCATTGCCCAGGTTTCGGTACGGCGGCAAAGTTTGTCGCATGTGCAATTATGGGCGATGACCTCGACAACAGGGCGCTGCCGGGAATTAAAATTGATGTGATTATGGGAAGGCACGCAGGATTTTTGACGGCGGCGGCTGGGCTTGCCAAACAGCGTGAAGACGACGGCCCGCATTTGATATATATGCCGGAAAGGCCTATCGCTATGGCTGATATGCTTGGCCAGATTGAGGCGATGTACAAGAAATACGGCAGATGTGTTATGGCTGTCAGTGAGGGAGTTACTGATACCGACGGCAAGACATACGCAGAAAAACTTGCTGAAGATGCAGAACGCGATGCACATGGCAATGTTCAACTTTCAGGTACCGGCGCTTTGGCTGATTACCTTGCAGGGCAGATAAAGGGCAAGCTGAAAATCAAACGTGTTCGTGCGGATACTTTCGGCTATCTTCAAAGGAGCTTTGCAGGACTGCAAAGTGAAACCGATGCGGATGAAGCTCGCAGGTGCGGCAGAGAAGCTGTGGAGCTGTCAAAGAAATTCCAGAGCGGCTCAGTTTCTATGAAGAGAACAGGCGAAGGCGCAAATTATGGCGTTGAACTTTTCAGGACAGACCTTGTAAATGTTGCCGAACATACAAAGCATATGCCTGATGAATATATCAACGCAACAGGCAACGGCATAACAGATGCTTTTATCAAATATGCGTTGCCGCTTACAGGCGGATTGCCAAAGACAGAATATCTTGGAAACTATCCGAAAATATAATCGATAAATTGTATAAAAAACCAGAGCCCGCTAACAAAAATAGCGGGCTTTTTTTGTGTACATAGATATGCAGTTATAATGTTGCATGAGTATGATAGCAGAGGGTTGGCGGATAATTTTTGCATAATTCACCGAGTCTCGAGGAAGCGACAATTCCACCCTTTTGCAAGCAAAAAGGTGCCACCCACAATTTGGCACTGCTTAACATGACGTAGCCAAGACAGAAATAACGACTCTCCCATTTCAATCTTCATATCAACGCTTTCTTTCTGTAATCTGACAGCTAATTTACATCGCAGTCTTTTTATTTTCCCGACAGAATTTCCCCATCAAGTCCATCGCGTCGGTGAGTTTGCTCACATCGCCATCGAGAGCGGCAAACGCACGAACCATTTTAACTATTTCCGCATCAGCAGCAGATTCGCCATAGTGATGCGCAGGATTTACAATAGCGGCATCAAGTCCCGCCTCCATTGCAACTTCAACATACGCTCTGCATACGCCGATTTTTCGGCCCGGCAAATCTCGAACAGAATTGCTCACGCCAAGCGAACAATGCACGCCTTTCATCTGCGGGTCGGATTTGATTTTCTTAATCGTCTCGAATGCGTTATAGCAATAGCTTGACTGACCGGGGTTCATCGGCATATCAATCGCAAGCGGAAATACCGTCGAATCGAAGAATATATAATCAGCTTTAAAGCCAAATTCCATAGCCCTGCCGAAGATTTTCTTTGCCATCTCATACATCTGGTCAACGGGATGCTTCGTCGAGCTTTGATCTTCCGCCACGAGCAAGCCGATAAATTTATAATCATAATCCCTTTTATACGGGAACATATTTTCCATTGTGTGAACTTTTACGGAATTGATTAACGGCCGAGCAACTTTTTCGCTGGTGTTGTACCATTCTTTCAAACCGGCGATAAGAACATCATCATTTGACGAGTCCATACAAACGGGTGTGCCGTTGCTGTACTTGCGGACGAGCCTGACATATTCTTTCATAATGTCAACGGCTGTTTGCGAACTGATTTCGACAAATTCATCAACATTGACTGCCAGATAGGCGGCGCCTTCGCTGGTCTGGTCGCGGATAAGCGCGATAATATATTCAAGCTCCGGGCTTGATTTGGTGTATGCATCCGGGCCCATTTCGTGAAGTTGCTTCATTATCTGCCCGGTTTTGGGTATTGATGCGTGTATAAGTTCGCCAATGCCAATCAATGGTGATTTCATAGTATGATCCTTTCCAAATACGTAATTTAAAATCGAAGCGGAATGGGCCAATTTAGGATTTCTCGGCTGGCAAATTATCTTTCGCCATTTTTCAAGGTTGCCCTCTGCCGCCGCCGCATTGTAAACCAGCTCGCCGACGCAGACTATATCAAGATTATTTCCGCAGTGCCCATCGGCGGTAGCATCTCCGCACGGCACATTATCCAGGCCCTTCTCGCACTTGCCCATTGTACAAAGACTGAAGTTTTCCGGCAAGAAGCAATCTCCACATTCCTGGCATTCAAACATAAGATATTTCATAAATTTTTCAATTGCGTTGAAGCCTGAATAGAAAAATCCTTTGCCTTTTTCAGTGCCCAAGGCTTTCATTGTGGCCCGCAACGCCTTAAAGCCCGTATAGTTGGGGTCGAGAATCGCCCGATGCACGCAGTTGAATGTTTTATGGATGCACGTCTTTTTAGGCTTGGATAGTGTCTTTTTTCTGCCGTTGTCTTCGTAAAGATACCAGCCGTTCTCAGCGGCAAAACACAAATTATCCTTGTATTTTTCCCAGCCATCGCCGATTTCCGCAGCGCGATTGAGAATTTTCAGGAACATATCGTAATCGTGTACGCCGCCGATATCGACACCAGCCGCTCCCAGCGATTTAAACATTGCCACCTGCTGGGCGGCGCGTTCGATATGGTCATCGACGGATTCGCTGAGGACTTTGACAAAAAGAGCATCGCTCACGAAACAGCCCGGCAGTTTAATATCGTGCATCAGCCTTGGCGCAGGCGTAACCGTTGACAGCAGATAAACATTGCCCACGATAGGCGTTGTTATTTCGTTATCCTTGCAATATCTGAATAGCTCGACGCACTTTTTCCAGTCCCATCCGACCTGCGTGATTATAAAATTTGCACCGGAAGCGATTTTCTTTTCCATTTTATAATACTGCTGCATCTGCGACGCTTCGGTGTATTTATACTGCGAAACAGCCGCACCGATATTGAATTGATGAACCTTGCTCAGACTTTCGGGTTTTGCATTTATATAATCCTGATTATTAAATTTTTGTATGACCTTGCAAAGCCCGACCGATTCGACATTAAAAACGCCTTTTGCCGAAACGGGCTTATCGCCGGTCAGGGCAAGAACGCTTGTAACATCAAAAGTTTTATAGCCGGCAAGCGAGCTTATTATTCTGTCAATATTCTGGTCTTTACAGCTTATATGCGGCACAAAGTCCAGATTTCCCAGCAGGTTAGTTTGAACCAGATAAGCAAGTACGTCGGCAGGCTCTATGTTTGCTATGCCGCCGGGGTTTTGCGGGCTGGTGATGGAGGCAAAATCAAAGCACGCAGGAACAGAGTTTTTTTCGTGGTATGCCGAGAGGAATTTCCTGATTGGCGCAAAGCTAAATCCCGGCGCGCCGACAAGCTCTGCGGTAACAGTTAATTTGGATGGGTTTCGCAGGGAATTGTAGAATCTTAGTTTTTGCATTGCTGGCCTCCAAAAAAAGTACTTATGGATAATAGCATAATTTCATCTTTATTCTATCCGGCAGAGGCTGAAAGTAAATACAATTGATAGGCTATTTTTTTGCATAATCCCGCTGACAGTAGGGATATGGTAAGTAATCTCAAAAAGAAAATTTTACTAGCTGCCTCGGCCAGCAAGCATCTAATCGGTTGCCTTTGCATGCATTCTTTGGTTGAAATAAACCGTATTTGATGACTTGTCATTTTATGACAGTTATCGGCATAAAACCTATCACTAGCTTGCTCTGAGCCAAATCAGCCTTATACACCCGCAGTTTTTGCTCGCCCAAAGCAAACGCCGGCTCAAAAGGCCTGTTTTCAAGTATTGCATAAATTATCTCGTCCATCCCATCCGTGCCGGAGCTATCTTTAAACCTTTTCTCAAAAACATCCCTTATAATCGACACGGCAAATCCTGTAATATTGACAGCGCCAGCCTTAACCGACTCGATTTCAACCCTCATTTTGCCCTCAGAAAGCACCTCTGCTTTCAAATAAACGTCAACATATATCTTGATTCCGTCCACGGCAACCTTTGCTACTGCATTGATTTTGCCGGGCAAAAATTTAACGGTTGGTGCATAAACATTTACATAATCAAAACTTACAGGCCAACCACCGCTCACTGCGCTGTCCCTTGAGATTATATTATTTAGCCCTGCCTCATCGACGATAATCTCGAAAGGGCCGCCTTTTTGAATACCGTCCCAGAATTGCGGTGCCAATTCATGCGTAAGGTACGGGCTGACCTCGTTTGGATTTTCCACTGCCGGAACTGAATATCCCGAATGGCGATGCGTGAGCATTATCGCAAATAGCGATAAAACTATAAGCGCCGCCAGAACCGCTATTGCCAGCAGATACAGCCATTTTTTATGTAGATATGAGTTTTTCAAAACAAAATCTTTGATTATTTACCATTCTGTGCTTGCCCAATCGGCTCGCTGATTATATAGTAGCCAGTTCAAAATTAAAATGAAATTCATAATTTAATGGATAGCGAAAGGATAGACAATTGGCCACACATTTTTCGGACAGAATTTATGATGCGGTAAAAGAGAAAAAGACCCCGCTCATCGTCGGACTTGACCCTGTTTACAGCAGATTGCCAAAATCCATCACAACACACAAAGATATGAACGACGAAAACGACGTTTCCGCCGCCATTGATGCCATATTCGAATTCAGCACCAAAGTGTTACGAATCGTTGCTCCGTTGGTGCCAGCAGTTAAAATGAATATCGCTTTCTTTGAAAAGTACCTCTGGGAAGGCGTTGAAATGTATTACAACCTTGTCAGCGAAGCTGAGTCTCTCGGTGTTGAAATTATCGGCGATGTCAAAAGAGGCGACATAGGCCATACCGCACAGGAATACGCAATTGCACACCTCAAAAATTCCGATTTTACAGGTTTGGAAGATGTCGTTATGCCTGATGCGATAACAATCAACGGCTTTGCAGGAATCGAAGGTATCGAGCCTTTTGCAAAAGTCGCCGTCGATGAAGGAAAAGGCATCTTCGTATGGGTTCGCTCAAGCAACCCGTCCTCTGCCGTCATTCAGGATTTCGCTGACGCAAAAGGCGTTAAGATGTATCAGAAGTTGGCAGAGGTTATTGCCCAGATAGCAAATCAGCCTGAATACATCGGCACACATGGCTTTAGCGATATCGGCATGATAATCGGCGGCACCTCCTCTGACGAAACAACACTCTTAAGGCAGAAATATCCGAACATCTGGTTCCTCGTTCCAGGCTTCGGCTCACAGGGCGCCACCGCACAAGACTGCGCAAGGCTCTGCAAAAAAGACGGCACAGGTGCATTGGTAAACGCATCAAGGTCGATCATCTACGCTTATGAAAATCCTAAGTATGCCAACAAGTACGGCGACAACTGGGAAAAATGCATTGAGCAGGCAATCGCTGATGCAAAAATAGAATTGTTTGCGGCTATCAGATAAATATAGATGAACGAAAACATTCTAAAGAATTTTAAGAACAAAAAAGTTCTCGTGATGGGACTGGGCAGATTCGGCGGCGGAATCGACAGCGCTATGTTCGCTACCAGATACGCCAAAGAGGTCATCGTTACCGATATGGCTGTTGAGGAGAAGCTCAAAGCCTCAATCGGAAAACTTGACGGAATTTCAAATATCACTTTCTGCCTGGGAAAACATCAGGAGTCCGATTTTGAAAACTGCGATACCGTTATTGTCAATCCAGCGATAAATCCGGATAACAATAAATATCTGAAAATCGCCAAAGACAGCGGCGCATTCATCACATCGCAAATCGAAATATTTTTCGAACTGTGCCCTGCCAAAATCGTTGCCATCACAGGCTCAAACGGCAAAAGCACTACAACAGCTCTGACGTTTCACTTGCTGAATAACAATCCGCCGAAGATGCAGACATATAATAATGTTTTTCTTTCCGGCAATATCGGCAACAAGCCGCTGCTGGAAATCATTGATAACATTAAGGCCGACGATATCGTTGTGCTTGAGATATCGAGTTTTCAGCTAGAGCAATTGGCGAGAATAAAAAAATCGCCGAACGTCGCGCTTATTACAAATATTACGCCCAATCACCTTGACAGGCATATAACTTTCCAGAATTACATCGACGCAAAGGAATATATTTTCAAATTCCAAAAGGCAGGCGATGTTGCGATTTTCAACGGCGAAGATGAAGAAGCTGTTAAGCTTATGAATAAAGTTGCAAGCTATTCACCGGCAACGTGTATGACATATAACTGCTCTGACTTGCCGCTTAGATTTGCCGAAATTACACCATTGCCAGGCAGAGCAAATTTCTCGAACTTGGCGGGTGCAGTCGCTATCGCACGTCAGCTTGGCATGGGCAACAAGTCCATCAAGAAAGCAATTGAAACATTCAAAGCTCTGCCGCATCGTCTCGAATGTGTCTCAAGGAAAAACGGCATACGATGGTATAACGACTCAATCGCCACCACGCCGGAGAGCGTAATGGTAGCAATTGAAGCATTCGAGCAGAATAAGATTATTATTGCTGGCGGTTACGACAAAGGCATCAGCTTCGAAAAACTCGGCCAGAAAATCGTCGAAAACAAAAACACCATCAAGGCTATTATTTTAATTGGCCAGACCACGCCAAAAATCGCTGCCGCCATACCAGCAGACACAGTAAAAGTTGAAATGGCCGGTACTCTTGAAGATGCGGTCAAACTTGCAAATTCGATTGCCTCTTCCGGCGATGTAGTGCTGCTTAGCCCGGCTTGTGCAAGCTATGATATGTTCGATAATTTCCAGCAGCGCGGCGAAATGTTCGCAGAATTCGCAAGAAAAATATAGATAACTTTGCTCCTGATTAACAAATCCTTTTCTTGACAAATTATAGGTTTGCGCGTAATATTTGCCCCCGTTAGATGTTTTCAGTGTAAAAACCGAAAGGATGTATTATGGCTGAAGTGGTACTGCAAACAAATATTTTAAATACTCCCGCAAAGCACGGAAAAGTCAGGGACATTTACGACCTTGGCGATAAACTGCTCATTGCCGCTACAGATAGAATCTCCGCATTTGATGTTATTATGAAAAACGGCATCCCAAACAAGGGAGTCGTGCTGACTCAGATATCGAAGTTTTGGTTCGAATTTTTCAACGGAACAGTTGAGCATCACCTGATTACCGATGATGTCAAAGAATTCCCCGCTCCGTTTTGCAATTGTCCCGCCCAGCTTGAAGGCAGAAGTATGCTTGTCAAAAAGACCACTCCGCTTCTGATAGAAGCTGTGGTTCGCGGCTATCTGGCAGGCTCAGGCTGGAAAGAATACCAGAAAACTCAAACCGTACACGGAAACAAACTCCCCGCAGGAATGAAGCAGTGCGGCAAATTCCCCGAGCCTATATTTACCCCATCGACCAAAGCCGAATTCGGCGAACACGATGAGAATATAAATTTTGAACAAGCTAAAGAAATAGTCGGCGCTGAAATTGCTGAATATGTAAAGAACAAGAGTATCGAGATTTTCAAAAAAGCCAGCCAATATGCTCAAACAAGGGGCATTATCCTTGCTGACACTAAATTTGAATGGGGCATCATTGACGGCAGAGTTATACTTATTGACGAAGTGCTTACGCCCGACAGTTCCAGATTCTGGCCTGCGGACAAATATCAGCCCGGCAGAGATCAGGAAAGCTACGACAAACAGTTCGTTAGGAATTATCTTGAGGACATAAATTTCGACAAATCCGGCGCCGGTGTCGAGCTTCCGCCTGACATCGTTTTAAAAACCAGTGCCAAATACATTGAAGCATACGAGCAGCTCACCGGTAAAAATTTCGATTTTTAACCGCCGGTGCATCGCGCAGCTAATACATCATCAGCAGCTGTTCAGCTCTCAAAATGGTTTCAGCAGGGCTTACATCATAGTTGGACTGAATAATCTTCCCGTCTTCGTCAATGACGAATGACGAACGAACTATTCCTTCGTAGTCGCCTGATTCACGATGTCTTTGTCCCCATGCCCCGTAAATTTGCGCCACTTTGTGCTCCGGGTCGCTCAATAGCGGGAAATGCAGAGAAAACTTCTCCGCAAAAGATTTCAAACTCTCGCATGTGTCAGGACTTATCCCCATTGCAACCATCCCCTTCGATTCGAGACTATGCAACGAAAGATTAACATTGCAAGCCTGCTGAGTGCAACTCGGCGTGTCTGCCTTGGGATAAAAGTAGAGCAACACCTTTCTCCCCGCAAAATCCGAAAGCCGCACCAGCATACAATCCTGATCGAGAAGCTCAAAATCCGGAGCTGCCTGGCC
>CAMDDF010000089.1 GCA_945890885.1 Candidatus Kuenenia stuttgartensis | reverse complement strand
TATGTGCCAACAAATCCGCCTACTGTGTTTGGACATTGAACCGTTGATGTTGAGTAGCTATTGATTATAGTAGAGGTATTACCAGTTGAGCCTATAAATCCGCCTGCGGTGTTTCCAGTTGCCGAGACGGAAGTATCTGCATAGCAGTTGATTATTTGGCCTGATATTGCATGTCCGACAAGACCTCCGACATACTTTGTTCCGGCAATATTTCCGCCTTTTACTGAGCAGTTTTGAATCAGCGGCTGGCCAGTGGTTCCTAATGTTCCGACAAGTGCAGCGACATAGTTCGCGGCAGATATAGTGGGGTTTATGAGACGAAGATTTTTTATTTGAGCGGTACTTAAATCGACATGGCCGAAAAGAGCGACAAAGCTGTTGCCTGTGTCGTGATAGCTGAAATTAGAAATAGCATGTGAGTTGCCGTCAAAAATGCCGGTAAAACCTGTACCTAAATCACCAATTGGATTTTTGAAGCCTCCAGCCAGTTGCGACATATCAATATCGTTTGTAAGCAGAAAATACTGGCCCCAATTAGTTGGGTGGTTCGGTATCTCGTTTAAATCCTGCGGCGTTGAAATTAAATACGGTTCATCAATTGTACCCATGCCGCCGCTGTAAAATGGTTGGCCTTCGATATAGACATAAATGGGATAGTCCTCGACTTCGCCTGACTGCGTTTCACAACTATTCGGGTCTTCCTTCCAGCATACTCGAATCCTCATCCTGCAAAAGCCGGGAACCGCATCCTGTGGAACTGATATTGACGGCTGGATTGTGGTTGTAGTTGAACTTGAAGTAAGGATGGCAGAATAAACAGTTTCGCCGGAGTCATCGAAATCCAGATCCTGATTCCAGTCCACCCATATGCGGCATTTCGCATCCGATGGATTTGCGATGGTCAATCGTGCTGTATAACTCTGTCCTAGCGTGAGATAGCCATATGACTCCGTGTTATAGGAATAGCTTTCCTGTGCGCTGCTATTTGATATCCCATTGAAATTGACGGCGATTATGTACGGGTCCAGTGTATCAATGCTACCAGATGCCACACAGTAGTCCGCCAAAGTTATGGAACTGATGCCAAGCAGAAACAAAAAACAAACCGCGATTTTGTAATAAACACGCACCCTAAACGATACCCTCATCCGGAAAAATAATAACCGCTAAATTAAAGAGGGTAATTCTACAGAAAAAATGACCAAAAGTCAAGTGCAAGTTTGCCGTTTGCCGCGGCCTAAATAGCAAGTTTTTTGAATTTACCCTGGCAGCGTTCACAATGGCAGGCACCGACAAGATGCAAATGACCAAGGCCTGCTAATTCCTTTGTTTCAATGACCTTAGCGCCTTTGGCTTCTATTTTTTTAATCGCCATTTCTGCTTGGTCTTTGTCCCTTGAGCCTATCGCATCTGAGATAACAGTAACCCTTTTACCCCTTTGAAGCAGGCCAAGAACGGTCTCAAAAACGGCATTTTCAGCCAAAGCACCGACAACGATTATTTCGTCAACCGCCAGCTCACTTAGCAAACGGTCAACACGAGGCTCATTGAAAGGATTAGAAGTTCTTTTTTCAAGTACAATCTGGTCGAAATTATCGAATACATCTTTCCTGAGGTCGGCATAGCCGTCAGCACTATATGAGATGCAACGGTTCCTCCGTGTGTAATTTAAAATTCTGGCGCCATCGGAGCCGTCTATGCAATAATCCGGATGTTCTAAATGGCCGTTAGTATTTACCAAAGCTGTACTTATGACTCTAATATTGTGTACCCTTGCCCAGGCATTTATCCTGCGAATATTCATAAGCACCCGCCGGTGATTTCTGATGCAGGCACTTCCGTCAGCCAGAAAAAAGTCTCTCTGGGTGTCTATGTTCAGAAGAACTCTTCTTCGTTTTAGTTTTATTAAAGCCCTTATCATAATGTACTCCTTTAATTTCCTACTATTCCTGTATATAATACGGGCAAGCTAGCTCATAGTTCTAAATTATATATCGGGCACAGTTTGGCTTGACTTTACTTAGTTTTTGGAACAAAATGCGGGCTTTGAAAAATAGTTCCGGATTGGCCTGTGAATAATAGACAACTCAAATTATATGATGAAATCGCCATAGATGCGTCGAAAATCGATGGTAAAGTGAATTTTATTGAGATTTTCTGCAATGACAATCCCGTGGAAATCGAAATCGGCTCCGGCAAAGGTACCTTTTTAATCAAGCAGGCGGCGGAATTTCCGGACAGAAATTTTCTGGGTATTGAGTGGGCAAGCAAATTTTACAGGTACGCCGTCGATAGGCTCGGCAGGTGGGGCGTAAAAAATGTTAAAATGATTCGCACCGACGCGGCGGCTTTTATCCCTGAAAATGTAGCTGATGAGTCGATTAGCTGCTTTCACATATATTTCCCCGACCCCTGGCACAAAAGAAAGCATAATGACAGAAGATTCGTATGTAAAAAAAATCTCGAAATTCTTCATAGCAAACTTGTCGCAAGCGGCATAATCAATATTGCGACAGACCACAAAAATTATTTTGAATGGATGCTCAAGCACATCAGCCAGTGCGGAGAATTATTCGAGGAAATAGATTATGTTCTGCCGGCAGGTGCGCAAGATGGTGAAAAGGCTGGGACAAACTTTGAGCGAAAATATCTCAAAGAAGGTAGAGATGTTTACACCGTCGCAATCAGGAAAAGATAGAACGGAAAATTAAAAATCAAATATAAAAATTAACGAGATCCCTCGTCGCTATGCTCGCTCGGGATGACAAAAGCGGGAGGTTAATTTTGCGAATTTTTTAGCCACGAATTGCACGAATTTACTCGAATTTTTTTGTTAAACAAAAGATATTGACTTATTTTTCTTTGTAGTAGATAATCCATGTAATGAATGGGTTGTTGGCAGTATGTAAGCGACAGATAATATGGGAGTCAATATGAAAATTTTAATTAACATAGGTTTTGGTTTATTCATTATTTCATTCTTACTTGTGCTTGTAGGCGGATTTGAATATTTAACACCCTCAAGTATTTTTGGGGGTAGTTCATTGATTGCTTCTGCAATATATAATAAGAAGTAGGGTCTGCAAATTTTACTTCAGATTTTAGCTTCTCTGCCAGTGTAACTCTAACTTAAATTGTAAACGGTGATTTCCGGCGGGGCGTTTAGTCTGGCTCTTCCGAGTCGGCCAAGGCCTCTGTTTACATAAAAGGTTTTGTCGGCTATCTGGTAAAGGCCGGAATGGTACTGATGATGAGTTTTCTTTATAAAGGGCCAATTTGCCGAAGGGGTTAAGATGAATCTTGAGCCGTGCGTGTGGCCGCATAATGCTGTATCGAAATTGTGGCCCTTCAAATGCTCAACGCTTTGGGGATTGTGAGTCAGCGCAATGACAGGGGCATCCGGATTTATTTTCGCAAATGATTTATCTGGGTCGAAATCTTTTGCCCATATATCGCCAAGGCCCACAAGATTTATAGTTTGGCCGTCGAGGTCTATCTGCTCGGAACTGTTCCTGAGCAGCTTAATGCCCACTTGGTTCATATTGTCGGTCAAACGGTCGAGCTGTGAACTTCTGCGTTTTGAGAATGCGTTGTTAACGCCGTAATCGTGGTTGCCCAGACACGCGTATATTCCGTTTGGAGCTTTAAGCCTGCTAACGATATCGACAACTTTTTCGGCATATTTGCCGGTGAGATCGTGCGTTACATAATCGCCGGTCATAACGACAATATCCGGATGAAGCTCATTTATGCGTTTCATGCAGGCTTTGAGGTATTTTGCGCTGACAGTTTGGCTATAGTGCAGGTCGGAAATTTGCACTATTTTTTTGCCGTGAAGTCTGTCGCGGGCTTTCTCTAGAGGTAAATCGACCTCGGTAATTTCGAGCCATTGCTTATCTGTACCGTGTTTGCAGACCGCCCAAGACACGCAAAATCCGAAACTGCCGATTGTTTTGCCTCCACAATACCGGGAATAAATCCTCGCAACAGTATTTTTATCAAACCTATTTATAATCTTGACCTTTTAAATTGTAATCTCTATATTTCATGAACAACTCATTATACCATAAATACCATAAAAAAAGTAAAATGTTTGGAAAAATATGAGCTGGTGGATATTTTTTGCTCTGATAGCGATGTTGGCTAACGCAGGCAAAGTTTTTGTGGTCAACAGACTTTGTCAGGGGATTAGCTCTCGATTGCTTGTGCTTGTTTCGCGAATTATTTCTGCGGCGTTTCTTCTGCCGATTCTGATTAGTTTGGGGAACTGGCCGAGTGATTGGGGATTCTGGGTGGTGGTAATTGTAACGTCGGTTCTTACCGCGGCGGCGAGCATATTGTTTACCAAGGCTGTTAAGGACGGCAGGCTAAGTGTGATAATGCCGATGCAGACTGCGGTACCAGTATTTGCTTTTTTAACATTGATGGTGGTATATAAAGAATTGCCGAATACCTCGTCAATTGTGTTTATGTTTCTTAGTATGGCTGCGTTGGGTTATACTCTGCACGAGTGTTATCTATCAAAAGATAACGGCGACGGCAAATTTTACCTTGTGCTTTATTCGCTTGCGGCGGCGGTTATATTCGGCGTATGTACAATACTTGACAGAATCGCTGTAAGCAGGGCAGATAGCGGGGCACTGGCGTATTCGGCGTGCTGGAATATGGTAAGTGTGGCGGTGGTGTCGCTTGAATGTTTTCGTGCGGGCAATCTTAAAATATCAGCGATAAGCGGCGGAAAATGGGCAGGAATCCTGATTTTCGCGATGCTTAATCTGGTTGCGTTTTATTTTCAGCAGCTTGGAATCGAAAAGTCGCTGGGAATTTGCGGCGCAGTCGTAAACGTCAAAGCTATTATTATGCTGTATCTTACCGTTGTGATTATAGTGGAACATTTTACCTTTAAAAAAGCGACGAATATACGAGTGCTTATTGGCGGGCTTGTTGCAATTATCAGCGGTGTCGGGTTGCTGCTAAGTGCGGCAAGATAATTTTGATGTTTCTTTTGATACCAGATTAAGTTATTTTAGTGCTATGACTTTGAAAAGGTTTTATTGCGAAAATATATCCGGCAATGACGTTGAGCTGGGCGAACAGGAAACAAGACACGCTGTCGGTGTGATGCGGCTTGGCAAGGGGGAATGTATCGAAGTTGTCGACGGCAAAGGCGGAATTGTAACTGCGGTTATTGAAAACGCAGGCAAGAAAAAAATACAGCTTAAGATAGAAAGTTTTAAAAAAGTTCCGCCAAAGCAAACCGGCAGAGTTGTTATCGCAACAAGCATCGCAAAGGGCGATAGATTTGAATGGCTCATCAGTAAATGTACCGAATTAGGTGTTGATAGAATAGTACCTGTTATTTTCGAGAGAACCGTAAAGCTTGCAAAAGGCGATAACGCTGCTGATAGGTGGAAAAATGTTGCGGTGTCAGCAATTAAACAATGCGGAAGCTTGTTTTTACCGGTTATAGACAGACCTATCGAATTTAGCAAAGCAATTGAAATCATCAAGACGGAATATCCGCTTGCCAAATTTGTTGTCGGCTGGTGCGGCGATGAAGCTGTTAATGTTGATACGCTCGATATTATCGGAAGAGATGTCGTTGCTGTTGTCGGGCCAGAGGGAGGTTTTAGTCCGGCAGATGAAAAACTGTTCATGCAAATAGAGATAGAAAAGGTAAGCCTCGGCGAAAATATACTGCGGACTGAAACTGCGGCGATTGCATTTGGCGCGATTTTTATGGCAAAAAACAGGAAAAAATATCAAAATGTCTGATTTATGTAAGACTTTGCCTTGAAGTAGGTTACGGTTATAGTGTTTGATTGGTAACGCAGTTTTTCATCATTTTGTGGGAGTTTTTCTTGCTTTTTTAATTGCAGGGATTTATAAATTTTACATGAGGGTGCTAGTTTCGTTTTTTGTTGAAGGAAAGTCTGCGTTAAGGACGATAAAATAGAAAAGTAATTTTGTTTTTGAAAGGGATTGAAATGAAAAAAGGAATAGTACTATTAGCAATGCTTGCAGTAGTTTTTAGCTGTGTAGGTATAGCTGCTGCTGGCGAACTCGGAACATCAGTATCTGCCGAGTACAAAACAAGAAGTATGTTGTACGGCATTGATACACTCCAGGACGACGACGGAGTATTTACCCCAAGCGCGACAATTGATCTTTGGGGAACAGGTTTCAGTGCGACAATAGTTGGAAAATGGGCAACAGAAGGTGAACACGTTGACGATGAAGAGCTTGACTATACACTTGCCTATGATTTCTCTCTTATGAAAGATGAATCAGCACAGACAGATGTAACTCTTAACTACACTTACTATGATTTCTACAGGCAGGATTCACAGCAGAGAGATTTTTATGAGACAGGTGCAAAGTTTGCAATGCCCAATATCATTGGCAACAACGTTGTTCCTTATTACCGTTTAGTTTTCCTCGAGCCAATAGCTAATGGCGAACAGGGTGATGCTGGTTTAGATTCACCTTATGATCTCCGTGGTTTCCTGCACATCATCGGCGTTGATTACACAATGAATCTTGAATGCCCAATGAGCGAAACCAAACAGCCAATCGTGTTTGGTGCAAGCACAGTCTTTAATGACGGCTGGGGCTATGAGAATGTTGACCACGATTGGTCGCACGCAACCTTTGAGGTTAAGGCTCCTATAGCTGACGTACTGGGTGGAACACTTACCCCGTCAGTTGCTTACCAGGTTACAATGGAAGATACTGTAAATGATGACCAGGACGAAATTATCTTTGGCATCAAATACACCTATGCTTTCTAAGCTAAGTTAAACTTACGTACTAAAGGCTGATGCTCAACAGGGTGTCAGCCTTTTTTTTGTAATTGCTATAATGTTTTTTACAGATTTTGGCGGTGATAAGCCGATATTAATATTGAAAGCTGTGAAATCCTTGTTTTTCGTTGCATAAATAAGTTTTTTATTTATGTGGAAATATTTTTCTAGCTTTTTTTGTGCTGTAAGAGTAAAAAAATGTGTAGTTTCTGTCCAGGGTTCTGGCGGATTTAGCAGGTTTAATATAGAAAGGACTCAAAAATGAGGCTGGCTAAGATCATCTCAATCGTTGTGGTTTCAGTAGTGTTGTCTTTTGTCTTTAGCGGTTGTGCAACGACGCAGGCATATAACGATATGAAACTTAAGAATCGTACTCAACAGGAATATATCGCTAACCTTGAGAGCCAGATCAGCTCACTCAAGATGCAGCAGCTTAAGTTGCAGGAGGAGCTTGCAAAGGCTCAGGGGCTTGGCAATATCGACATAGCAACTCTCAAAGAGGAGCTTGCCGCATTGGAGAAAGCCATTGCTGAAAAGAACGACCTTATCGCTAAAATGCAGAAACAGCTTTTAAGCAGCGGAGCGCCGTTGCCTGCGGAGCTTAATGCTATGCTCAGTGAGTTTGCCAACAAAAACAGCGATATGGTTACATTCGATGAAGCGACTGGGATGTTGAAATTCAAGAGCGATTTGCTGTTTGCTCCGGGTAGCGATGTGGTTCAGAGTGATGCGGTACAAGCAATGGAAGCATTGGCAAAAATTATGACGGCAGATGAAGCAAAAGACTTTGATGTTGTAGTTGCCGGCCACACTGATGATATGAGAATCGGAAAGGCATCGACGTTGCAAAGGCATCCGACAAACTGGCACCTGTCAACCAACAGGGCAATCAGCGTGCTGAATGTTCTTGAGAAAAATGGCGTTGTTTCAACCCGTGTAAGTGCCAGAGGTTTCGGCGAATACAGGCCTATTGCAGAGAATAAAGCAAACAAGGGCGGCAACCAGGCTAACAGAAGAGTTGAAATATTTATCGTTCCCAAAGGTATGTAATATTCAAATGTAATATCTTTAAAGGGAATTCCATATGGAGTTCCCTTTTTTTATTATTGGTATTTTGGTGCGGAACAAATATGGAAAGAACGCTGATATTGGTCAAGCCTGACGCTGTCCAGAGAGGTCTGACTGGGGAAATTATTACCCGATTCGAAAGAAAAGGATTAAAGCTTGTCGGTGCCAGGTTTTTGCAGATAAGCAATGATCTGGCGGCCAGACATTACGCAGTGCATAAGAGTAAGCCCTTTTATAATGATCTGATTAAGTACATCACCTCCGGGCCCGTGATGGCGATGGCATTGGAGGGAAAGGGTGCAGTTGCTGTTTGCAGGAAGCTAATGGGAGCAACTTTCGGCAAGGATGCAGAGCCCGGCACGATACGCGGGGATTTTGCGATGGACAAATTAAACATAGTTCACGGCAGCGACAGCATCGAAAATGCAGAGTACGAAATATCGCTGTATTTCAAGCCTGACGATTTAGTTGAGTATGAACTGAACAACGGCAGATGGATAAACTAGAGCAATTTAATTTTTCGTGTACACATTATGCCTGCTGCGGCTTCGGCTGGCGGCATCAGATTTGCTCGCAATATTTCAATATTGCTGTGCAATCTTCTTTGCCAGCCTTGTCCTCACGACGGCCTAAATGAGTACAGAAAATATTAAAGTGCTCTAAAAGCCCCCGAAGGAATCAGGGGCTTTCGATTTTTAGATTACCACGTCTGCGTTGTTGAATAGGTTATGGTCTCTGTTGAGTCAGCCTTTATTTCGACCTTAAACCGGGCGGTAAAAGCGTCTTTCTTTTCATAGGTATGCGTGCTTTCGTCAATCGTCCAGTTCATCCATGGCGTGAATTTCTCATCGACAAAAACCGTGATAGCCTCATTTTTGCGATTGCGGATTTCTACCTGGTGTTTTTCCTTACGCCAGCGATATTCGCCAGCCCTTGGGCCAAGTTCGCTTTCAAGCATCTTATATTCAGGAACGATATCGAATGCATCGCCGATATACAGCGAAAGTTTTTCTTTGTTCGGCGTGTGGTCGATGCTGTCTTCGCCGATGAATTCGAGTGTGTCATCC
>CAMDDF010000088.1 GCA_945890885.1 Candidatus Kuenenia stuttgartensis | reverse complement strand
ATATATACGCCTGCTTCTATGCGAAGCAGATTAGGATCTGTTTCATTTCCATCAATAGCTGCCTGGCCTGACAGCGATAAAGGCCCTTTTGTGGCTACGCCGTAATCGAATGCTGAATGGGCACCGACTCGGAATTTGTAATCCACCTGAAGGGTTTTCATAAAATCACCGTCTTTGCCGGTTACTTTCATCCTAAGCTTTTCCAGGTCGTCATCATTGGCATCAACAAAATGCTCGATGTTAGAAACGAATGACTGAGAGCCATCAGAACTCATCGCAACATCGGAAATATCCATTGTATCAGCACCGTCATAAGTTACTGAAACATCTGTCATACTCACAAGCTGGCTTTGAATTATAGGAAAAAGGCCTTCGAGCCTGTTAGGCCACTCAATATCCTGCCCATCGAAATTTCGCCTTACAAATTCCAGACCCGAAAAGGCATTTGAAAGTGACTGATTATAATGATGCTGATTCTGAGCTAATTTTGTGTTCATACTGCTCATCGAAAGCATCGCTACAGCCAATGCACCGAATATTACGATGAATATCATCGACGTTATTAATGCAAATCCGTTTTGCGAAATTTTATGGTTTAATGTTTTCATAATATATCACTGTTTATTAAACTTTTATTAACACCCCGCAATAATTGCCCAATGAACAAAATATCGCTCTATGCAAACTATAACTAATAAATGCAGCTATATACAAATTTGCGAAAAAAATTAGCTTAAATATTTTGGAGTTCACAAATGCATTTATTATTGTCTAAGTGTAAAAGCAATTAAAGCGTGCTTTTGCCGCGTAGAGGGCTTGAATTCTCAAGATAGTGTTTCGTCGTTATATTAACAACATGGTCCTATAAAAAACAAGGATATTAACGCTATGAGTATAAACCAAAACAACAAAGACAATTCTACAGATGACAGGTTTAAATTAGACCTGATTGCCCCGCTTGCTCAGGAGATAAACTGCCTGGATATGAAAAAAATTACTGATGTCTGCACAAGACAAATCCCCGAACTTATCGGAGCAAGGCTGGCAAGCCTTTATATTATTGAAGACCTCAGCGACATGCTTTGTCTTCAGGGGCATAATCATCCGTTTCTTATAAATAATATCGTTTCACTAAATCAAAATCCCCCCTCACCAATGGTAACAGCTGCAAGAACAAAAAAACTGCTTCAGGTCGAAGACATCGATACTTTCGATAAACCCACCATCAGAAATGACCAGAGAAATTTTTCTAGAAACTATGAAAAAAAATGCTGCATGATAGCTCCCCTTATATGCCAGGGACGCGTGGTAGGCGTTCTAAACCTTGCTGATAAAATTGAATCAGAATACTTTAATTCCAACGACATCGCTATCGTAGAACTTTTTCGTCAGCTTGTCGGAGCAAGCATCGGCAATATAAAGATGTTCGAGAAAACTCAATATCAGGCAAGAACAGATGGACTAACGGGCCTTGCAAATCATAAAACTTTTTTTGATTTGCTTGAAAAAGAGCAAAGACGTGTTCAGCGATACGGCGGACAAATATCAATCATAATGGCTGATATAGATAATCTTAAACCTATCAATGATAAGCTGGGACATCGGGCAGGAGATCTTGCAATCCGTCATGTCAGTTGCAAAATAAAAGAGTGTATTCGTGAAATAGATTTGGCGGCTCGTTACGGCGGTGATGAATTCGCGATTGTACTGCCTAATACGTCAATGGCTGAAGCAATAGTTGTTGCTCAGCGTATAGTTAATGCTGTCAGCCAATCAACCCTGCGATGGGAAAGCCAAAAGCTGAATATGTCTGTTAGTGCCGGTGTTGGCCAATACGATTCGACATTTAATCCCGAAGATATTACCAAAAGCGTCGATGAGGCACTTTACTGCGCCAAACAGGCTGGCAAAAATACAGTCAAAGCTTATGATATTGATACCATCTCTGTCAGAAATTAATAAAAAAGGGCAGTACCTTCAAATAGGCGCTGCCCTTTAAATTTTGTGCAAATTGCTATTTACGCATCAACGTGAATTTTTTTGCCGTCAAAACGCACAGAACCTTCTTTCAGTGCGAAAAGCGTAAAATCTCTGCCCATTCCAACATTATAGCCTGCGCAGAATTTCGTGCCGCACTGACGAACAATAATTGAACCTGCTTTTGCTTCCTGTCCGCCATATAGTTTTATACCACGATAATGCGGGTTGCTATCGCGACCGTTTCTGGAAGAACCTTGTCCTTTTTTATGAGCCATGACACTTACCTCTGACTAAAATTACTAACGATTAACTCTCACATTACTACGAATTTGTCATATTAAACAGATAAACCACAATTTGTCCAGCAAAAAATCACAAAAAACTCAGCTTTTCAGCAAAATTTTGAGTGTTTGAACGAAAATATCACGGGCGTTATTGTCAAAAAGGCAAAAAACAACCCTTTCTATATTTGTGCCTGCCTTTAGATATTCAACCGCCACAGAAAGCATTATCCTGGCGCAGCTTGCCATCGGAAAACCGAAAACACCCGTGCTTATCGCAGGGAAACTTATAGACTTAATATTGTTTTCCTCCGCAAGTTTTAGCGAATTTAACGTTGCCTGAGCCAGCTTTTCGTCCTCAATTGCCTGACCTTGAATCGGGCCGACCGCATGAATAATCCTTTTTGCTTTAAGATTTCCTGCGGTTGTAATAACTGCCTGTCCAGTCGCTATCGGGGCAAGCTTGTCGCAGGCTTGTTGGATTTTAATGCCGCCTTTCATCCTGATGGCCCCCGCAACGCCTGAGCCAAGCAAGAGCTGCTCATTTGCAGCATTAACAATAGCATCTGTCCCCTGCTCAGTAATATCGCCCTGAATAAGCTCTATAATGGAATTATTAATCTTTGTCTGCATTTTGGCCTAATCCAGACGAATGCCCTGTTTATGAAGCCAGTCTTTTAAATCAACCATTTCTGTATCGAAGACCTCGTTATCATAATCGGCCTCAAGTTTTTCAATATGGGAAGACAGTTCCGGACGATTAGCTATGATTTCGGTTAATTTCTTTTCAAGTTCTTCACCAAGAGCGATCAACTCAGAAAATTCCAACCCAAGCCCAAGCAAGCCCGACATCATTCTTGCCATTGATCCTATGCATTTGGGATTTCTGCCGTGAACATAGGCCGGGATTTCAGCAATAATCGAAGCCATACTGATATTTTTTCCCGAAGCACAGGTTATCAGATAATTGGCAATACTGGCAGGACCGTTGTAGTTGGTGAATTTGAAACCTAATTTTTCGAACCGGCCCTTCATAAGAGCATCTGAAACGGAACACAGGTAACGCGGCTCTCTTGTATGCGGCACCAGGCTGGCGACACTTCCGAGAAAATATATCTGCCCAACATTAAATCTATTGCAAAGCGAAAAAACACAACTCGAATAATCAACCCAGTTAATATTTGGTTCCTGCCCCATAAAAAGAATCAAATCCGCCTTTTCGCTTGCCCAAAAAACATTGACTGGCTCATTAAATTCCTTGACGAGACCATCCTCGACAACACAATGAGGCCTGAATAATGACGTAACTTCCATCGGGCCCGGAAAATTATAAATATAATAATTTTTCGATTCAATTTCTGCGAATGTTCGGACATCAAGCCCCTCAACAAAACATTCGATGGTTCCCGTGCTGACTTCGCCGCCATTCATCCAGCCGGAAAATCCCATAAGCATTACCGGATTCTTAAGATTCGGCGAGCTGAAAATTTTCAGATTTTCTGCACTCACAAATTCAACCTCATCAGCTTTCCCGATGCATATTATAATTCATATAACTGCTGGTCTTCAAGGATTTCAAAACCCTCTTCGGCAAGCAAATCCTGTAATCTGGAAAAACGGTCATCATCTGTCTGTATCTCAAGACAGCAGACTCCTTTGCTGCCAGGCTCAAGGACAAAGCCGTAGGTATCAACAATATTTACATTCTGCTGGGACAGTATTTTTGTAAGCCTATGCAGATTGCCAGGCTTATCCGGAATAGATATCGCAAGGACATCTTTCAATGCACAGGCAAGGCCCCTGTCAGCCAGAATGAGATGCGCCTGCTGGGGCTTATCGACAATCAGCTTGATAAGGCCGAAATCGCCTCTGTCCTGAATTGTGAAAGCACGAATATTGATATTATTTTCCGAAAGAATGCCGGTTATCGACTCAAGCCGACCCGGACGGTTTTCTATGAAAATATTTATTTGTTTAGCCATTTTATATCCCTTTATTTTTAATTAAAAGCTGGGTCTCACATCAACAACTCTTTTGGCCTTTCCTTCAAAGACAGGAAGAGCGCCCGGTTCGTGAAGTTCAATCAATGGATGTATCGTAATTGAGGCTCTCAATTCTTCGGCGATTTTCTTTTTGAGAGCATCAAGCTGTTTTACTTCGCCGGTAAACATCTTCGAGTAAATTTCAACCTTAACCGTCAGTCTGTCAAGTGCACCTATTTTATCAACATATATCTGATAATTTGTACCCACTTCTGGTATTCGCATTACGACTTCTTCAATCTGCGATGGGAAGACGTTAACACCGTTGATGATAAGCATATCATCCGTTCTTCCGAGTATCCTCGAGAGCCTCCGATGCGTTCTGCCGCACTTACAGGAATCCGTAAGCACATACGCAAGGTCTCTTGTACGGTATCTGATCATCGGATTGCCCTTTCTGATGAGATTTGTCAGAACAATCTCACCCTCTTGGCCATCTTCGACATTTTTGCCGGTTTCAGGGTCAATTACTTCAAGAATATAAGCATCTTCCCATACATGCATACCAGCTTTATATTTGCATTCAAACGCAAGGCCTGGCCCGCTCAATTCGCTCAGGCCATAAGAATTATACGCATCGATTCCGTAAAGTTCTTCAAGTTTAAGACGTGTATTTTCCGAGTGCGGCTCGGCACCGATGAATGCCTTTTTAAGCGACAAATCCGAAGTATTAAAGCCGTGGCTTTCCATCGACTCGTGAATATGCAGCAGATAGCTTGGAGTGATGTGCAGAACGGTGGTTTTAAAATCTTTCATAAGCTGGAGCTGGCGCTTCGTGTTTCCGCCGCCAACAGGAATAACGGTCATGCCGATTCTTTCGGCTCCGTAATGCAAACCAAGACCGCCGGTGAAAAGGCCATACGACATCATATTCTGGAATATATCGCCTTTTCTGGCACCGGTTGCATAAATGCTCCTGGCGACAAGCTCCGTCCAACTGTTGAGGTCGTCTTTGGTAAAATAAATTACCGTTGGGATTCCGGTTGTTCCGCTCGAAGAATGAATCCTGACAATATCGCTCATATCCACAGCAAGCAGGCCTGTCGGAAAATTCTGCCGCAAATCGTCTTTGGTAGTAAATGGAATTTTACGTACATCAGCTATAGATTTTATATCTTCCGGCGACTTTATGCCAACCTTTGCCAGCCTTTTATTATAGAAGCTCGTTTTAATCGCTGAGGCTATAATTTCTCTAAGCCTTTGCAGCTGGAGATTTTCGAGTTTCTCTCTGCTTAGAGTTTCAATTTCGTGACAAAAAAAATCAGTTTCCATTTAACTATTTTCCATATAATTTCTATTTGTAAAACAGTCCCCTATTTAATTACGAATTTCATACAGTAATGTCTTTTGCTATGGTTACATTATTATCGGTTAAAACTTTGACGGCCTTTTCGGGATGTTCAAATCTGAATACGACCATCGCTTTATCCGCTGATTTCTCAAGAAAAGCATACATATACTCAACATTAATTTTGTTCTCATCAAGAATGCCAAGAATATCAGCCAGACCTCCTGGTTTATCCTGCATTTCAACAACAACAACGTCTGTGATATTGGCAGTAAAGCCGTTCTTCTTTAAAACATCAATCGCCACGGCAGGTTTGTCAACAACGATACGCAGCACGCCGAAAGACTCCGTTTCCGCAACAGTAAGAGCGCGGATGTTGATGTTATTCTGACCGAGAACGCTGCAAACCTGACGCATTCTGCCTGAGCGATTTTCAAGAAAAACAGAAATTTGTGTAATTTTCATTTTTATCTCCCAGCTTATATTTCACGTTTATCGATAACCCGCTTTGCTTTGCCTTCGCTTCTGGCGATAGTGTTTGGCTCAACAAGTTTAACATTTGCCGACACCGAAAGAACAGCCATAATTTCCTGCTTGATTTTTTTCTGCAAACTTTCAAGCTGCTTAATTTCATCGCTGAATATTTCCGGCGACATTTCGACAAGTATATCAATTTGGTCCAAATGGCTTGCGCCGCGGTCAATAACGATCTGGTAATGCGGCTCAACTCCATCGATACCAAGCAGGACATGCTCTATCTGTGACGGGAAAACATTTATGCCGCGAATAATTATCATATCATCCGTTCGGCCCTTTATCTTGCTGATTCTCGGGCTTGTTCTGCCGCAGCGGCATTTTTCATGGTTGATGCTTACAATGTCTCGTGTGCGATATCGAATCAGCGGGATGCCCTTTTTGGTAAGCGTGGTTATCACAAGCTCACCATCCTGACCTTCTTCGACAGGCTTTCCGGTATCCGGGTCGATAATTTCAGGATAAAACACATCACTATAAATATGCAGGCCATCCTTATATTGGCATTCCTGTGCAACACCTGGCCCGATGATTTCGCTTAGGCCATATACATCAGTGGCAATAATACCAAGCTTGGATTCTATTTCCTGCCTCATCGGCTCAGACCAAGGTTCGGCACCGAATATGCCGATTTCCCAACTGCTCTTTCGCGGATCAAGGCCCAAAGCTGCAATTTCTTCTGCCATGTGAAGAGCATAGCTTGGAGTGCAGCATAGTATTCTCGGCTGAAAATCCTGCATTATTTTTATCTGTCTGCGGGTTTGCCCGCTCGAGGTTGGGATAATTGTCAATCCCATTTCAAGTGCACCATAGTGAAAACCAAGCCCGCCGGTGAATAAGCCGTAGCCGTAGGCAATCTGTATTATGTCGTCCGGATGTCCGCCAGCACAGCAAATCGTTCTTGCCATCACATCAGACCAAAGTGCCAAGTCTTCTTTGGTGTATCCTACAAGCGTGGGGTTGCCGGTTGTTCCGCTGGAAACGTGAATTTCATTGAGTGCGTTTCTTGGTGCCGAAAAAAGACCGTACGGATAATGGTCTCTCATGTCAAGTTTGGTGGTAAAAGGGAGTCTCCCAATGTCGTCAATTTGCTTAATGCTCTCTGGGATAATGCCTAACTGGTCGAATCTGTCCTTGTAAACTTTGCAGTTGGAATAAACATATTTGACAAGTTTCGCAAGACGGTCGCCTTGGAGTTGTTTAAGCTCGCAAATAGGCAGACATTCAACGTCTTCTTTCCAAATCATCAATTAAACTCCTTTCCGTGGTTAAAAACTGCACAGTTCAGGAATTCTATACATAATCTGGATAAAATTCAACAAAAAAAAGCCCGTCCAAAATCGAACGGGCTTAAAAATACAAATTAGAGATGTTTTAGAACGTAAACATCATCTGGCCTCTCAGATAACTCGCTGTATCGTTGTTACTGTTTGCATAGTAACTGCCGGGGAAATACATTTCGCCAATAATTTCTCCTGTCATATGCTTATTAAACTTGTATGTCAAGGCAGAAGTAACCAACTGTCCACGGAACGCATCACCATTACTTGTTGTCGCACTATCCTGAGTCTGATCTGCAAAGAGCAGATAGTAATCAGTAGCAATAGTAGCCTTGTCAGTAGGGCTAACACTCCAGCCTGGCCCAACCCTGTGCAGATTTGTATAATCTCCTGCACGGCTGTCAACGCGTACTGCGTCGGCATAGAGATTTGAGAAACGTGCCCATCTGCCCCAAAGGACATCAAAGCCTTCGTAATCTCCGCTGCCGGAATCATCACCTGAAAGGAACTCATACTGCAAACGGAAATTGTTTTTCATCTCGTCGTTCATAAAATACTGTAATGCGGAATTGACACCGAATGCACTAACATCATCCATCCCATCGCCGCCCTTGTCACTGCGGCCAAACTGATATGCGCCTTCAGCACGCCATTTCCAGTTTTCGTCAACTGTATGGGCTACACGAAGACCAGGGGTGTACAGTTCGGCATTATAAGCATTGGCAACACCATCGTTATCAGTGGCTTTCTTGTACATCAAATATGGGCTTATCTCGGTATTTTCTACTGATTTGTTAGTGAAATAAGCAATAACGCCCTGCTCATCCTGCTCTGTATTCCACATTGGATCACCCGGTGCATTAATAGGGTGAAGCCATGTGTTTGGATTTGCGGTATTGTATATGTATGTCAAGTCAGCTGTATTAACTGCATCCTCGAACTCATACTGATACCTGATTGCATCAAAGTATCCGCTGAGCGAACCATCAAGCGGGGTGCCTTCACCAGTCAGCCAGCCCTCACCGATTAGGATATCCTGTCTGCCGATTTTCAATGACGATTTTTCACCAAAAATATTCTTTAGATTGACATTCAACTGATCAAACTCGCCATGGCTGGTAGTTGTACCCTCGAGGGATTCTGGCTCCCAGAAGTCAAACCACGACCACATAAATCTGGAGTTAAGTTCAATATTCTCTGTCGGCGTTATTGTTGTCCAGATTCTGCCGCGACTTCTATCGTATGCCATCTCATCTGTGGCACTCTGACGGTTAAGTGTCCTATTATTGCCTTGGTACACTGCACGATACTGAAAATCAGCGCCCCATTGGAACCAATCACATGGTTTCTTCATACTCTCACACCATTTGTCGAAATCATCACCTTGAACGATGTTTTCTGTGTAAGACGATGCCACGGGTGCCTCCTTTGTTACTGCTGGCGAAGTTCCTTCGGCCTGGGCAAAGGACAGGACACCTCCAAACATCACTGCTGCCACAGTTGCCGCAAGCATTAGCTTCCATATTGCTTGTTTCATAACTACTACTCCTTTTTCTTGTTAATTACATCATATTTATGTTCTTACCTT
>CAMDDF010000087.1 GCA_945890885.1 Candidatus Kuenenia stuttgartensis | reverse complement strand
TAAATCAAGCATAAAATTTTAACTATCTGCTGTGTCGTAGCACCTATTGTCATTCCGAGCGAGCGAAGCGACGAGGAACCTCTTCCAACATCTGACCTCTTTTAAAATCCGCGAAATCAGTGTCCATCTGTGGCTAAAAAACTCATTTTTCGATTGTTTTGACTGCCCATCTGAATTTAGCTGAAGCGCTTCGGGTATTTGATGCGATTTCCTGTTGCGTGGGTGTTATAGCGTTTTCCGCCACTGCCTGATATACGCCCGATTCAAGACCGCTCTTGAACGCCTTTTTTACGATGCGGTCTTCCCCGCTGTGAAAGCTTATTATGCCGATTCTGCCGCCGGGGTTAAGACAATACGGGGCCACTCGCAGCAGTTCCTTTAGCGAGCCAAGCTCATCGTTTACCAGTATGCGCAGCGCCTGAAATGTTTTCGCTGCCGGATTCGCAGAACCCGATTTTGAATTTTTCTGCTGCTTTTGCCATTCTTTCTGATTTATCCCTTTGGCCTGGAAAATAATCTCGACAAGCTCGGCAGTCTCTCTTATTGGTGCCTCTTGTCTGTGGGCGATAATCTTCGCCGCGATTTCCTTATGGTCAGGCTCATCGGCAAAATCCATGAATGCATTCGACAGCGCCTCTTCCGAGAGCGTATTAAGCAAGTCCGCCCCAGTCTGCTTGATTCTCTCATCCATCCGCATATCGATAGGGCCGTTATGCTTGTAGCTCATTCCCCTGTCGGGATTATCAATCTGCATGCTCGACACCCCGATGTCGGCAAAGATGATGTCGTAGCCTGCGATATTTTCCTTTTTCAATACATTTGCGATGCCTGCATAGTTGCTGTGATAAAAGCTCATCTGCGTTTTTTGACTGCTGAGCCTGTCCTTTGTCTGATTGAGCTGACTGCCATCAACATCGAAACCGATTAGCTTTCCGTCGTGGCCGATATGTTTGATAAATTCCATCGCGTGCCCGCCGTAACCGAGCGTGCAGTCTGCGACGATTTCGTCTGGCTTTGGCGAAAGCGATTTGATAACTTCGTTTACCATTATCGGCACATGCGTGCTTACAGGCGTTTTGCCTTTGGCCCGCAGGTGCTCGGCAAGCTCCGGATGTGCACCGATATTGTGCTCCTTGTATTTCTCGCCGAAGCTCTTAGGATGCGTTCCGCTATACCTCGGCCTCCTGCGATGATTTGCTTGTTCAGGTTGATTCATAAAGTCTTTCTATTGTCATTCCGAGTCTGCACCCGTCCCTGTCATTCCGAGCGAGCAATGCGACGAGGAATCTATTAACCACAGATTCCACTGATTACACGGATTTTTTGCTATAACTTGCTTTCTATAATTACACGCTGCCAACTTTGCAATAAAACATTTTTCAAAATCTCATATTATTTATATTACGGGATGTAATAGGCACTTTTCTTTCTAATACAATAGGTTTGTTGTTAGATTTGAAATAAAACTTAATTACTACATCAATATCATTATCTCCTCCATCAGTAAAATTTTTTGGTTTAATAGTTGAGCTATCTCCGTGACCTATAAATCTAAATGTCTGATTCATTGAAGAAAGTGATTGTGGAAGATAAGAGTTAGTAACTTCATCTTCTATAAGACTACGGCTTCCTCCATATCTACCGCCTCCGCCACCTCCGCCTAAGCCTACTGCTAAAAGTGCTGATTTGGCTGTTTTAAATTTTACGTCTTTAAGGACAAGCTCTACTTTTTCCATTTTGCAAGGAGAATCTCCATCATTTCTTGTTGTGAACTCATAACAATAGCTAAAATCTCCTTGATTTCCATTTGCATAAAAAAATATGTCATTCACCTGAGGAGATGCTGGAGTAGGTAACATTTTATATAAAACAAAATAGCCAGTAATACCACTACCTACGGTTATTAATATAGTAATCCATTTAAGCCAATATGTTTGTTCTTCGGTCATCCAGCATTTGATTACAGATAAGACCGTCATACAAAGACAAAATAATATAATTATAATTTTCATTTGATTCTCCAATTAAGTTAGTTTGGGAGGTATATCTATTTTAAAATCATATCTCCTATTATATCCACTCGTAATTTTAATTCCAGTTGGCAGTATTTTGCATCTATCGCCATTGCCAGTTTTCTTTCTATTGAATCGGCTTTCATAAAGTACCAAGTTTGGTGATTATATATTAAACTTTTACCCCTGAGCTTACTTACTTTCTACAAATTCTTTTGCCCGCTTTTGTGCTTCTGCAATCTGCTCAGCATTCAATACATGTGGATTAGGGTTCCATTTTTCATCGTAAATGGTGAGACGGTATTTATATTCACCAAGTTTGTGTCCGTCCACTGTAATATTTGTACCATTCATATTTGCTAAAAGAAGCCATTTATATGCTTCGGTAGGGTCCTCGATTACACCATTTCCTTTCATATACATAACTCCAAGATAGAACTGGGCATCTGCATTTCCTTGGTATGCGGCTTTCGTCCACCATTTAATTGCTTCCATGTAATTTAGTGGGACACACTGACCTTCATAGTACATTTCGCCAAGTTTTATTTGAGCGAATGCATTTCCTTGTTCTGCAGCCTTAATCCACCATTTAACAGCTCCCTTATAATACTGCGGTACGCCTTCGCCATTAGCATACATTAAGCCGACAAGACATTGTGATGGTGCAAGGTTTTGTTCCGCAGCCTTGGTGAACCATTTAATCGCTTCTTTATAATCCTGCGGAACGCCTTGACCATTACGGTACATATGACCAAGACAGTATTGGGCATCTGCATCATCTTGAGCAGCAGCTTTGGTGTACCACTTAACCGCTTCTTTATAATCCTGTGGAACGCCTTCGCCTTCGTGATATATATATCCCAGATTGAACTGAGCTCTTTGATCTCCCTGCTCAGCAACTTTGGTGTACCACTTAACCGCTTCTTTATAATCCTGTGGAATGCCTTCGCCTTCGTGATATATATATCCCAGCTTGAACTGAGCTCTTTGATTTCCCTGCTCAGCAGCCTTGGTGAACCATTTGATCGCTTCTTTATAATCCTGCGGTACGCCTTGTCCGTTGTAATACATCTCGCCAAGGCTGACTTGGGCGGGTGCTAACCCCTCTTCAGCTTTCTTGATTGCTTCTTTGAGTAGGTTATTGGGTTCGGCTACTGTGGGTTGGTCTATAGGTTTTTCGGCAACATTTAGGGACAGTGACCAATTCCACGCCGAAATAAGCAATACAAGAATTATCACAGCTGTATAAGTAAATTTTGTCTTCATTGAGCTATCCTTTCAGTTTGCACACACGGTTAAATTTACAATTCCAAATTATAGAAGCCGAACAGCGGAAGCTGCCGGATAATGTCTTAATTCAAAAATTCTGACTTGATTCCTCATTCTGGTTTCATAATTCTTAATTTCCCTTTGGGGTCTGATTATATCCTTTCCCCCTCCATTTTAAAACAAAAAATTCGAGTTAATTCGTGTCGATTTGTGGCAAAAAAAAATGTAAAAAAAATTATTTTCCCACTTGACGATTTTTCGGCCACATTGAGCAATCCACAATATCTACTATTCATTTTTCGTGATTCTCACGTCTTCCCACGTTTTTTGGCGCGCTTTTTGATGATTTTCACCCTCAAAATCACGATTTCTCTGTAATCTGTATTCTGTACTCTAACATCTTGCATTAAAAGCACTTACAGTGTTTTTAATGCAATTTCTTATCATACTTAGTGTCGTATCGCTCTCCCCAAAAAGCTGGCTGGCAACATCAAAAATGCCTATTTCGCCCCTCGAATCCCAAAAAAAATCTCAAATTTCCCCAAATTTTTCATTTTTTTGGCCCGTTTTTAAAATGGATTTGGAAATTCCGGAAACTTTTAGCTTAAAATTCCATAGAAAATCTTTGTACTAACCTTCGCTTCCCTGCGGAGCGGTAAAGACAACTGAATTCAAAACCGCGATGATAATATCGTAAAATGCGTGCGTGCCAGCGGTGATGCCGTAGCCCCTTATCGCATAAAGCACCGCAAAATAAACCCCCGCAAAAGTCCTGAACGAAAAGCTGGCTATCGAAAATGCCTCAGGCCTGACAAAATGCCCGTCAATAAAGACTATATGGTGGTGCAAACTGAAAACCAGCGAGCTTATCAGCACCGCTATAATTATCGCATGCGTCCCCTTAATTCCTATCACATCCTGCATTATAATTACCAGCAGCCCGATAAGTAAAAGCCTGAAAACCAGCTCTTCGTAAATCCCCGCCCCTATCCCGGTTACGATTATGCCCATCAGATTTTGCGTGCTAGTGTCGGGCGCATCGTCCTGCGTATCAAATATGCTAATGCTCTCTATTTGCGCAACGATTGAATGCTGCGGCAGCGGGCTTTGAGCGGCGAGTATTGTTTGTTCCATAGCAGGGCGATTGAGGAGCATACTCAGCACTATAAGCGGCACAGCAAGGGCGACGCACTCAGCGGCCATTACAAAATGGTCGGGGATATTGACTTTCCATTTAGCTTTTGATGTTATCTGCATGGCAAGCAGTATTACGATCACCATAAGCGGGGCGCCTATCCATGCGATTTCCGGCGTTAACCCGATATAGCCCAGTAATTGCTGAATCCAGAGGAATGATACGACCCTTATTTGTGAGTGGTCGATGCCGGTGTTGAATGCGAGGGTGCCGACTTCGTAGAGGATGATAAGCGGAAGCAGAAACGTCAGGCCGTAAATTGGCTTTGCGGTTCTGTCGAGGTATGTGTTCTCCATGAAAACCACAAGCCGTGATGGTTTTCTGCGTTTTTTACTCTTAGTCCATTCAACCATAGCCGACGATTCTAATATAAAAAGACACCACAATAAAGAAAAATGACGCTAAAATCTTTTTGAGTGGTTATTTTGTGCCGGATTCAACCGTTGCGGAGCCGATGCTGCGAAGTCTCTTATATCGGTGTTCCAGCAATGTGTCGATTTTAGTTCTTTTTAGGCCTCTAAGGGTGGTAGTAATATATTGCTCGACATTGAAGACAGTATCGTGAATATTTCTGTGGGCGCCGCCGAGAGGTTCTTCGATAACGTGGTCAACAAGTCCAAGCCTTAGCAGGTCTTTGCTGGTGAGTTTCAATGCATCTGCCGCCAGCGATGCCTTTGCTCCGTCGCGCCAGAGAATAGCGGCACAGCCTTCGGGTGAGATTACGGAATAATAGGCATATTGAAGCATTACGAGTCTGTCGCCTACGCCGATGCCAAGTGCGCCGCCGCTGCCGCCTTCGCCTATGACGATGCAGATGATAGGTACCTTCAGGCGGGACATTTCCATCAGATTTACGGCAATTGCCTGTGCCTGGCCGCGTTCTTCTGCGCCGATGCCGGGATATGCTCCGGGGGTGTCAATGAGTGTAACGATGGGGATGCCGAATTTTTCAGCAAGTTTCATTTTTACAAGTGCCTTGCGGTATTCTTCGGGGTTTGGACAGCCGAAATTGCATTTGATTTTTTCTTTTATGTCCCTGCCTTTATTCTGGCCTACGATCATGACTTTTTCGTGGCCTATCTGGCCAAAACCGGTAATTATCGCTCTGCCGTCGCCAAACGACCTGTCGCCGTGAAGTTCCTTGAAGTCTTTTACCATATGGTTGAGGTATTCGGTTAGTAGAGGCCTTTGTGGGTGCCTTGCCACCTGCACTGTCTGCCAGGGGGTGAGGTTGTCGTAGATAGCTTTAAGTTCTTCGACCTGTTTCCGCTGGAAGTCCAATGTTTCTTTTGAATAGTCTTTGCCGTCTATTTTGGACTGCTGGCGCAGTTGTTCCATAGCCTTATCGATTTCCACGATAGGCTTTTCAAAATCGAGGTACTGTACATTTTCTGTCTCGGTACTGATCTTTTTGGTCATATATTAAACCTGTTAATTGCAAATACTAAACAGGGCAAGCGGTATGCCTGCCCTTTGAATTGTTTCAATCCGGGCTAAAATAACATTTTCCGTGTGGAAATTAAAGAAAAAAATTGAGAATAAAGTGGACGTTTGACAGGGATAACAAGCTATTACGGATTTTATTGTTGTATTTTGCGGATAAAAAGCTATAATTAGGCCTTAATGTCAGATTATAAGCGGGGATTCCAGCTTGTATGGGGTTTTCGCGAATGATTTTAGGCATAAGGCACATTTTTAAATAAACAAATATAAAAAATTTAAGGCACAAAATCTGTAATTTATGAAAAACTAAATATTTGAAAGTTCACTGAACTTTTGGCGTTTCATCTAAAACCGGCAAAGTTTTTAAAGTCAAAGAACGCATGTAAGTCAGTGCCCCGTATGGGGCATTGCTTGCGTGTCTTTGACAGGCCTTGCCGGGCCTTAGATGGGCATGATGTAGCGATGCCCTTTTTTGTGTGCATTTCTTCATCTTAAAACGCCATCAAAATTTACTTGTGTAAAATCAGCGGGCTGTCTGCTGGGGAAAATAAATTATTTTGGAAAAGGAGAGAAGAATGAGAAATACAAGACTGTCAATTTGTTTGCTGGTTGCAGTTATGTTTATGTCAGCCAGTCATGGGTTTGGTAACACATACTTCGACGATGGTGGAATACATAATCTTAATTACACAATTAATGACAGGGTGTGGGTAGATTATTCAGCACCGACTATGCAGACCACTGTTAATCTGCTTAAGGGGGGATTTTGCTGGGAGTTGGATGGATATAACAATAGTAAAATAAATATGTTTGGTGGATCTTTGTACAACAATTTGGTTTCTTATGATAATAGCCAAGCAACTATGTCCGGCGGGGTTGTACAGCAGATGTATGCTGCTCGCGGTAATAGTAAAGCAACTATGTCCGGCGGAACAGTTACCGATTTGTACGCATACGATAGTGGTCAAATAACAATGTCCCAAGGCTCAGTGAAGCATTTTTTTGTTGTAAAAAATAATGGCCGAGCAATGTTGTCCGGCGGCTCAATCCTCGAATTAGTTACCTGTGACAGTGGCCAATTGACAATATCCGGAGGGGCGTGGACTTGGTTGGAAGTCGAAAATAACAGCTATGTAACAATTAAAGGTTCTAATTTCGCAATCAACGGAACGCCTGTTAATTTTGGAGAAATTACAAGTTTGGGTGTTTATCCTAATGACTCATTCAGGCGACTTACTGGAATACTTGCAAACGGTGATATAATCGACAATCAGTTTCGCATCAGCGGTACTGCTAAATTGTTACTTGTCCCCGAACCTGCTACGCTTCTGCTGCTTGGCCTGGGTGGGGTGATTTTAAGAAAAAAAAGATAACAATTTTTAAGGGAGGTTAAAAATGAAAAATGAAAAAATAACAATTTGTTTGATAGTGATTGGTTTGTTTTTGTGTATAGTTCTTTGTGGGTGCGAATCGCCCAGATATGAAAGTAATATATCTAACAGCAAAGCTTATTATGAAGCCAGATCCGATGACCAGATTCACGCAATTTGCACAAAGAGAGATGCCCTTGCGAAACGAAGAGATGCGGCATTTGCCGCAATGGAGCAGTTATCAGTAGAAGAAAAAGATTTAATGGCAAATTTAAATGATGACCAACTGGTTGCATATCAATTTACGGTTAATGCTTTCGAGTCTCACGATGCAGTATCACAAGAAATAGCATCAAGAAATTTACAAAAAGTTTGCGATGCTAACACCTGTTCAGTAATTTCTGAACTTTTATTGCGAAAAATTAATGCGAATAGCGAAATAGACAAGATAGGAAAAGAATATCAATCTTGGTCACGTGATGCAGAAGCAAAAAAGCAACAATCTGATTTAAGATATGACCTTATGATGACAGAATCAGCGCAAAGCATAAGGCATTAATCTGTTATAGGTTTGTCTCAGTTTTGACCTTGTTTTACTATGAAAATTAGCTTTAAAAAGGTCAACTCTCAAAACCATTGCGTGGTGGATTTTTTTACCCCCAGTTGCACTGGGGGCTATCATTATTGAACTCCTCCGGAGTTTTGGAACAGCGTGTGCGAAATGGTAAAGAAATCAAAATAAACCACCCCGGCCTTTGGCCACCCCTCCTTTGCAGGAGGGGAGCTTGCAGAGTCGAATAAGAAGAGGACAGATTGTAGATTATGAATATTCGACCCCGTTGGGGTCGGGTTGTGTGGTGGGTTCTTTTACCCCCAGTTGTACTGGGGCTATCTTATTGAACTCCTTCGGAGTTTGAAAAAAGTAACAAAATAGTGTAAAAGGGAAGATTATCCGGTCGCTTCCGCGACTCAGCTTCAATAATAATGTATCGCTCTTACAGAGCTTTTGATGGTGGCGTTATCCTTTACCCAGAGTTTCACTCTGGGCTGATATATCTCGCTCCTTTGGAGCTAAAACCTATCGTGTCGCTTGCGCTCCACGCTTTCAATCTTATCCGGCGCTGGCGCTTTCGGCGATTGTTTGGGAATAGGGCGGTCTCTACAATTATCCTATTTAATTTCTGGATCCACGCATGCGCGAGGATGACATGGGGCCGTTAGTCATTAGTTTTTAGTGCTTAGTGTTGAGTCAAAGGGAAACCACCCCATCTTGCTACGCAAGATTGCCCCTCCTTTGCAGGAGGGGAGCTTAATATTCTGCCGCAATGCCACCGGTTTTAACCCGTGAAAATTTACTAAATCGGCTGGGCTTATATGTCCTGAATTTAGAAAAGTTCTTGAAGAAAGTTTGTAAATAGTTAAACTGGCTGGCTATTGGCTTGAGAATGTAAAAGTTTGAAAAGCAAAATTGCGGAATCCCGGGTTGGCTGGGGCCGCTTTTTTGTTATTTCGTTATTGCAAATATTCTTATAAGCGTTTATATATCAAGAGATTATAATATCAGGTCAACTTGATAATCGCGTTTTGTATCCGGCCGCTTCCGCGGCTCGGCGTTAATTTCTGGATCCCCACCTTCGCGGGGATGACAGGCAGGCTAATATATATATGGAAAAAGTTAAGCAAATAACTGTAATAGGTCTTGGATTGCTTGGTGCATCTGTCACTTTGGCGGTCAAGCGGTCTATGCCGACAGTCAGGACAGCAGGCTATACGCACAGGCCATCGACCCGAAAAAAGGCGGTTGAGCTTGGAATAGCTGATGTTGTGTGTGAAAATATCGAAGATTCGGTGAAAGAGGCTGATATTGTTATCCTTGCGACGCCGATTTGCAA
>CAMDDF010000086.1 GCA_945890885.1 Candidatus Kuenenia stuttgartensis | reverse complement strand
CTGAGCATCTTCCAAATTTGTTATTCCGCAAATCTTCACCTTAACAGTATGCATAAGTTATCCCTTTAATAATTACGAGTTTGAAATTTTAATAAGTTTTTCAAGACATTCCATTGCCTTGCCGGATTCCACCGATTTTCTGGCAAGCTCGATACCTTTTGAAAAATTATCTGCTAATCCTGCCACAATAATCGCCGCCGCCGAGTTCAAAATCACAATATCTTTTTTTGCGCCAGCTTCCTTTCCGCTTAAAACATCCCGGATTATTTTCGCATTTGCTGGCCCATCATCGCCCCTGAGTTGTTCGATGGTTGCAGGCTTCATCCCGAAATCTTCCGCCCTGATTTGATAATGCTCAATGCCTGATTCGCTAAGTTGCGAAATTTTCGTTGGTGCTATCGTACTTATTTCATCGAGTCCCTCGCTATGTACAACCATAACTTTTGATAGGCCCAGCATTTTCAGACTTTCCACTATCCTGTCCATAAGTGCCTCATCCGCCACGCCCATCACCTGAGCATTAGCTCTTGCCGGATTTGCCAAAGGCCCCAGAATATTGAATGCCGTCCTGAAATCCAGCGTCTTTCGTATAGGCTGCACGAACTTCATCGCAGGGTGAAACAACGGCGCAAACATAAATCCGATATGTGCCTCTTCGATGCAATGCTCGATAATCGCAGGCTCGACATCAATTTTCACGCCAAGTGCCGCCAGCACATCCGCCGAGCCGCACTTGCTGGTAATTCCGCGATTGCCGTGTTTTGCCACATAAGCACCTGCGCCCGCTGCGACAAATGCCGATGCCGTCGAAAGATTGAATGTTTTGACTTTTGCCCCGCCAGTTCCGCATGTATCAATGATATTTTTTATCTTAGGCCTCACCGGCACTGCGTGGTCGCGCAGCGATTTGGCAAGCCCCGCAATTTCCGCCGATGTCGCCTTTTTTACACGCATCGCCGCCAGAAAAGCCGCTATCTGCAATTCGTGCACCTGCCCCTCGAAAACCATATCGAGTAATTCTGTCGCCTGTTTAAATGTCAGGTCATTGCCCTCAAGGATAATCTCAAGATACTCTGTAAATTTTGTCATATCAAAACTCCCGTCTTATTTTGAACCTTTTGCGATTTTCAGCATATTCTCGATAAGTCTTCCGCCGGCAGGCGTTAAAATGCTTTCCGGATGAAACTGCACTCCGTAAATGCAATATTCCTTATGTTTTACTCCCATCACTATACCTTCAAAGTCTGCTGTAATTTCCAGACAATCGGGCACTTTCGTCGCTACAAGACTATGATACCTTCCCGCCTGTAAAGGATTCTCGATACCATCGAAAATCCCTTTTTCATTATGCGATATCTTTGATGGCTTGCCGTGCATAACCTGTGGTGCGTGTCCGACAACTCCGCCGAAATACTGCACCAACGCCTGATGTCCAAGACAAACGCCGAATATCGGCAGCTTACCCTTGAAATAATCTATCGCAGCAAGCGTTACTCCTGCCGTACTTGGATTGCCGGGCCCAGGCGAAATCACCAGCAGGTCAGGCCCAAAATTAGCCGCTATTTTTTTCAATTCGTCCAGACTTGTATCCGCCCTGTAAACCTTAGCTTCACAACTCCGCTTACAGAAATCATCGACAAGATTATATGTGAACGAATCAAAATTATCTATCACCAGCACTTTAAATTTTGTTATTTCTGCTTCCATTTCTATTTTCCTAAATTTTTCTAACCTCCCCTCCTGCAAAGGAGGGGTGCCTGAAAGGCAGGGTGGTTTATATTTTTCTAACCTCTTCCATTAACTCATTAACTGTCAATTACTCTGTTAGCCGCCCGATTAATTCGGGGGTCTGCTTGATTTCGACATTTGGCATTCGGCCATTGTTTCATCATTCTGGTTTCGTTATTCTTCATTCCTTTTATGCCTTTCCTCTTACCGCTTTCAGGCACGATGATGCCTTCTGATTGGTTTCCATAAACTCCGTCTTCGGCACGCTGTCATATACTATTCCCGCACCTGCCCGGATATAAGCGACCTTGTCTTTTACCTGCAAACTGCGTATTGTGATACAGCTATCGAACTGCCCGTCAACCGTCAGATACATAACTGCTCCGCCGTAATAGCCGCGTTTATTTTTTTCGAGCTGACGGATAATTTTCATTGCTTCAATCTTCGGCGCACCCGTCAAAGTACCCATATTCATCGTTGCAAGATAAGCGCTGAGCGCATCAAGGTCATCCCTCATCACACCTTTGACATTGCTCACGAGATGCATTACCGATTCATATCTTTCCGTCACCAGCAGTTCATTGACGATTCTCGAACCCGGCGCCGCAACTCTTGCGATATCATTCCTCGCCAAATCAACCAGCATCATATGCTCTGCCAGCTCTTTCTGGTCAAGCTTCAATTCTGTCTCGTACCTGAAATCGATATCTTCATCGATTACGCCATTTACTCGGCCCCTTGGCTTTGTTCCCGCGATAGGCCTTATCTCCACCGCCCGCGTGCCGTTATCGCTTCGCACCCGCAAATTAAGCTCCGGGCTTGAACCCATCAATATCGTGCTTGGCGTATTAAGATAAAACATATAAGGCGACGGATTGAGCTTGCGAAGCCTTCGATAAACATCCAGCGGCTCATCAGGGCAAGGCTCAGTTATCGTCCTGCTCAAAACCACCTGAAAAATATCACCTTCGACAATATGTTTCTTGGCGGTATTGACCATATTCTCATATTCTTCCTGCGTTGTATCGGTTCCCGCTGCGGGCAATTCGCCGGTATATTTCTCAGGCTTTGGCGTATCAAACCGGGCCATATTGAAATAGTAATCCGCGACTTGCTGGGCCTGATTCATCGCAGTATTTTTATCTTCATCAGTGATAACGACATTGACAATAATGTACCCGTGTCCCTGCTTATGATCTACCAGAAAAATATTATCCGCAAAGTAAAGCTCATAATCGGGGTTCTTTAAAATATCATCTTTATTTGTAGGCAGCTTCTCGAACTGATCGATAAAATCATAACTCAATGCCCCGAACAGCCCGCAGTTTACCATAAACGGCTTCGTTGCAAGCTCAAAGCTAAATGCCACCGCTCTTAGTACATCCATCTGATTTGTGCTTTTAAGCCTGCTCTGTTCATCTTTAACAGTATTTGTATTTTTCCTGATTTTTCCTTTTATCGAATCGTTGCCGAATATGAACGACTCGCAAAATCCGAAAACTTCCGCCTGTTTCCGGTTGAGATAGCTCAGCATCCTTCGCCCAGTGGCGCTTAATGCCTTGATTTGGAACGTATCGCCTTTACCGGTAAGATACAACGCAGGCTTAGATGTTCCGAAACTCAGTTCGCCGCTTTGAACCTCCGCAAGATGTTCCTTCGACTCGAACAGACAGCAATTCTTTGCTCTGCCGTAATCGCTTATTCTTGCGAAAAACTCCATCGGATCATCGATATCGATTCGTTTGACCACAGGCACTATCTGCCCGGGCCTTGCATTTTCAATTATTTGCTTGTAATCTTCCATATTTTTATATCCCTTGTCTCGAAATTCCCCTCCTGCAAAGGAGGGGTGGCATGCAAAAGCCTGACGGGGTGGTTATGCCTTTTAAATTTTTTTAACCATTCACTATTTTCATACCAAATTCGGTATTCGAGCATTGATTCTTCATTCTGGTTTCGTAATTACTCATTACTCTTATGCCTCGTGCCTATTGCCTTATGCTTTTTTTAAGAATATACCAATAAAAAAAGCGACCTGTCATCCGACAAGCCGCTTTGAGATACTAATTTCAAAACTTTTGATGCAAAGACCAAGCTTTGCCCGTCGGATCACTTTCCGCTGGGCCACCACCACATTCCGATTGTTAAAGTTGTCTTTGTCATAGCCGTATTATCAAAAATAACGCCCGCAATGTCAAGTAAATTACCGAAAATTTTTAAAAGGTGCGATAATACCGCATCTTAGCCCTAAAATTCATTACTTGAAAGCTTTATTTTTTGCAGTTTTTATCCAAATTTTTTAACTTGCCAAGCTTACCGCAAGTGCATCCGCCGCCGCAACCGCCTGATTTGTCTTTTTTGATGGAATACCACGCCACAAATGCACCGGTTGTTGCGATTATCAATACAACTATAATGGTTTCTACAATACTCATTTTATACTCCTATAATCTTATTTCCAAGTTCAAGTACGCTTCCAATCTGATATACGATTAGCGTCAACACATAGGCTATTGCCGTGAGCATAATAAATTGAAATGCCCCCCAACGCCATGACCCAGTTTCTTTCGTGGTTATCGCTAAAGTTGCCAGACACGGCGCACTTATCAGGCAAAAAAGCATCACACATAACCCCTGCAATGGCGAATAGTCTGCTCTCAGCGTTGTCTGCAAGGTATGCGAATTCGCTTCCTCATTGCCAAGCGAATAAACAATTCCAAGCTGAGAAACGAAAACCTCTTTAGCGCCAAGTGCTCCGATAAGAGCTGTGCCGATTTTCCAATCGAACCCTAATGGCCTGATTGCAGGCTCAATCGCCTTTCCTGCTCTGCCCAGAACCGAATGAGTAAGATTCAACTGCTGAATCTGCTGTACCGAAAGTTTCTGTCCCTGGTATTTAGATATATCAATTTTCGGGAAAGTCGTAGCCGCCCACAGCAGAATCGAAAGAGCAAGTATGATTGTTCCTGCCTTTTGCAGGTATAATTTGCTTCTGTCCCAGGTATGTATCACTATGCCTTTTAAAGTTGGTATCCGGTAGGGCGGTAGTTCCATCACAAATGGAACTGTTTCGCCTCGGAAAATCGTATGGCGCAAAATCTTCGCAGTTACTATCGCAATAACTATTCCAGTCAGATACAGAATCCACAGTATTGGTCCCTGAAGCCTGACCGGGAAAAACGCAGGTATCAACAACGCATAAATCGGAAACCGTGCACCGCAGCTCATCAATGGCGTAATCATTATCGTCGTCAGCCGATTGCGTTTGTTTTCAAGTATTCGCGTTGCCATAATCGCAGGCACAGAACAGCCGAAACCGATAAGCATCGGTATAAAACTTTTGCCGTGCAAGCCGATTTTATGCATTATCCGATCCATTATAAACGCTGCCCGTGCCATATAGCCTGTATCTTCGAGAATCGCTATCGCCGCAAATAATATCAATATATTCGGCAAAAACGCCACCACTCCGCCGACCCCGCCGATGATTCCATCGACCACAAGCGACAACAAAATACTATCGGGCCCCGTCGGCCAGATATTCGTAATGCCTTGCCCCATCCATCCAAAAAAATGCTCAAGCAGCAGAACAGGCCACCCGCCAATTATGAACACCAACTGAAAAACCAAATACATCAACAGAATAAACAAGGGCAATCCAAGCACCTTATGCGTAAGCACCATATCTATGATATCACTGATATCATGCCGTACTTTGATAGTGGTGCTTTTGACGGTTTCCTGACACGCACCGGAAATAAATCCGTACCGCCTGTCCGCTATAATAATTTCCGGCTCATCCTTGAAAATATCCCGGATATATTTTGCACCTTTCTCGACTGCCCCAGCGACAGCTTCACTTTGGCAAGCCTTGAGTATCTCCTCATCCTGTTCAAGAAGTTTCAGTGCAACCCAGCCTTTGTCATATTTATCCGCTATAGGCAGATGATTTTCTTCGATAATCTGGCGGATTTTTTTTATTTCATCATCAATTTCTTTTCCGTAACGAACCGTAGCCAGCATTGGAGTCTTACTTTGCCAGGATTGCACGATAGCCCCAAGCAGTTCATCCCTGCCCTGTTCTTTGCTTGCGACAGTTTCGATGATTCGTACGCCCAGCAGCTTTTCAAGCTGAGCAATATCAAAAACCAATCCCTTTTTGCGGGCAACATCCGCCATATTTAAAACCAGCAAAAGCGGCACACGCATTTCCATTAGCTGAACAGCCAGGTAAAGGTTTCGTTCGATGTTTGACGCATCGATAATATCTACCACCACATCAGGCTTTTCATTCAAAATAAAATGCCTTGCCACCAGTTCCTCTTCGGAATACGCTGAAAGACAATACGTCCCCGGCAAGTCAACGACCTCTATCAGTTTATCTTTATAGTGGCACTTCCCGCTCTTTTTCTCAACTGTTACGCCCGGATAATTCGCTACTTTCTGATTTGAGCCGGTAAGCATATTAAAAACTGTGGTCTTGCCGCAGTTAGGATTCCCCGCCAGTGCAACTTTTATTTTATTACTCATTATTTTGCCTTATAACTTTTTCGCTGCCGATGTACATTGATTGCCGCAAAGCAGAATTGTCATTCCGAGTGAGCGTCGCGACGAGGAATCTTATATCTTTTCAACTTTAATCTTCTGCGACATTCCTCTGCCCAGCACGATTTTGGATTCTTTTACCTTAACAACCAAAGGGCCTGGGTGACCATTTTTTACAACTAAAATTATTTGTCCCGGCAAAAATCCCATTGCTGTAAGCCTTTGGCGTATTTCCTGTCCGCCGATGATTTTTTTTAGTCTTGCGTTTTGTCCCGATTGAATGTCCGAGAGATGCAACAAATTGTCTTTCATATAAAACTGCCGATCAACTTTCCGAATCATTATAAAAATCAGAAAACTTCTGAGCCATAGTTTGGCTTGCCGAGTCTTTGGTATTTACAAATTCTATAAATTTTGAGAGTTTTGAAATTATCTCAGGCCCTAAAGAGTGTTCCACTTTGCATGCCGCTGTTTCCGCTATTTCCTGCTCTATTCCAAGCACGTCCACAAAAAAAGATTTGATGATAGAATGTTTCGCAGCAATGACTGCCGCCTGTTTTCTTCCCTTTTCCGTCAGGGTAACATAGCCGTAGGGGGTATAATTGACCAGCTTCTTATCAGACAGGGCTTTCAATGCACCTGTTACGCTGGGCTTAGCCACCCCAAGAGCCTCAGCGATATCTTTGCTGCGGGCGACCTCTGTATTGGCCAGCACATTAAATATCACCTCAAGGTAGTCCTCAAGAGAAGAACTCAGTTTCTCATTTTTAGTAGTAATAATCTTTCCTTTTAAAATTAACTATACTTAATATAGTTAGTCTTACCGAACTTGTCAAGGTTTTTTTCAGACACAGAGTTGTTGCCATGTCATTCCGAGCGAGCGTAGCGACGAGGAATCTCCTGTTTTTTGCTGTTGACAGCTATCGCCGGATAAATTTGTAGGGGCGGTTCGCGAGCCGCCCGAATCCAAAACAATAGCGTGGAGCGCCAGCGACACGATAACGCGAATATTCTAAATAGCATTAATTGCTATTGTTAGCCCGCCGCTTTAGCGGTGGGTTATAAAGCCGAGTCGCGGAAGCGACCGGATAAAGCCCCGAAGGGACGACACAATTTTCTACCTTCTGCCAAAATATAAGATTTGCCATGACAAGCCTTTGACGGTAGAATTACTCGTAAATTATAATAGATAATTTTTCAGGGAGGCATTATGTCGGAAAAATATTCAGTTAAGGATAAAGTTTACGCTGTTGAGGATGGAAGCAAGCTGAGCATTTTCGATATGCTGGGCCATTTTCAGCGAAGGGGCGTAATGCGGGTTTCTGATTTGCATATCAAAATCGGCACCACGCCTGCCTACCGTGTCGATGGCGACCTTGTCCGGATGAAAGGTGCAATTGTCGATACCGATACCGCCAAAAAGCTGATATATCCGCTGCTAAGTGAAAAACAGATCGCCTGTTTTGAAGCCAACAACAATGTTGACGCTTCATATTCCGCGGGCCAGCTTCAATTCAGGATAAATGTTTTCACCGATAATGACGGCATGGCTGTTGCCATTCGAGGCCTGTCAAATGACGTACCGAAAGTCGAAGACATCGGCTTTGCCAACGATGTCTGGAAAGACATCATCCGCCGAAAGCAGGGTCTTGTGCTTATGACAGGCATAACCGGCGCAGGCAAATCCACCACCATCGCATCAATTATCGCCCGTATAAATGAACTCAGCGCCTGCAGAATCATTACCATCGAAGACCCGATAGAATACCTGATGACCCAGAAAAAATCGATGATATCCCAGCGGGAAGTCGGCAGGGATGTTCCATCATTTGTCGCAGGCCTAAAGGCTATGCTCCGCGAAGACCCCGACGTGATATTTGTCGGCGAGATGCGCGACCAGGAAACCATAGCGATGACCCTTATGGCCGCCGAGACCGGGCACTTGGTATTCTCGACTCTTCATACGCGCGACGTTATCGGCTCGATAACGCGTATCCTCGACTATTTCCCTGCTGAAAGGTTCGACGAGGTTTCCAATCAGCTCTCGCTTGGCCTTGCATACGTCATAAGCCAAAAGCTCATCCCCAAAAAGGACGGCACCGGCCGAGTGGTCGCTATGGAAATTATGAACAATAATTATGCCTGCCGCAATCTAATCCGCACCGGCAAGATTGAGCAGATATATTCCCAACTGCAAACCAAGACGAAGGATCGCCCCGACGAAAAAATGATTTCGATGGAAGCTCACCTTGCCAGATTGGTGAAAACCAATGTAATCGATTTGCTCGAAGCCCAGAAGTGGGCCAATGACCATAAGAGTTTCGTCGATGCCATGAACGTCGATATTGTGGAAGGATAAATATGCGGAAAATGAAAATAAGTATGATTGGCTTTTTAGTTTTATGTCCGCTTTTTAGGAGAAATAAATGTTCAAGTTTTCAGACAGAAATCAGAAAATATCTTATAAATTATTTGTTTACGTTATTTTGTTTCTGCTTCTTCTATATGTTCTGGGAAACTTTACTTTTTTTTATTCTAAATATAAGAAAGAGTTTACATATAACACTGGTCCAACAAATGAGCTATTTTTTATGGGCATAGAACGAGAAGTGGATTATCTGAACGGCCTTCAAGAAAAACTTAGAAATTTCCCTACTTATAAAGTAAATAGTTTGATTGAGAGTAGGATCAAAAATTTGAATGAGGAAGTAAACAGTAAAAAAAATGAAGACAAAAAGGTAAGATTTGATGAAAATTTAATTGAAACCAATAGGCTTAAAATTAACATATATAAAATTTTAATTTCAGATTTGAATTCAATTAAGCAAGAGCTTTCAAAGGAGGATACCTTTCGAGATTTATCTTTAAATGTTTCAGAAAAAATAGTTGATTGTGATCAGAAATTATTTGAAAATATATTTGAGCTGACACATAACG
>CAMDDF010000085.1 GCA_945890885.1 Candidatus Kuenenia stuttgartensis | reverse complement strand
TATTCCGGGATTCTTTTTGAAAAATTCGCCTATGCCTTCTTCGCTGGTTCCATTGCCGTAGCCATTGGCAGTGTCCCAATATGTTACGCCGAAATCAATTGCCTTTCTCAGCAGCATATGCGAGTTCTTCATATCAATCATTCCGCCGATGGAAAGCATCGAAACCATCACATCCGTTTTTCCGAATTTTCTTTTTTCAACTTGCGGAAATTTGGGTTCCTGCTTCTCTTTCGGCTTTTCAGTTTCTGTCTCAGCCGCTTTTAACACCGAACCGCCCAGAACTGCCGCTGCCGCAATTCCTGCACCCTTGAACAAATCCCGTCGATTCATCTTCTTTTCATTTTCCATTTTCGTATCCCTTTCTATAAAATCTTATCAGATCAATAATCCGTGTTTTTTGTTTCGTGTTTCACCTTCGGCGCTTACTCTTATAGCTCGCTGGCCGCTTACAGGGCATTCATGTTCGCAGATTCCGCAGCCAATACATTTTTCAATATCGACATAAGGCCTTTGCAGACGAACTTTTAACAAAATTTTATCACCATTTTTGAATATCATTTTTTCGTCATTTTTTATTGTCAAAGAATTTTTACTGTTATCTATAATCTGATAAAGCCTGTCAGGTTCATTATTTTTTGTGATAAAATAATCGCCGGTCGCATAACTTCCCGTCTGCATATCATCATCAGCAATGTGTATCGTATCCGAAGCAAACTTTTCAACAACCTTATCGCCGTTGCGTACAATCGAAAATGTTTCTTTCGTAAATATTGCTTTTGGGCTTACCGGACAATTTTCCTGGCATACAAGGCATGGTTTGTCCATTGCCCATGGCAGGCACCTGTTCCTGTCGAAAAAAGCAGTGCCAAGCTTAACTGGCCCGCTATCGGCAAAGTCACCTGTGCCATGCTTTTCGTCTATGGATATAGGCCTTATCGCCGCTGTCGGGCAAACATAGCCGCACGCAACGCAATTAAGCTGACAGCCGCTTGAGCCGATTCTATTATTCAAAGTCGGTGTCCATAACGCTTCAAATCCGCTTGCAATTCCGGCAGGCTGCAAAACATTGGTCGGGCAAATCCTCATACACTGGCCGCACTTTAAACACCTTTCGAGAAATTGTGCTTCCGGCAATGAGCCCGGCGGTCTAATCAATCCGTTGTCCCAGTTGGATGCGAGTTTGCCGCTAAGACGAACGGCTGGAATAGCAAGAACACCCGAAGCCAAAGAGAGCATAAAGCCGCGTCTTGAAACATCCGGCGATGTTACCTCGCCTTCGAATGATTTCGATGTTTGATATGAAATAAGCCCGTGAACACAGTCGCTTCTACAGTTAAAACATAAAACGCATTCGGATATTTTAATATTCCCCGATGGATCACATCCGCCCTCACAGTTTTTTTCGCATAGTTTGCAATTGATTGTATCCGTAGAATTTTTTCCGATTCTCCATATTGCAAATCTGCCGAGTATTCCCATAAGTGCGCCGAGAGGACATATAAATCGGCAATAAAATCTCGGTATCCAGAGATTGGCAAGAATCGCGGCTAAAAAGATTATTCCTATCGCCCATGCAGTAGTTGTCCATCTGTTCTGCGAAAAAATTATATTCGTATGATTATCAACCGCAGGCAGCAATACAATATTTACACTTCTGTAAACCAAGGGTATTGGATCAAGCAGCCCAGTCAGCAATGAGCCAAAGGCTGGCAACGCTGCCGCCACAAGAAACAATATCAGGATATAATATTTTATCTTCTGCCACTTGCGGTATTTGTTCAGCTCTATCTTTTCGGCCATTCTCGCTTTGCGATGTGTCATATAGCCTGTAAACTGATGCATCGTTCCAAACGGGCATACCCAGCCGCAGAAAAATCTGCCGAAAATTATCGTTAAAACAACCGTAATCAACGATAAAAGCAGCGGCGCGTATAGCGTATGCGTTGCAAGCATCGTTGAAATCGCGACCAGCGGGTCAAGCCATAGAAACAGATTCACTGGCCAGTTTCTTATCTGATACCATTCTGTGCCAAATGTCGTTATGCCGCAGAAAAACAAAAACATCAGCAGGAAAAATGCCTGGCTTATTCTTCTGGTGGTTACAATTTTCATAGCTGAACCTTTAACGGTTTTAGTGATTGATAATCAGTTGTGCCAAGACCCATCTGCTGTGCCTGCGTCAGATAAGGCAGGTCTGCTGGTTTAAGATTTAAAAATCCCGCGCCGAAAGAATCGACAGCAACCTGGTCAGTACCTGCGATTATCGTATTGGCTGAGTAAATATCCGACATTGAACCGCCGGTTGGGCCATTGGCCTTCATAACACTGAAAGCATCTAGTATCACCAGCGTGGGCCTAATCATCATCGCAAGTTCAGTGATAATAGTATGAATCTTCTGATGGAAAATATTCCGTCTGCCTCCAAGCAGTCCGTACCAGTTTTTCATCATCATAGAAGCACCGCTTCTGTGATGGTCTTTCAGCGGAGCAATACCTATGACCTTGTTGACATTCTTCAACGGCTCATAAAGCACTGGCCAGCTCTTTATAAGCTGTGCATTCTTGATCGTCATCGGACTAAAATATGAATCCTTCGGCAGCATTATCTGTGCCCCTGCCGCTGAAGCTGCTTTGCCGATACCTGTCAAAGCGAAACAACTATCCGGGTCATTTATCGGATTATCCGTAACGATAACTTTTTTTGCGCCGCCCCGATCATAACAGAGCCTTACAACCGTTGCAAGCAGATCAGGATTTGTCGTGGCTCCAAGGGCCGCTGAACTTGCAAAAGCAATATTTGGTTTTATCAGCACAACATCGCCAGGCTTAACAAAATGCTCTATGCCGCCCAGCATATCTATGGCTTTTATGACAGTCGATTTTCTTTCAGTGCCTTGAACAATGCTAAGGCTTTTGCCCGGCTGCGGCGCAACGCTGAAATCAGGAAATACTGCGGAATCGCCCTCTTGTCTTGGTATAACATTATCCTGATAAAGCCAATAAGCCAATCCAGCCGCTGCCGCGATGGATGCACCAGCTTTGGCGCTTCTTGCGATAAATTCACGACGGTTCAGGTTTTCCTGTTTTTTTCCGGTCATTCGAAATTTCCAAGCTTTTTATAAATTTCCAAAGCCAATTTTAAAGCTGATTGTTTTTCATAAGCCTCATGAATTCCAGCGGTGTAAATATCGACAGCGAAAACTATTTCAAAAATTCCGTCATATTCAAAAACTGAAATTTCATCAGGCAGCCCTTCCGCCTTTATCTTCGTAAAGCCAAATTCACTTAAAAATCGGCCATATTCGTCCGCAAGCTTTTCAGCTGCACCTTTGTCGACATTTTTTCTGACGAACACTTTAATCTGCTGGCCCTGAAGTTTGTAGTCCGCTACAAAAATATCAGTAAATCCCTGATAGCCGAAAGCATCCGCCTTAATAACAGTAATGCTCTGCCTGTCGAGATTCTCAGGCGGAAAAACTCCAAAATCCTCTGTTTCAGATGAAGCTCCGCCCGAAAGCATCCCCACCATTTTTCCGGCTATCTTCACCTGCGTATCATTAAGCGTTTCGTCCGGCAAAGAACCAATTATTTCGATATAGTATTTACCAGCCGTCAGAAAAACAGAGTTTTCCGTTTTATAGCTGGACTCGATACCTTTCAGCGATTCCGCACCGGAGCGTTTCTGCTGACTGTAAACCGAAAATGCATTAAGCCCCTTGGCCATATCGTATATGTAAATTTCAAACCAGAACGAATCATTTGAATCATTTACAATTCGCTGAGCAATTAGACTTTTGAAACCTGCATCAAGATAAAGCGGCGCCTTGCCGTTTATTTTTTCGTAGAGAGTCGCCTCTGAATAATGCTGGGGTACTCCAAGCAAAGACCAGCCAGACTCAATCACCGCTCCAAAATCGAAAATAGCCTCCGCCGAACTGCTCGCCACGAGGTTTGCATCTGAAACTATCCCCATTTTAGATACATCGAAATCCGCCTGAACTTTCCATATAAGCGTCCCCGTCGCAATCAGAACAATGAAAATCACCAAACTAATCAGTGATTCCGTAAAAGCAGTTTTTTTCTTATTCGGCTGCATATTCATCCTGAAAGTCATTTAAACCACCGTATTTTAGTAAGTTATTCGTGATAAATCAAGGAAAGAGCGATATTAAAATATTCAAAAAAACAGTTGCCTATAAGTCCAAATATAACTATCATAATTTTACATAAAGCAGTATTTTATTGGAGAGAATATGGATTATACTGGAAATATACTCGCTGGGATGATTGGCCAATGGGAACTATTGGTAATACTTGTTATTGCTCTGCTGATTTTCGGCAAAAGACTCCCCGATATCGCACGCAGCGTCGGAAAAAGCCTGTCTTCTTTCAAAAAGGGCCTGAAAGACGTTGAAGATGATATAGACTCAGACGTACCAGATTCCGATAAGAAAAAGTTCGAAAACAAACAAAAAGACCCTGAGTAATCATGCAACCTCTGCTTTATTACGGAATATCCAGCAAAAAACAATTCCAAGCTCATATAGAAGATACAGCGGTACCGACAATGCAATCTGGCTGACAGGGTCGGGCGGAGTGGCAATAGCACCCACAATAAAAGCCCCAAGAAGCACGTATTTTCGCCATATTTTAAGCTTTACGATGTCTATCAGCCCTATTTTATAGATTATCAATATAGCCATAGGCGTTTGAAAGGCAAGCCCGAATACCAATACCAAATTGATGACATAACTTACATAATTGGAAAATGTAAACGCAGACTGAACATCCAGAAACCTTTTGTTGAAATCCACAAAAAACACCAACGTAAACGGCACAGCAACCAAAATGCAAAACAAACACCCGACAATAAAAAGTATAGCGCAAACCGGCGTGAAGATATAAACAAACTTTTTCTCTTTCTGGTACAATCCCGCTGAAATAAAAAGCCAAAGCTGATAAAAAATCCAGGGACTGGCGATTATAATACCGGCAATCAAGTTAATTTTCATATAAGCTGTAAACCCCTCAGCTGGTGCAAGTACCTGAAGTTTGGCGTTTTCATCCATTTGCAGATAAGGATTTGTTATAAACTGAATGATATATTTGCCCCCTGCCAGGCTGACTATAAATCCAACTGCAAGGCCAATCAGAATCATTATGATCCTAAGCCGGAGCTCCTCAAGATGGTCACCAAGAGGCATATTCTTAAAATTAGACTGTGTTTTTTTCATAATCATCAAAGATAGTTAGCAAAACAGATTTATTCAACCAAAATCCAGATTAACTTGAATATAACCTGCTTTGTGAACTTATCGGACGTAAACCGCATTTCGTGCTAAAATTATCTTTAATATCTTAACTTATGAAGACGTATCTCAACAAATGAAAAAAATTATTCTAAACATCCCTTTAAATATGGCCGATGATATGGTTATAATAAGAATGTAAATAATATTCGTACGGAGAAATGAAAAGTGGGAATTCAAAATTGGGCAGAAAACATCATACTTGTGAATCTGGCTGCTGAGCCGCAAATGAGCGAAGAGCTTAAAACCGTAATAGAAATAGTACGGGACAGAGCATCTTGCGATGTGGTCATTGATTTTGCAAGTGTTGAAATTATCACGTCGTCAAATCTTTCGAAATTGCTCAAATTGCGTAAAATGCTGACAGAAAACGATAAAAAACTCGTTCTTTGCGGGCTGAGTATAAGGACTAAGGCAATTTTCCTTGTAACAGGACTGGAAAACGTATTTGAATTTGTCGGCGACCAGTTTGTGGCTTTGGCTGGATTACAAATGCAGGATTCCTAAAACAACTAGCCTGCCGCGTAAACATCTGCAATATTGACCGGAAACATCGGATGGACAAAAAAATATTAGCTCATGCTGAAAAAATCATCGGCTATGAATTCTCTGACCAGTCACTGCTGAAAAAATCCCTAATGCATGCCTCACAAGCACCTTCAAGACTCGACAGCAATGAAAGACTCGAATTTTTAGGCGATGCCGTTCTCGATTTGGTAATCTGCCAAAGTCTCTACGAAAAATTCCCCGATTACCTTGAAGGCGATCTAACAAAAATAAAAAGTATGATAGTATCACGAAAAACCTGCGCCCGAATCGCAAGTGAGTTAGGACTCGATTCCTGCCTTAATGTCGGAAAAGGAATCGCAAGCAGCAAATCAATGACAGGCTCAATCGCCGCTGGCGCACTTGAATCCGTAATCGCCGCTGTTTATCTCGACGGAGGCATCGAAAAAGCCCGTGAATTTATTATACGGCTATTCGACAGACTTATAAAATCCGCAGATGCCCAGCAGCATCAGGAAAATTTCAAATCTCTGCTCCAACAGCACGCTCAGCAATACGAAAAAACGACACCAATATATGAAGTCCTTGATGAAAAAGGCCCAGACCACGATAAGTGCTTTGAATGCTCCGTTATGATTGCCGGCAAACGCTTCCGAAGCGCATGGGGAAACAACAAAAAAGAGGCTGAACAGCTCGCCGCGTATAACGCCCTTTGCGAACTGGGCGTTATAAAAGAGGAATCAGAGCAGTAAAAATCCGTTTTACACTGCACCTAAATCTCAATTTAGCTTTTTGCGGCAATGCTTTCGTCAGTCAGCTCGTAAGTCGAATAATAGTACGGCGTATATGCCTCAAATTCCGCTGCACAGGTATCAACCAGCTTATATGTCGGAACTATACCAAGTGATTTCCGCAGAACGCGAATTTCAGTTTCGGTTTTACCGACAAACTTGCCAATCTGATTATCGCTAAAGCCAAACTTTTTGGCTTGCATAATTGTTTCGTGGTCAAGCTTTTTGCTTTCAATCATACCATTTTCAAAATCAACAAGCTGTTTAATCTGGTGTATAAACCATCGGTCAATCTCGGTCAGCTCCACAATTTTTTCAACAGTCATACCCCTTTTGAGAGCTTCTTTGACATAAAACAATCTGAACGGAATAAATTTCATCAGGCCACGATGCAGCTCCGTATTGTCAACTTTGCTGGCGGTATCTTCCAAGCCTGAAACGCCGATTTCCATTGAACGCATACCTTTTTGCAGCGATTCCTTGAATGTCCTGCCAAGCGACATTGCTTCGCCGACGGATTTCATTGAGCTGCCAAGAATAGGCTCTGCACCTTTGAATTTTTCAAATGTAAATCTCGGTATTTTCGTTGCTACATAGTCAATCGAAGGTTCAAAGCACGCAGGCGTTTTTTGCGTTATATCGTTTGCTATTTCATCAAGTGTATAGCCCACTGCAAGCTTTGCCGCTATTTTGGCGATTGGAAACCCTGTGGCCTTACTTGCAAGTGCTGAACTTCGCGAAACACGCGGATTGATCTCGATGACAACCATCCTGCCTGTCTTGGGGTTCAAAGCAAACTGCACGTTTGAGCCGCCGGTATCTACACCAATTTCACGAATACATTTTATCGCAGCATTACGCATATCCTGATATTCACGGTCTGTCAGCGTTTGCGCCGGAGCAACGGTGATTGAATCGCCAGTGTGAATTCCCATCGGGCAGATATTTTCGATGGAGCAAATGATAACGACATTGTCATTTTTGTCGCGCATCACTTCAAGCTCAAATTCCTTCCAGCCAGCCAGATATTCTTCTACCAGTATCTCGGTAATCGGCGAAGCATCAAGGCCTGACTGAACATATTTGCGGTATTCATCTTTATTATATGCAACGCCGCCGCCTTCGCCGCCCATAGTAAATGCAGGACGAATAATCGCCGGAAGCTGAACATCGTTAATGATTCGCATCGCATCTTCCATGCTTCGCGCCAAGCCCGACTTGGGAACGTCAAGCCCAATCTTTATCATCGCTTCCTTGAACAACTCACGGTCTTCAGCTTTTTCGATAGCCTCGGCGCTTGCAGCAAGCATCTTGACGTTATATTTCTCAAGCACGCCGTTTTTGACCAATGCCATTGCGCAGTTAAGAGCAGTCTGTCCGCCAAGGGTCGGCAGCAAAGCGTCAGGCCTTTCACGCTCGATAATCTTTGTAACAGTCTCCAGCTCAATCGGCTCAATATACGTTCGATGAGCCATCATCGGGTCGGTCATAATCGTCGCTGGATTTGAATTTACAAGCACCAGCTCATATCCCTCAGCAAGAAGAGCTTTGCATGCCTGGGCACCTGAATAGTCAAACTCGCAAGCCTGGCCAATCACTATCGGGCCAGAACCTATTATTAAAATCTTATGAATATCATTTCTACGGGGCATATCAAAAACTCCATTTTAAAGTTAATTCTTATCAAACACCTTTGACTTCGTCCATCAATTCACAGAATCGTTTAAAGAGACCTCGTGAATCGTGCGGGCCCGGGCCTGCTTCCGGATGAAATTGCACGCTGAACGCCGGGATGTTTTTATGACGCAATCCTTCGCAGGTCTGGTCATTCAAATTGACGTGTGTTATTTCAACATTTTTATCTCCGCCGAGGCTTTCAATATCCACGCAGAAACCGTGATTTTGCACGGTGATTTCAACCTTGCCGGTTGTAAGGTCTTTCACCGGATGATTTCCGCCGTGATGGCCGAATTTCAGTTTGTATGTTCTGCCGCCCAGTGCAAGCGAAAGCATCTGATGGCCAAGACAAATTCCGAAAATGGGAACCTTGCCAATAAGACCTTTGATGGTATCAACTACATAATCCACCGCAGCAGGATCGCCGGGGCCGTTTGAAAGCATAACGCCATCGGGCCGTTCGTCGAGAATATCCTCCGCCGATGCATTTGCGGGCATAACGATTACCTGACAATCATTTTCAGCTAGCTGCCGCAGGATGTTATATTTTACGCCGCAATCGTAAGCCACGACGCGGTATTTCCCTTCCTTGTTCCACACGAAAGGCTGACTGTGAATAACATCTTTGACCAGGTCTGCCCCTTCAAGATGAAGACTTTCCTTTGCCAATTGAACAAGCGTTTCATCGCTGTGATTTTCCGTACTGATGCAGGCATTCATTGCACCGCCCTGCCGGATGTGTTTTGTAATTGCACGGGTATCAACACCCTCGATAGCAACGATGTTATGCTTTTTGAGGTATTGATCAAGATTCAAATCAGCACTTCGCCAGTTTGATACGATTTCACTTGCCTCACGAACAATGAATCCCGAAAGAAAAACACCACGCGATTCAGCGTCTTCGGAATTGACACCATAATTGCCGATGAGCGGATATGTCATTGTTACGATTTGGCCCGCATAAGATGGGTCGGTCAAAACTTCCTGATAACCCGTCATAGCGGTGTTAAATACCACCTCGCCGCATGTGGTGCCAAACGCACCTAA
>CAMDDF010000084.1 GCA_945890885.1 Candidatus Kuenenia stuttgartensis | reverse complement strand
CCATCAGCACTGCTGCGACAATACAAAATTCTGTTATGGTGTAACCTCTTCGCATTGTAACATCCCCTAATTCAATTGCAAAAATCCTAATTTCTAATGCCTACATCCAAATCTTAATAAATAAAATCCAAATTACCAAAAACAAAAATTTGTGTCATCTGCGAAATCTGCGGTTGAACAAAAAAAATCAGTATAAAAAAACAGAGGGCTAACCAGTATAAATCAACCGGCTAACCCTCTTTTGGTTCTCGCCGTGGGACTCACACCCACGGGGTCAGTAATCAATCATTAAAGCTTACAGTTCAGAGTGAAGAACGAGTGTTGTAGCATTTGAACCTGCATCGTTTGCTCCAAAATCGTAAGTACCATCTCCATTGTTTGTATAGAACCAGTCATCAGTTGCACTTCCAGAGTAAGCACCAACAATAGTAACCGCATTATCTGTACTGAAAGGATTGGAAGGCATTGACTTCATATAAGGACCACAATGCTTCAGAGTACAAGTTGCATCGCAAGCTGATGCATCTGAACCATCAACATGTGTTCTTATAACAAAATTAGCCAACAACTCCGCTGCATCAGCAGGCAGAACATCACTGTGCTGAATCTTGTACAGTTCAATCTGTGACCTTATCCCCTGCAAGTTACTTACAAGTGAAGATTCCTTAGCTTCAGTGCTTGCATTCGTGAACTGAGGAATCACGATAGCAGCCAGAATACCTAGTATCACGACAACTATCAGAATTTCGACCAATGTAAAACCTTTTCTTGCCTTCATTTTGTTACTCCTTACTTAAATTAACTTAATTGTTATTGTTTTTTTCTTTTTAACCCCGCATCAACACTGATTCAGGAAATATCACTAATTGCCTTCATTCATACAAAACATAAAAAATAACAGGGAGCAATCCAAAATCTGTGGAATATAAAAATATTGATTCTTATCGGATTTTCAATGGAACTATGCCCTTATGCGGTAGAAGCCATTTCAATGTCATATTTTATGGGACATTAGTTTCAGAAAAAAAATCCAATAAACAAAAAAAGTTTTATCAGTGCCACACTGTTGACACTGAAACATTAAAAAAATTGTAATAGCTGAACTAAAACCTTAAATGATAATTCGTCCTTTAATATCCGGCGAAAATATATCAGGGAAAAAATATGACGGGTTATGGAAATAATGCAGTTGAAGTGTCTGCTGTTTATGTGGGTAAATGCAGCGGTCTGGCAGAATTGATAGAAAAAAAGCTTTCAGGCTTGGGGTTCGGTCTTTCTATATGTCCCGAATATGAAACGGCACGCAAAACACTCGATAACTATAAACATTCAATTGTAATAATCAATTATGAAGAAATCGGGTTAGACAGTATCGAGCTTTGTAAAATAATTCGCAAAAATGGCGACTATACAATCATCATTGTCTTTATGGAAAAGATGAATTATGAAACCGAGGAAATTCTGTTCGACACGGGTGTTAATGATGTTGTGCATATCAAGCATACAACGGAAAATCTTTTGTACCGGCGAATCAAAAGCCATCTCTGGCATAGCGGCAGGCTAAAAAGACTTCAAAATATTCACACTATACAGGGTATTGTCATCGACCTCAACCGAAGAGAAGTTTACTGTAATGGCAGGATCAAAAAACTTCGCGGAATAACTTATGAGCTATTAAAGTACTTTACTGGACAAGTTATAATATTAGCGCATGCGGTTAAGATTTTTGAAATTCAGGGGTCTGATGAAATATTCAGGCCCCTTTTTCGGCATTACGTTTGATGCAGTAATTGCATAGTTGGCATAGCTTGCATTGCGGCCTGAACTTTCCATCGCAGTTTTCAAGGATGCCTATACGAGAAAGAGCAAAATCGTATTTGACGGGATCAGCAGGATTTAATTCAGCAAAAGCATGTGTGATTTCGATTGCTGCTTTTAGATTCATATTCGCCCTGGCATGCATCAACAAAAAGCCTGTCAGCCTTGCAATATGCACATCAACAGGAATAATCAATTTCGCTTTGTCAACACACGACCATAGTCCGGAATCAACTTCATCGTCGCGAACCATCCATCTTAGAAAAAGATTCAGCCTTTTACATGGACTGCCAGAAGAAGGCTTGCACAATAAATATCCAAGCCCCCTGCTGACCGGCTTATCATGAATCTTCATTAAGTTATCGCAAAATATTTCAAGAGCAGGCAAAATTGTCCCATCAGACTCATTATAACCATGCAGAAAGAATTTTTCGAGGCTGAGATATTTGGTCAAAACTTTTTTGAAAATCATCGCCAAATCCGCGATATCATTTTCATCATTGAAGCGATGCTTGAATCCCCTGAGCTTAGCTTTGGAACTTGCATTAAAGCTCTTCACGAATTCAAAAGGACTTGACCCCATTCGATTGAATAAATCATGAAGACTTTTTTCAATCTGTTCGACTCGGCCATAAGCAAGGGCTGAAGCAAAAAAGGCAACTATTTCTCTGTCGGAATTATTTGTGTACTTATAAACAAACTGCAAGGGATCAGGCGGAATAAATTCCTGATGGTTGTACTTATTGTACAAATTTTCCAGAATCTTTTTCAGCTCTGTCTGCAATATATCACTTTAGTGACTATCTTTTATAAGCCCGGCTGTTTTTGCAAGCTGTATAAACACCGAGGCCTTTTCTATGTCGTGCTTCTTGGCCTGTTGAGCATATTTGTCGCCAGCAAGAAGCTTTTTCGAGTTTGAAATAATCGCTTCAACCTCGCTCATCTCCATCCCTTCAAAGCTCTCGACATTATAAGCAAGTACAATTACGTTGTTTTCGCTGACCTTGGCGAATCCTCCATCAACAAGGAAGAATTTATCTTTGCCAGGCCTGCCTTTTTCGTAAACAATATCCTTGACCTGTAGAATTCCAAGTCCAAGCTTACATAGAATCGGCATATGATTACGCAAAATACCCATTTGCCCGTCGTGAGCCGGAACATTAATAAAGCCTGCTCTGCAGTCAAGAAGCTGGGCAGATGGCGTCTGTAATACAAATCTGAATGTACCTAATGATATAGACATTTATGTTAGCCTGCTTTTATTTTTTCCTGTGCTTCATCAATTGAGCCAATATACATAAACGACTGCTCGGGCAGCGAGTCACATTTTCCTTCGCAAATCTGCTTACAGCTTTCGATAGTCTGAGCAACAGGAACATATTTTCCCTCAATGCCGGTAAACTGGCCTGTAACAAGGAACGGCTGCGAGAAAAATCTTTCAAGTTTCCTTGCCCTGCTTACAATAAGCTGATCTTGTTTGCTGAGTTCATCAATGCCGAGAATCGCAATAATATCCTGCAAATCGCGATATCGCTGAAGGAACTCAAGCACCTGCTGGGCTGTCTGATAATGTTCCTTGCCGACAATATTAGGATCCAGAATCCTACTTGTACTTTCGAGCGGGTCAACCGCAGGATAAATACCCTTTTCTGTAATTCGTCTGCTTAAAACAACGAAACAGTCAAGGTGCGAGAATGTTGTAGCTGGCGCAGGGTCAGTCAAGTCATCCGCAGGCACATAAACCGCCTGAACAGAAGTAATGGAGCCTTGAACCGTAGATGCAATTCGCTCCTGAAGCTGTCCCATTTCGGTAGCAAGCGTCGGCTGATAACCCACTGCGGAAGGAATTCTTCCAAGCAGAGCGGAAACTTCGGCACCGGCCTGACTAAAACGGAAAATATTATCAATAAATAAAAGCGTCTCGCCACTGCCTTTTTCGCAGAGCGCCTCGGCCATAGTCATAGCAGAAAGTGCGACGCGTAATCTTGCTCCCGGCGGTTCGTTCATCTGACCAAACACTAAGCAGGTGTTTTCAAGAACTGTTTTTTCACTACTTCCGATTTTTGTGTCTCGCATTTCAAGCCAGAGGTCGTTACCTTCGCGTGTTCTTTCACCAACACCTGCAAAAACTGAATAACCGCCGTGCTTGGTTGCGATTCTAGCGATAAGTTCCTGAATCAAAACCGTCTTGCCAACGCCAGCACCGCCGAAGAGGCCTGTTTTGCCGCCTCGTACAAATGGGCAAAGTAAGTCAACGACCTTAATACCTGTTTCAAACATTTCGGTCTTGGGGGAAAGGTCTGTAAATTTCGGTCTTGAGCGATGTATCGGCCTTCTTTCCTGAGCTTCGACAGGGCCTTTGCCATCGACCGGCTCACCAAGCAGATTAAATACTCTGCCGAGAGTCTTCTCGCCAACGGGAACTGTAACGGGTTGGCCGGTATCGACAACATCCAGACCTCTGGATAAGCCTAGTGTTGATCCCAGAGCAATTGCACGGATAAGCCCTCCGCCAAGGTGCTGCTGGACTTCGCCGACGAGGTTTATTTTTATCCTTGCATCGTCGACTTTGACTGTTAGAGCATTATAAACATTCGGCACCATACCCTGTTCAAACTGGGCATCAAAAGTGCTTCCCATTACCTGTGTAATCTTACCTGTATTCATTGTTTTTTCTCGAAAGATACAAACATTAATATTTAATTCATCGCCTCAACGCCGCCGGTTATATCAAGCAATTCGCCGGTGATCTGGCCTTGTCTTGCGCGGTTGTATTCCACACCTAATTCATCAATCATTTTTTGTGCATTATCCGTAGCACTTTTCATTGCGACCACTCTGGCAAGATTTTCGCTAAGTGCCGCATCACGGAAGCAGCTTACAATGGAAGTTCGAATCATCATTCTTGCTGCACTGTCAAAAATATCCTGAGCACCAGGCGTAAGTTCAAAATCTTCAAATGAATTTTCCCACGGCCAAATTGCCGTTGCCCTGGTGGTTAAATCATCAATCAACTCGGTAACAGGCAGAATCGTAAGGGTCTGTGCACGATGGCTTGCTACTGAAAAAAACCTGGTATGTACTATACCAAGATAACCGATTTTGCCTTTTTCATACAATCCAGTAAAATCGTCGGCTATTTTCCAAGCCTGTTTATAATCCGGAACTTCCTCAAATTCATCAAAAATTTTTGCAATTTTTAGACCTCGATATTTCAGATGGCTAACAATTTTTCTGCCATAAACATATATATCGAGTTTTTTATTTAAACGTTTGGCACGTTTAATATGCACCTCAAGCATCTTATGAATATTGTTATTATATCCGCCGCAAAGACCTCGATTGCTACCTATAACAATAACAGCCATCGTATCAGATTCATTTTCCTCCGCCAGAGGATTAGAAATTGGTGCTTCAGCGGTTATCAGCAAATACGCAAGCTGCGCAAGAGAATTATAGAAACCAGCACTGCTATTCCAGGCATCATAAAGCCCCTTGTACCTGGATGTGCTTATCATTTCCATCGTACGGGTTACTTTACAAATATTGGCGACAGCTTTTTTTCGCTGAAGCAGTTGTCTCATTCCAGCCAAGTTCTACACTCCTGCCTTATGGCCATGTGAAAAACGGAAAATATCCTTGTATTCATTTATGTCTTGCTCAAGGGACTTCAACAGTTCTTCTTTCAAAGCACCGGTGCTTTCTATCTGTTCCAAGTGGTCTTTGCGTTCCATACTCATCCACACAAGCAATCCTGATAAAAATTCCTGTACCTGATCAACTTCGACATCATCAAGAAAACCTGCTGAACCTGCATAGATACTTACTACCTGGCTTGAAAGTTTCATCGGCTCAAACTGTGCTTGCTTCAATATCTCGACCATTCTATTACCTCGATCAAGCTGCTTCTGTGAAGCACTATCAAGTTCCGTGCCGAGTCGTGCGAAATCCTGAAGCTCACGATATGAAGCAAGGTCAAGCCGCAATTTACCGCAAACCTTTTTCATCGCGGCTGATTGGGCATTGCCTCCTACTCGGCTAACGCTGATACCAACATCCACGGCAGGCCTTACACCTGAAAGAAATAAATCTCTCTGCAAATATATCTGGCCATCTGTGATAGAAATAATATTCGTCGGGATATACGCAGAAACCTGCCCTTCAAGAGTTTCAACGATAGGAAGAGCGGTCATCGAGCCGCCGCCAAGTTCATTGCTTAATTTTGCGCTTCGTTCAAGCAATCTGCTGTGTAAATAAAATATGTCGCCTGGAAATGCTTCTCGTCCTGGCGGTCTTCGCAAAAGCAAACTTAGCTGTCTGTATGCGTTGGCGTGCTTGCTAAGGTCATCATAAACACAAAGGGTGTTAGCATTTTGCTCATACATAAAATATTCCGCAATCGCACAGCCCGTATAAGGGGCAATATATTGCATCGGAGCACTATCCGCAGCAGAGGCTGAAACAACAACAGTATACTCCATCGCACCGTGCTTTTTCAGAGTTTCCACGATTGCTGCAACAGTTGAATCTTTTTGGCCTATCGCTACATAAACACAGATTACGCCTTTACCCTTTTGATTTATTATTGTATCGATTGCTATTGCGGTCTTGCCGGTTTTTCTGTCGCCGATAATAAGTTCACGCTGACCCATTCCAATGGGTATCATCGAGTCAATACTTTTCAAGCCTGTCATTAAAGGCTGTTTGACCGGCTGACGCTGAGCAATTCCCGGAGCATCAGTTTCTATAAGCCGAATATTTTTGCGGTCAATTTTCGGTCCGCCATCGATAGGCTCACAAAGAGAATTTACGACTCTTCCGAGAACATCTTTTCCAACCGGAACAGACAGCACTTTTCCGGTGCATTTAACAGATGTGCCTTCGTGAATTTTCTGATAATCACCATAGATTACCGCACCGACGGAATCGGTTTCAAGATTAAACACCTCACCGAGAACATCGCCTTCAAACTCAAGCATTTCGCCTGACATTGCAGTTTGCAGCCCGAAGATTCTTGCTATTCCGTCGCCGACCTCAATAACCTTGCCGACCTCAGAAACTTCAAGCTCTTTTCTGTACTGGCTAATTTGCTGTTTAATAACACTGCTTATTTCTTTAACATCGAATTTCATCTGATACCCTTAATATGGCTGACGGCTCTTCTAAGAGCGCCTCGTACCGAATTATCTATCACTTTTCCACGGCAGTTAATAATCACCCCACCCAAAATGGACGGGTCAACTATCATCTCAACTTTAACTTTTTTGCCGATAGTATGTTCAAGTTTCTGCTTTACTTTTTCAATAGCCTGCTCATCCATCTGCCTGTCAACAATCAACTCAGCATGAACAAGCCCGTGATGTTCATCAAGCTTTTTTCTGTAATACTGCCTGATTGGCTCAAAGGTGCCAAACCTTGCGTTTTTACTCAGGACACAAAGAAAATCGAGCGTCATATCGCTTATTTTTTCTTTGAATATTGAAGTTATGACCTGTATTTTTTCACGGCTGGATATAAAAGGCGTATGGAGAAAATATCCTAACTCCTGCTCAGCATGCAAAACTTCCGAGATAAAATCCAGTTCATCGCAAAGCGCCTCAGCAGAACCCGCCTCCAAAGCAAGTTCAAACATTGCCTGGCCATATGCCTTTGCTAAACTGTAATCATCTAACTCATTCATTGGACTATTCTCTAAGTTTTTCTACCGCATCATCAATCAGTTTCTGATTGTCCTCGTCCGATACCGTTCTGCCGAGAATCTCATTGCCAAGTCCTAGCACAATATCACCAACCTGACCGAGCAATTCATTTTTGGCCTGAACCATAGCAAGTTCAATCTCCATCTGCGCCCGTTGTTTGGCAGACCTATTTTCAGCTATCGTCTTGTCAATCATCAACTTTGCCTGCGCTTCTGCTTTATTCAGATGCTTTCTGGCAAGTTCTGCACCTTCAGCATCAAGCTCGGAAAGTTTTTTATTGTACTCACCAAGTTTCCCTTCGGCTTCTTTGCGCATTTTCTGGGCATCGCCGATTTCGCTAGCAATTTTATCTTCGCGAGCTTGCAAGCCTGCAAGAATGTGTTTCCACGCAAACTTTTTGAGAACTATCAAAAGAACTACGAACCAGACAATCGTCCAGATCGAATCTCCCAGCGTACCGCTGAAAATACCATTACTCTCTTCCGGTGTCTCACTCGCAAGAATCAGTCCAGTGGATATTATATCCGCTAAAATAAACATAACATTGTTCCTTTGCCCATGGGCTTAAAAACAAAAATCCTCTGATTTTTAGCCGAGGCTTTTCCATACAGCGATAAAGCAGATAACCATACCGAAAAGTGCAATACCTTCGATCATAGATGCTGCAATAATCATTGTCGTGAAAATTCTGCCGCCTGCTTCGGGCTGCCTTGCGATTGCCTCTGTTGCGTGACCTGCAACAGTTCCAATGCCAATGCCGGCTCCGATTACTATAAAACCACAGCCGAGCAATCCACCTAACAAACCAAAAGCGGCATTACCCATACCCATCACCTGTGCGGCCTGTGTTACTACAGGAGCTACCTCCGCCAATACTGAGCTAATTGATCCTAACATAATCTTAAATCTCCATCAAAAAGTTATTCAAAATCAGTGTTCTTCTGCGATAGAAAAACTGATAAATATCGTTGTCAAAAATACAAATATATACGCCTGCAAACAGGCAACAAAAAGCTCTAAAAAACTCATCAATACTGCAAAAGTAATAGAAGGCCCTGCAATCGCAAAACTTTTAAAGATTAAAATAAAACTCAATACTACACTTATAAGAACATGGCCCGCAAAAACATTGGCAAATAGACGAACTGCCAATGCAAACGGTTTTATCACTGAACTCATCAGTTCTATCAGATATATAAACGGCATTAATGGCCAAGGCACAGGAGGTGCTAAATTTTTAAGATAACCAGATAGCCCATGAGCTCTTATGCCGGAAATGTGTATCACAAGGAAAGAAACTACTGCAAGTGCTCCGGTAACCCAGATATTAGCTGTTGCCCCACCGCCAAAATGAGATTCTTTACCGCCAAACATCAAAGAAATCAACGATGTAAATTTTTCTAAAGGTATAAGACCAAGTAGATTCAGCGTAATAATAAAGAAAAACATTGTCCATATAAGATCAATATAATTATCAGTCTTGTCTTTAAGAAAAGGCCGGACAACTTCTTCACGAAGATAAACACAGATGCCCTCGATAAAATTGCCAAAACCCGTTCTTATCAAAGGATCTTTTCTAAGCGACCAAGGAATAAAGGTACCAAGAATAACAGTAGCGATAAATATCATAAGCATATGATTGCTGAACACAATCTCCCTGCCAGCTATCACAATTGTGAACAGCCGATGAGCAGCTATCTCCTTGACAGGGTCAAGCGAAGCTAATATACCGAAACCATTCACTTTCTCAGTTCCTTTGTCGATTTATAAAGATAGTAAAACATCACTAAAAAACCTATAAAAAAGCCGGTTATTAAAAATTCGGCATCTTTATTACCTGTCAACTTATCTATCCAGTGACCCGCATAGGCGAATATGCATATTACAACGGCAAACTCAATTCCTATACCAAGCCATCTCAACTCTTTTCTGCTAAAACCTCTGCCATCGTCGTCTGAGGCCATTCCGCACCTGCCTTTTCCTGACAATAAAAGGTAATCGATTGCGTCCCCGCCCGGAAAACAAATAAAGGGGTAAATCTTTCGCCCTTTAAATTTTAAATTTTCGCCTTATCAAGTATGAGGTCTTTAACTTTG
>CAMDDF010000083.1 GCA_945890885.1 Candidatus Kuenenia stuttgartensis | reverse complement strand
CAGTAGTCTTGCCGCAGCCGCCTTTTTGATTGATAATCGCTATTGTTCTCATACTCATTGCCCTTTGAACACTAATTTCACTATTTAAAAAGGACTAATAAACAAAATATAGGTTTATTCTATATTACAACACAACTTATAGTATTTTTTCGGCACAACTTGCGCAGAAACTTTAGATATTTATCGGACTCCGGCAAAAAAAATGCAACTATCAGCATAAAAAAGGGTGGTTTTCAAAAAAGATGCGATCATGCTCTATGAAATTCATAAATGACGAGCTTTTTGCGCCTGCCGCTATGTTGCGGCTAGCCAACATTAACCATCCTTAATTAACTGTTGTCCTTAACAACTTCCATTACCAATACTGAAAAGGCAGTCCGATAATGATGGTTATTATACAAGAGATTCTGGGTTTTCCAATAACTTTTTTACGAAATCTAAAAATTGTGCCCCATATGCCCCATTTGCTATGCGATGGTCAACTGAAATCGTAAGGCTCATCGTTTTTACGGTTTTGATATTATCTGGTGAGCCTGCCAGTTCGTCGTTAATTTTGCCGACCCCAAGTATAAAGCACTGCCCCGGCACGACTATTGGTATAAAGCTGTCGATCCCGAAGCTGCCAAGGTTTGTCAGCGTACAGCAGGCTCCCTGAAGTTCCTGGGCTCCGATTGTTCCGGCATTTACCTTGCCAATCAAATCTGCACTGGACTGGGCGATCTGTGATACGGATTTTTTGCCGGCATCCTGGATAACTGGCACATATAAATCGTCGCCCGCCGCGACGGCAAGGCCGATATTGATAGTGTCAGCAAGGATTATTTCGTTGCCTTCGAGTCTGCCGCTCATAACGGGGAATTTTTCCAGACCTGTGGCGATTGCCTTTAGTATGTAATCATTGAACGAAATTTTGGTTTTGTTTTTGGCGTTTTCTGTCTTTCGGGTTTCAACCAGTTCCGTAACATCGGCTTGGGTGGTGAGATAGTAACAGGGTATCTCCTGCTTTGACTGCACCATTTTATTGCCGGTGATTTTCTGTATTCTGCTTAATAGTATGGTCTGGCCGAGTTTGGCTTGCGAAAGGTCTGCTGTGCGCGCTGGCAAATCTTTGAGCGAGGAATCGGCGGAAGACTTTTTATCTGTCTGCTGGGTTTTAATCGGGGCGGGTTTTAAAGATTCGATGTATTCTGCGGTTATTTTTTCGTTTTTGTCGCCGAGAACCATTATTGTCGAGCCGACCGGGATGGTCTGCTCATTTTGTGCGATAATCGCTTTGACGATGCCGGCGGCGGGGGATTCTATTTCGATTGTGGCTTTATCAGCTTCGATTTCGGCTATGACATCGCCAGCCTTGACAGTATCGCCAACGGAAACCGGAATTTTGACAATCATTGCTTCTTCCATCGAAGAATTTAATTTTTCAAGTTTTATCTCAACAGCCATCTATTTTAGTCCTTAGTCTTTAGTTTTGAGTCTTTAGTGAAAAAACCACCCCGGCCTTTGGCCACCCCTCCTTTGCAGGATGGGAGTTTTCATCCGGGCGCAGACGATTTAAGCTCCTGATTATAATCCCCTCCGGTCATTTCCGCAACTCGGCATCTATTTTATTTATCCGGTGCTGGCGCTTTCGACTACTGTTTATATCCCCGTATGCGCAGGGATGGCAATGGGTCGGTTAGTCTTTAGTTTTAGGGGGTATTGACTTTTTCTTTTAAGAATATTACAATTGCTCAACATATAGCCGAGTTCTGCTTGATAGCAGGAACGGGGAACCCGATTTTTGGGGCTTACCGCCGAAAGGCGGGGGACACTCTTTCGTCCTAGCCCGTCAGCTAACCTCGTAGGCATGAAAGAGGATATCCGTCCAAATCCTTCTGGCAGATTCCTCGCGTATAATTAATTTTATGAGAGGTTGAAGTATGTTTCATTGGAATTCAAAAGTAACAGTATCCTTTTTGGCCCGTTTTATCAGATTGTTTGCTGGTATTTTACAATTTCATCCAGCCAGACTTGTCTTTATGGGTTATCTTGGGTATGTCATCGCCGGATGGCTTCTTCTTTGCTTGCCATTTGTTCAAAAGGGGCAAGGTGTAAAATGTCTGGACAATTTATTTATTGCAACTTCTGCTGTTTCAACAACCGGACTGACAACGGTTAGTGTCTCGGATTGTTATAATTTGTCCGGGCAGATCATTATTATGCTTTTAATTCAGCTTGGCGGTATCGGATATATGACATTAGGGTCGTTTATGGTTCTTTCACGCAAGACTGAGTTATCGCCGGTTAGATTAGAAATCGGTCGAACGGTTTTTAGCCTTCCAGAATCTTTTCGAATCGATAAGTTTGTTAAAAGCGTTATCCGGTTTACATTGGCAACCGAATTGGCTGGAGCGGTGGCTTTTTATTTTATATTTCGAAATGATGGCGTATCAAACCCAGTATGGCCAGCAATTTTTCATAGTGTATCGGCATTTTGTACAGCAGGTTTTGGGTTGTATAACAATAGTTTTGAATCTTTTGCAAATAATTTCTGGATAAATCTTGTTATTTCATTATTAAGCTATCTTGGAGCAGTTGGTTTTATCGTTTATGTAGATTTATGGCGCATGCTCAGGGGGAAGGTTTCAACAATTACAATGACCAGCAAAATCATCTTATGGATGACGTTCTGGATGACTGCCGTAGGTACGACACTATTGTTTTTCAATGAACCATCCATACAGAGTAAACCTGTTGATCAGCGTTTTCTTGCATCTTTTTTTCAGTGTATGACATCAATGACAACTGTCGGATTTAACACCATACCAATTGGTAGTTTATCGAAAGCTTCCGTATTATTGATAATCGTTTTAATGGTGATAGGAGCTTCGCCATCGGGAACAGGCGGAGGTATAAAATCAACAAGTTTCTCAGCCTTGATTGGTGTGATGAAAAGCACCTTTCGCGGCCAAAAGGATGTTTACTTCTGGAATAAAATAATACCTACAGAAAGAATCCAGATGGCGGTAGCAAGTGTAAGTTTTTATATTTGTTTGCTGATTGTCGGGACGTATTTTCTTGAACTTACGGAAAATTCTCCTTTTGAATGCAATGCATTTGAAGCGGCATCAGCCATTGGAACGGTTGGTTTGAGTATGGGCATTACTGCTGGCCTTTCGATAATGGGCAAACTAATTATAACTGCGTTGATGTTTTTCGGACGAGTTGGGCCGTTGGCTCTGGGTACAACTTTATTTTTCAGATTACCCTCGCAAACTGGAAAACAAATTATAGAGAAAGAAGACCTTGCGATTTAGAGATTTAGCTGGTTAAAACTCGGTCATGCAAACTTTTATCCGGGCGGTCCTCGAACCGCCCCTACAATGAATTTTATCCGGCAGAATAATCAGCCTGTGCAAACAAGTTTCACACCATACAAACCATTAATTCAATTTTTTAGAAGTTGAACCTCTCTTTATGAGCCAAACTACACTAATGATAATTGCTGCCCACAAACAACTATTGATTAATAAAAGGGGCATCAATTCAATCTCAACATTAGCTGAAAGGCAAGTAATCAAAGGAAAAGAACTAATCTGCCATAGAACGGTAAATATACCTGATGTCTCAATGGTGGCATTCCCCGGCGAAAAAGACCAAGAAATAAATTCCAAACTAAAGTGCAATAATACAATTATTACAAATATTAAAAGTTTTTTCCACATAAGAAGAACCAGCGGTTCGCGAACCGCCCCTACTATAATTGAACGTTATTTTTAGTTTAAATCAAATGCCTGGCCTGGCGAAGGAATCGATACCTGCTGCATACCGATTTCCTTGAGGCAGCCGGAAAAATGATTCAGCGCGGCTTCTTCGCCGTGGACACAGAACGCATGTTTTACTTGTTCTGGTCTGTTTCTTTCGAACAGATCGAGCATTTCATATTTATCCGCGTGGGCACTCAATGCGGCGACTTCTTCGACCTGAGCATTGAGCGGTATCATCTGTCCGAAGATTTTTACTTCCGGCTGTTTTTCGGCGATTCGTCTGCCGAGTGTATTTTCAGCCATATAGCCGACGATCAATATGATGTTGTCGGGGTTTTCGATGTTGTTTTTCATGTGGTGAATTATTCTGCCGGCTTCGACCATACCTGACGCGGATATTATTATCATTGGCCCTGGTTTATCATTGAGTGCCATCGATTCGGCTACGCTCTCGGTGTAGTGAAGCCCGCTGAAACTGAAAGGTTTGCCATTGTTTATTATGGAGTGAATCGCCTCGGTGTCCCAGCACTCGACGTGTCTGTCATATATTGTAGTTGCGGCGTTTGACAGCGGCGAATCGACATAGACGGGAACCTGACAGATTTTTCCTTCGGTAAAAAGCTGATTGAGCAGATAGACTAGGTGCTGCGTTCTGCCGATGCTGAATGCCGGGATAATCATCTTGGATTTTCGCTGGCAGATTTCATTGATATACTCGGCCAGATGAATTTTGACATCTTCTCTGGCTGGGTGCCGCCTGTCGCCGTAGGTGCTTTCGGTGATGAGGTAATCCATTCCGCCGGGGAAGTACGGGTCTTTCAGTATCGGTATGTCGCGTCTGCCGATATCGCCTGTGAAAGTGAGCCTGCGACGGTTGCCGTTTTCTTTGCAATCGAGTGTAACAAATGCCGAGCCGAGGATGTGGCCCGCGTCTGTGAGTGTCAGTTCAACATTGTCAAATATTTTGGTGACCTTGTTATATGGAATCGGCACTATCCGGTTTGTTGCCAGGACGGCTTCTTCAGCGGAATAGAGCGGCTCAAATGGGGTCTTGTTTTCTCTGATGCGGCTTTTATTGATATATTCAACGTCTTTAATCTGTATATATGCACAATCACGGAACATTATGCTGCAAAGGTCAGCGGTGGCTTCGGTGCAGTAGATGGGGCCGTCGAATCCGCCTTTTACGAGCGTGGGCAGGTTGCCGCTATGATCCATGTGGGCATGTGAAAGCACGACGGCATCAAGTGATTTTGGGTCATATGGGAACTGTCGGTTTTTTTCGAATGCTTCCTTGCGTTTGCCCTGATACAGGCCGCAGTCCAGGAGTATTCTTTTGCCATTGACTTCAAAAACGTGTGCGGAGCCGGTAACTTCTTTTGCCGCCCCGTGAAAAATTATACGCATTACATTACCTCAAAAATAACAAATAGTTATGTGCATTATACAGATAAAGCCTGAATTGTAAACAATTTAGCTTTTTGTCGCCAGCTAACCAATAAAAAAGGGCAGTCTAAGTGACTGCCCTTATAGTCGTGGCTCTATATTCTTTATAGTTATCAGCTCTATCCAGTCAAGCTCAAATTTCCATCTGCCTTGTGAGCAACACCTGCAAGCCCGGCAAGTCCAAGCTGATATGGCCTAAAGGGTCATTGGCTAAGAGCCACATTTTCCTCTATGTATTATATCGAATAATTCGGCCAGAGTTCGAAAAAAACTTTAAAAAATGCAAATCTTTTTCAAAAAAGGCTTTATGTGTATTTTTTTCTTGAAATAACCATTTTTTAGATTTACTATATTGGCAATTAGAGTTTATATGGGAGTAAGTTGGAGTTGATGCTGTGCCTGACATATCTTGATTCTGTCATGTTTTTTAATCCGGTGAGGCTGCTGCTTTTTGTCGGGTGGTTCTATTGCTGTACGGGGTGTGTTAAGTATGTAGAGTTCAGCAGGGCGATACCGGATGAACTACGGCTTTTCGCTAAAATTTTTACGCTTTTTTTTGGCCCGCTTGTGGTTTTCTCCGTCAGGGTTATAGAATTTTTCAAAAAATGCGTTGAAGGCAAATCAAGCTATTACAACTTTTTCAATGAAATCTTTGGTGGATTTTTTAAGGTTGAAATGCCGACAGGTATCCAAAGTTCCAAGGAAAAAATTGCCCTTTTTGATTCTTCCGGCAAGACACTCGATGAGATTTATTCATCGTCCAAAAAAGAGAAGTCTTCAAAAGGAATCATCGAAATTACCGAAAGGATTATCGCGGATGCTATCGAAAAACGTGCAAGCGATATTCTTATCGATCCCAGAACAGAAAGCAGCTACTTAATCCGAATCAGGGTCGATGGCTTATTGCGGGACTACGAACAGTTCGATACAAAAACAGCTTCGGCTATCGTCAACAGCATAAAAGCCATATCAAGAATGGATATCGCAGAGAGAAGAAGGCCGCAGGATGGTTCGTTTTGCGCTCAGGTTTCGCGTGGAAGCATCTCGCTGAGAGTTGCCAGCGCGGGTGTCCTTAATGGCGAAAAACTTTCAATCAGAGTATTAAACCAGTTCGAAGGTTTAATTGGCCTGAAAGATATTGGGATGTCGCAGGAGCAATACAGAAAAGTTGACCAAGTCATAAATCAGCCTTCCGGAATGGTACTTGTATGCGGCCCAACCGGCAGTGGTAAAACAACTACGCTTTATTCCTTATTGCAGGCAATTGATACTTCAAGCAGGAATGTTATCTCGGTGGAAGACCCGATCGAGTACACCATCGGCAACGTAAGCCAGATCGAAGTAAATACAAAAGCGGATATTACTTTTGCAAAAGCATTAGGAAGTGTGCTGCGGCAAGACCCGGACGTTATCTGTATCGGTGAAATTCGAGATCAGGAAACGGCAGGTATCGCTGTTCAGGCGGCACAGACCGGCCATCTGGTTATCGCGACCATTCACAGCAACAGCAATGTTTCTGCATTAGTGAGGCTCCTTGATTTGGGAGTAAAGCCATTATTGTTATCCTCGGCGATAAGTCTTATTGTTTCCCAAAGGCTGGTAAGGAATCTGTGTCCTTACTGCAAGAGCATGGAGACGCTAAGTCAGGATCAAATTCAAAAGCTTGGCACCAGGGGAGTTAATTATAAAAACATTTATCGTGCCAGCGGATGTATGTCTTGCGACAATACCGGCTACAAGGGCAGGAAAGGTGTTTTTGATGTGATGGCAATAGATGACCGCATAAGAAAAGATATCCTTGATGGAAACCTTTCGGCTCAGACGGCAAAGGCTTACGAAGAACGCGACGGAAAATCAAATATGCAAAAAGAAGCCATGAAAAAAGTCCTCACCGGCGTAACGACCTGGCAGGAAGTCAAACGAGTTGTGTCAACCATATAGGGAATACTTCTATGATATATATAATTCTTGCTTTACTGGTGGGTGCGGCTGTCGGCTATCAGGGCTACATTGAGGGATTTCGTAAAATGTGGCCAGTGCTGTTCAATGTGCTTGTGTCTATTTATCTGGCAGTTATGGGGACACGGGCAATTTGCAAGCTGTCTCCGGAAATCGCAAGTTATCAATATTATAAAGCTCCAATGGTTATCGTTTTCGCTATTGTGGCATGGCTGGCGCTTTATGGCGTTATAAAGTTGTTCGTAAAAGAAGATTTTATTCATTCGCTGCCACGGCTTTTTGAAGATATCGGGGGAGCGGTGCTGGGTTTTTTCACAGGATTTATATGCACTGGCTTTGTGATTTTTTCGCTTTTTATTTTCGTTTCAAATTCGAAAGCAATACCCGGATTTATACAAAAACAAATTGGTATGCCGGCAGTTAATACCGTTGAAAACAGTTGTGAATTTACAGGGGCATTGTCTCTTCAAAGCTGTAAATCAAACGATGATATTCCATCAATTATAAGCTGGTTTACGGGAATAGCATCTTCGGTTAAATCGGATGCAAACGATATTAAAGTGAGTGGCTCTGATTCATCTGATGCTGTAGATGCTAACGATGGGGTGGTAAAATCTTCAGATCCTAATGCAGAAGAAAATGACTAAGCGATGTTTTTCCAGCCTTTGTTGAGTTCTTCGAGCAGTTTAATTACTTCATCGATTTTTTTTGGGTCCTGCTTGATGTTTGCCTGGGTTAGGTGCTGGTTCATAAACGTATACAGCTTGCGAAGGTTAACAGCTATTTCGCCGCCAACTTCCATATCAAGAACAATGTTAAGCTCGTCGATTATATCGAGTGCTTTTTTTATGTACATCCCTTTTAATTCGGGATTCTGGGCTTCGAGTTCATTGATAGCCAATTTCAGGAATTTTATGGCACCATCGTAGAGCATAACGACAATCCGGCCCTTTGTCTGGGTGGTAATCGCTATATCCTTGTATGTTTCGAGGCCATTCATTACAGTAAAACTCCGTTTTTATCGTTTCTGGGAAAAGTAATATGATAAGTATGATAGCGTGATAACCCTGCCGGAGACGGCCTTTAGGTGGCCGCCTCCGCACAAGGAATATTCTTAAGATTTGCTTAATTATCTAAGCAGTGAAAGAGCCATCTGAGGCATCTGGTTAGCTTGTGACAACATGCTGATACCAGCCTGGCTTAATACCTGAGTTCTTGTCAAAGCAGCCATTTCGGTTGCAACGTCAACGTCAGATATACGAGATTCAGCAGACATCAGATTTTCTGCCTGAATGTCAAGAATTGCGATTGTGCTTTCAAGACGGTTCATCTTGTAACCGAATGATGCACGAGCAGTATCCTTGGTATTGATAGCAGCGGTAACTGTATCAAGAGCTGTAACAGCAGCAGCAGCACTTGCGATGTTAACACCACCAGTAACCGTATTTGCTGTGTAATTGTCAGCATTGATTTCTGCACCGGCATCGGTACTTGTGGTAAGCGTACCGCCAAAGCCTGTTACTGTACCAGCTGAACCGTCAACGGTAGAATCTGCTTTGATAGAAACTGTAGAGGCTGCATCTCTTGAAGCAAGTTTCAGAGAGAATGTGCCATCGTCATTGGTAACGATAGAAGCCATATCGTAGCTGTTATCTGTACCGTCAGCAGCATAGCCAAGGGCCTGAGTCTCAGCATTGATAGCTGCAGCAACGGCGGCCATTGAATGGGTGCCAACGCCAAGGGTAATTGATATTGCGTCTTCTGTACCCATCTGCAGTACCAAATCAACTGAATTGGCGGCAACGGTTGCCAAGGTAGCAGTAGTTGCTGCTACTGATGTGCCAAAGGTGGCTTCCTGAGCTGCAACGCCGGTGTTGATGCCAAGACCAGCTTTTGTCATATTGACTTTATCTATGTCGATTGTGCTGCTTGTTCCAACGTGAATTGAAACTTCGCCGGTAGAAGAGTTCAACATAGCGATATCATTGAATTTCGTTGCACCAGCAATACGGTCGATTTCGTCAGCCATTTCTGAGAACTCGGCATTCATAATTGCTCTCTGTGCGTCAGAATATGAACCTGTTGCAGCCTGTTCAGCGAGTTCTTTCATTCTGATAAGATTGTCATCGATAACGCCCATTGCACCTTCCATGGTCTGTAACATACTGATACCGTCCTGAGCGTTACGACCGCCCTGTTGCAGTACGGCGATGTCGGCACGAACCAATTCGCGAACGGCCAAACCAGCAGCATCGTCCTTTGCACTGTTGATTCTAAGACCAGAGGCCAGTCTTTCAACGCTTGTTGCCAAGCTGTCATAAGCCTTACCTAAGTGTCTTGCGGCGTTACCTGCCATAATGTTGTTCTTAATTGCTAACATGTTCTTAACTCCTTAAAAAATTTGTATATGTCTGTCTTTTGGCCCAAATTCAGTATTACGCCCTGAATTAAAAGTGCAACAAGCACATCGGGCAAAT
>CAMDDF010000082.1 GCA_945890885.1 Candidatus Kuenenia stuttgartensis | reverse complement strand
TATATTTATAAAGTCTTACGGCCATTATACTTACAAATGAGATTTATATCAATCGGCAATTTAAAAAAATCTCTTGTAAAATCGGCACATAATATTAACGATATACATATAACAACATACTTAAGGATAAAGGGTTACAAATGCCTGACAGCAGAACACACAGAGGAGCAAACCCCAAAGACGAGGAGCTTTTTTCGCACAGGAATATTATCGATATCAAGGCGGCATCGGCAGATATGTGCCTGCTTTTGACGAAAGGGTATTCAGAAAACGCGGTATTAAAGCTTATCGGCGACCACTTCAACCTTACTACACGGCAAAGGCTTGCCGTCCTGCGGGCAAGCTGTTCCGACCGGCAGCGTTTCATAAGGGAACGAAGCCATGTTCGGCCTCATCTAATTAGCGAGCAAAATATCGCAATTGACGGATATAATCTTCTGATAACTATCGAGGCGACGATGGCAGGAGGATATATTTTTATCGGGCACGACGGCTGTTATAGAGACCTTGCTTCGGTACACGGCACTTACAGAACCGTCGAAGAAACTATTCCTGCGATAAAACTCATATCAAAAACGCTAAAAGAGCTGGCCGCGGCTGAGGTAAGCTGGTATTTCGACGAGCCGGTGTCAAATAGCGGAAAATTGAAAAGCCTGCTTATGCAGTTCAGCGAAAAAAACGGGCTCGGCTGGCACATCGAGCTTGCTCAAAATCCCGATAATATCCTAAAAGAGTCTGATGACATTGTTGTCTCGTCGGACAGCGGTATTATCGATAGCTGTACAAGATGGACCAATCTGGCGGGGTATATCATCAAAAACAAAATCACCTCGAATGAAAATATTGTTGATTTAAATTAAGCTTTCCGCAGGGCCGTGAGAAAAAAACCGTGCATTTTCGAGGCACCATATTATAATCGACGATGAATATTCTATGATTCGGATGCCTGATATGCTTAAAACAACATTAGACTTATGCAAAAACAACTGGCTGTTCAAAGAATTTCCCGCTGAGGCGAGAAAAATCGAAGACCTTGAGCAATCAAGCTGGTTCGCGGCAAAGGTTCCGTGTTCAGTATATGCAAGCCTCATTAATTCAAATCAAATCGACCGAAACCAGCTATATCTTTATCCTGAAAAATTCGGATGGGTCGCCGAAAAAGCGTGGATATATAAAACGGAATTTACGGTTTCCGATAAACTTATAGCATCAGATGAAATAAACTTAGTATTACAGGGGATGGATACATATTGCTGCGTATGGCTCAATGGGAAAATTCTGACTAAGACGAACAACTATTTTATCACGCACAGATTGAATATAAAAGAATCATTGAAAGCTGGCGTTAATGTTTTGTATGTCAAGTTTGAACCGCCAGTGAAATTCGCGAAAAACCAGATGGAAAAATATACCATCTTTAAGGGCGATGATTTTCGAAATCCAGAGCGGGTTTACTCAAGGAAGCCGCAGTATAGTTTCGGGTGGGACTGGTGTCCCAGCTTGCCGGGCGGCGGAATACGCGAAGGTGCAAAAATCGAATTCAGTGGCAAGGCGTGCTTTAGCGATGTGCATATACGAACTATTGATTGCAACCAGCATTACGCGGATGTCAAGATTACCGCAGAGCTTCGCGAGGAGGCGACTGAAAAATTATATTGCGGCATGACTATTTCCGGCACAGCACTAAAACTTGAGCAGACGCTGATTTTCAATCCCGGTGAAAGCATCAACTCGGCTGTTTTCAGAATTGAAAGACCTTTTATGTGGTGGCCCAGAGGATACGGGATTCAGTATCTTTATAATTTTTCGGCCCAGCTGAAATGCGATGGGCAAAAACTTGACGGATTCGAAACAAATTTCGGCATAAGGACCGTAAAGGTTCATCAGGAAAAAGATGCTTACGGCCAGAGTTTCGAGTTCTTCGTAAATGACCAGCTTATAAAAATAAAAGGCGCCAGTTGGGTGCCCGTTTCGATGCTTGGGGAAGATACCGACGCGGATTATGAAAATCTGCTGGGGCTTGCGGCAGATGCTAATTTTAATATGCTTCGGGTCTGGGGCGGCGGAGGCTATGAGAAAAACCTGTTCTACCAGCTTTGCGACCAGCATGGAATTTTGGTCTGGCAGGATTTTATGTTTGCTTGCGGACAATATCCCGATAAGCAATGGTTCGTCGACGAAGTTGAAGCGGAAACCGAAGATGTTATAAAACGGCTGCGGAATTTTGCATCAATCGCAATCTGGTGCGGCAATAACGAATGTCAATGGCTGCATAAGATTGGCGCTCTTGGCAAAAACAAGAAATTTAACGGGCAAAAAATATTCGATGAGCTTCTTCCGCGGCTGACGCAAAAGCTCGACCCCGATAGGGATTATATCAATACCACCCCTACCGGCAATCCTAAGGATTATAATAATCCGTCGCATGGAACTTGTCATAACTGGAATATCTGGGCGGGCGACTGGCCTGTGGTGAAATATATTACTGAGCCAGTGCCGAGATTCGCGGCGGAGTTCGGGTTCCAGTCATTGCCGGACGTTAAAACTTTAAGCGGCTTCATTCCCGAAAATAAACTAAGGATTGGCTCGTACGAGATCGAAAAAATCAATTACCAGAATGGGCAGAGTCAGGGCACCAGTAAAATCAACAGGTACACATACGATTTGTTTAGGCATACATCCGAGCTTGAAGATTTTATATATCTTTCGCAGCTTACGCAGGCCAGAGCAATGAAGCTTTATATAGAGCATCTGCGGGCCAATGGAAAGATAAATTCAGGTGCGCTATTCTGGCAGTTTAACGAGTGTTTCCCGGCAGTATCGTGGTCAGCAATAGATTATCTGCAAAATCCTAAAGCTTTCTACTATTACGCGAAAAGATTTTATTGCCCGATAATTATTACCCTGTCACAGGAGTTTGACAAGCCAAGCCCGGATAGCTGGTACAATTTGAAATCGGCATCGGCTTGCGTGGTTAATGACCTTGCTACATCTATCACGGGCGAGATATTGTGCCAACTGCTCGATTTTAATGGCAATTGCATCGACCAGACATCATCGCCGTCAACAATCATGCCTCATAGCGCATCAACGCCTGTCAAGCTGCCGGCGGGATTGGTGAATCCTGAGCAGCCGAGCCAAAGTCTGCTTTACATTCGGCTTGTTGTCGAAGGCAAAACGCTGGCTCAGAATACGCATTTGTATGTGCCGGATAAATATATTGAGTGGCCTGCTGCGAAAATTATTTATGAAATCGCAAATGGCGAAACAGATGGTAATTATATTTTGAATATTAAATCCGCTGCTTTCGTTAAAGACCTGTGCATAACTTCGAATATGCCTGTTAAACTCAATCACAATTATATTGATGTGATTCCAGACATTGCTGTCGGGATACCATTTAGCACGGAATGCGATGTCAGGAAAATCGAATTTTCTTTCCGGTCGGTAAATTCCGTTGTAAATAAAAAAGCCTCGAATTAACGAGGCTTTTGATGTTGCGAAATCTTTTTTTAAGGCATACCGGGCATACCTGGCGTCATTGGCATTCCGGGCATCCCGCCGGGCATTCCGCCTGGCATTCCACCGGGCATCTGCGGATTTGCCGGAGAAGTTCTCCTTACTCCTGTGCCAGAAGTAGTTCTTGATTCAGACAGACTAATCGGATTGGCGATTGAATCTTCAATTTCAGTATACATCTTTGCCATACTTTTGTCCCAGAATGTTCTCTTGACGGGGCCTCTGGCGATATTGCCATCTTCCTGCGTATAGAGGATTTCGTAGTATGACTTTGCACTAAGGAGGCTTCTGCCTGTCCAAGCGGTACTCTGCGTCAAATCAAGCATAAGCGAGCCAGTTGAAAAATCCACCTTTACAGGTTTGACTTCATCCCTTACGTCCACGGCAGATGTTTTTTTGATTTCCATTTCTTTGCCGATGAAATCGCCGGGGCGTAAAATAAATTCCTGCTTGTTCCAGTTACCAAGCATATAACGTGCAACTTCGACAGAAACGGTTTTATCAATTTCCCTTTTTATGTCGGTTGCGAAAATGTATACTCTTTTCGGTATCTCGATAGTCTCAGCGGCTTCGGCATAGTCGCTCCACAAAATAAGCCTGTCATCGGTTTCCTGCTCATCCGTCCATTTGGCCCCGGCAATGCCTGCGATGGGATTGGCGATGCCTATCCTGATTCTATACTTGTAGGTTTTGCCAGGCTGGGTGCTGTCGTCGTGAGCCCAGATTATGAGCTTTTCGGTTTTGCTTATGTCTTCGATATTTTCAAGTTTGACTGCATCGAAATCCAGTTCTGGATTTTCCTCTTCAGCAGTAGCGACGGTTCTTTCGGCACTTCTTCTGGGTGTTGCGGCAGGTTCCCTTGTTCGCTCTGCTCTTGTCGGTCTGGTTTGAGTTCGAGGTGCCGGTGCCGCTGCTCCGCCGCCGGGCATTCCCCCTGGCATAGCTCCTGGCATTCCACCAGGCATACCACCTGGCATTCCGCCGGGTGCTGCGGCAGGTTCTCTTGTTCGATCTGTTCTTTGCTGAGCAGGCTGGGTTTTAGTCTTTTCCCTTTCGGCGGCAGCTTGTCTTTTGAGCAATTCACTTTCTTTTTCGATTTGCTTTTGTCTTACCTTTTCAAACTCCGGCGCTATCCACGAATAAACGGGATAAGCAAAGTCATAAGTTTTTGGCTGGAGCAGTTCATATTTTACCTCTGGCGATAACAGCCGAGCGTATACGGTTCTTATGCCGCCCTTGTCAAACTCGGAAATTTTATCAGGCAGACTAAAGAGTGTTCTGTATTGATTTATTTTAGTCTGCTCAATCGGCTGCCACTGTGTCCAGGTGCCATCATCATTTAGCTGTTTTCTTTCGAGTGAAACTCTGGCAAAGACGGGCGATGCAAGTTCATTATCTTTCCACCCATCCTTGACATTTCGGCCGGCAAAAGATTCATAAAAATTTTCATGAAGAGTTTTTGCGTCAATTTTTACCTGTACCGTAACGAAATCAAGGTCTTCCATTTTCGTATTGACCGATTCGTAGGTGTTTTCGAGATTCACTTCTTCCATAGGCACAAATGCAACAGACCTGTAAAGCTGTGCCATCGCATCATTGAGTTTAGCCATAACAGGCATTTGATATATTCTTGTTTTGACTGACCCTGCGGCTCTTCTTGCCGGAATCGGCAGATATAGGTTTTGATCAATTACCAGTGCGGCATCGTTAAAATCTCTGATTGAGCGTTCGAGAAAACTTTGGAACCTGCTTGTCTGGGCGTTTGCCGAATAATCAGGTTTTTCTTTTTTCGGCGGACTTGCAATTTTCAGCTCAAGTCTCTTGGCATTTTTCAATACCTCGCTGTCAATATTGCCCGGAGCATATGTTGACGCTCCAATTTCCACCTTGCTTGAGGTTAACACAAATGTTCTGACAAGCACAAAAAGACATATCAGCCCAATCACAGCAAGTATGATTTTATCAATATGCTTTTCAAGTATATTTCCGCCTTTAGTAACCATTGATTATATCCTTTTAAAAATGCTAGCGTCCAAACAATCCGGATTTTTGATTTCGTTTTATAAAGTTTTTTATTATCATCTGCGGTTTCCGGCAGGTCTATTGATTAGCCGCATCAGATTGGCTTAACTCTTTTTTAATCAATTCAGGCTTTATTTCGTCATAGCCTGCCCGCTGGAATATATATTCGCAAACAAGGTTGAGCTTTACAACCGCTGCTGTGCCGTAGCGATAATTTTTATGCTCCGCCGATTTTAAATCTATCGGGGTAATTGATTCCTGCAAAATAGTTATCTGGTTTCGTACAAATTGCTGTTCCTGAGAGCCGTCGTCCCAGCCGGTAAATTTGTGTTCTTTCTGGCCGCAAAGATAATTATAAAATTCCGGAACGGCTCTTGCATCTATGACGACAGCAAGACTGAAATGAACAACGTCTAAATCGTCACTGCACTTTCTGCCTGTCCAGGCGGGAGCAAGACCTGCAATATCATCTTTGAGAACATAAGAAGGAATCTGTTCGCTGCCGGTACCTCTTGACCCGCTGTCTCCGATACTTATTTCCACTTCGGAACTATTGAATCTTACGCCAATGAGTCTTTTTACTTTTGATGTGAAAACTTTGTCGGAGTCTGCATTTATCTGTCTGATGGTTTCGGCAACATCTTCCTGTATCCAGTATGAAATCTGGGCATACCAGCAGTCTTCAACACCCTGATCTTTGCTGACGAAACTGTAATCTTTCCAGAAGTTATATCCGACGAAGCTGTCTTCGGGGTTTGCATAGACCGCTATCTGGTTGGCCTTGTCAGTGCAGGCAGTGTCAATTATCCGCTCTGCGCTGCTGTCGGTATCGGATAAGCCGTCGGATGTTCTGGTGGTTTGTCGGCCAGTTGTAGTCCTTACGCCGCCGGTCAAGCTGCTCAATACCTTGTCAGATGGTGCATCGCCAGCATTCATAACTTTGTTTGCAAGGTTATCTATGGCTTCGACATATTTTTGTCCGAAGTTTTTGAATATCTGGTTACTGCTTGATTTAGGCTCAGGAAAGATGCTGTAGCTCAAAAGTTCCCGCTGGGTAGTTTGCTTCAAAAGCAGTGCAACTGTATTGACATCCTGTTCGTACTTGGCCTGGTATTCAGCTTCAATTTCCCATTGGCGCTGCGGAACAGCTTTTCTGAAAAGGCTATCAATGTTACTGCTTAATCTGGCACTTTTTTCGAGGTTTTCACTTACCGCACTGCTGATTAGCTCCCTCGGTATAAAAAGCAGAACCGCAACCAGCGCAAGAGCGATAGGAAGTATCAACGCCGAATATTTTTTCAAGAACTCCATAATTTTTACGCCTTATATATAATGAACATAATAAACTTGTCCGGATTACTGCACAGATTGATCCGCTGTTTTGGCGGGATCCTGCCGCCAGATAAATTTCGCTTTGATTCTGAACCAGTGGTCGTTTACTTTATATTGCGGATTATCAAAGCTGTCATATACAATTCTTGAATAATCGTCCAGCACATATACCTTGCTGATTTCTTCTTCCGTCAGCGGGTCGATGAGGACATCTTCATCATAAACAATGTTGCTTTGGCCTGCGGCGGTTGTTCTGCCGGTTGCTTTGTCGTCCTCTTGTTTTTTGGCCCGTTGAATCTTTTCCAACTGGCCGATTCCTTCCGGCATAGTGGTACTCGCCAGGTCGACAGGTTCTGTTTCCTGAATAAACTGTGTAGTGCTGGAGGTATCGAGAATCTCAAACAGGCTGTTGCTATCGCCGATTTTGTCAAGGTTTTTCAGCCTTGTAACAAATCCCCATTTCATCTGATTTTCGCCAACTCCTATTGGGTCAAGAATTTCATTTATTTTTTCGTATGGGCTGTATCCCTCAATTTCGATTATGAAGCCCGAACCGCTTGGAAGGGCCTGTTCCTGAGGCTGTTCAACAGCTCTGCTGCTTCTTTGAGATGATTTGCCTTTTGAACCGCCTGCACCAGGAGGAGGAAATCCAAAATCAGCACCGCCGGGAAATCCGCCACCCGGCATTCCCGGCATTCCGCCGGGCATTCCGCCAGCACCGCCGCCGGTATCCTTTGAGGTTCTCGTTCGTGTCGTAGCAGCGTTTGACTGCCCAAAGGCGGTAGCTCTGAGGTCATCAGAATAGCTTATTTTCATACTGGTGATAAAAAGCTGTTTGCGTTCTTTTCGTGGAATAACGGTTAGTTTATCGACATCGCCCTGCTTGAAAGCCAGGTAAAGCTCTTTCTGTGAGGGATTGTTTTCCTCGTTTGGCAGGCATTTCAGTATAGTCTGCTTAAACTGCGGTATAACATCGCGATATTTAAAGACATCAAAATCTTTGGCAACCAGCTGGTCATACTGCAACTGTTTTCCCTCTTCGGCTTGCAGCTTACGCGAAGCAGTTTCAGCCTTGTCAACAATTGCCTCAATCTGATTTCTAAGATTTTCGGCTCTGTCATAGCTTTTCTTGTCCATAAGTGCCTTGGAAAAGCTGATAAACGATACTATCAGAAGAATTCCGGCAGCGATGGTCATCACCTGAGCTTTTCTTGCCCATGCCATCGACCTTGCGATTCTGCGGGGCAGAAGATTGCTCTGCACCTTCGCCAGCCCAAGACCCTGAATCCCAAGCCCGTAAGCGATGCCCATATCCGAAACATTTTCGTGAACCGATGCCGCTGAAATTTCGGCAGACATAGTAAGGCTTTCGAATTTTTCAGGCTTAATAACGGGCATCTGGAGCGTCTGCTGAAGATATTTCGTAACACCCTGAAGTTTCATAGCACCGCCGAGAGCGATGACCTTGACAAATTTAACACCCCTGCTGGTAGTGCTGAAATAGCCGACCGACCGCTGGATTTCCGAAGCCATATCGGTAAAGACGGGCCTCATAGCGTGAAATATCTGCTTTGCGTATTTGCTCATAGGGGCGGTACGTTTGAGCTTTTCGGCCTTTTCGAAATTAAGCTTGAACGCATCAGCTATGGCATTGGTAAAATTATTGCCGCCGATAGGTATGACACGCTGCCAGACTTTGGTCTTGCTGCAAATTACAAGCTCGGTATTTTCGGTGCCCATATTGACAATAACGACCGCTTTTGTGCCCTCGGGGTCAAGCTCCTTGAACTCGTGGCAAGCGTAATTATAAAGCGACATAGGCCCCATCTGAACGGTGGTTACTTTCAGATTTTCATGCTGGAAAGGCTCCAGTATCGAATTAATCAGCTCGTTCTTTATCGCGAAAATACCGACTTCCAGCTCCGGGCTATCGGGCTTTTCCATAAGCTGCCAGTCCCATTCGACCTCATTGATGTCAAACGGAATCTGCTGGACGGCTTCGTATTGAACGATTTTGGGAATGCCCTTGGGTTCGACCGGCGGAAGACTTATAAACCGCGCGAAACTGCTCTGGCCCGGAACGCTGATTGCGATATCATCAGATTTTGTTATGCTATGTCTGTCGATGAATGCACGGAGAGTCTCGCTGATAACCTGCTTTCTCTTGGGGTCATCCATATTCAGCCCCACAAGAGGCGATGAATACTCTATTCTGTCGATATCGGTGATTGCAAGCCCATCGGCGGATTCGCGAATCCGCATCGCCTTTAAGCAGGAATTGCCTATGTCAACACCCCATACCATTTTTGCTTTTGATGCCATAAATACCTATCTCCCGTATAAGTCCGGAAAAAACTTCGCTGAGCAGTAAAAACCGGCACATAGCCGATATTACAATAATAAACCGCTCATTTTATACTAAAATGACCATTATTACTTCTTAAATCTCATATATTTAAGCAATTATGGGAAAAATTTCAACAACTTCTTTAGATTGTAAAGCCCAGCCCTATCTATCTATACTCGCGGACAGGCTAAATCTTCCTTATTATACACTCAGCGGGGGATAATGTTTGCTCTGAAAATACAAAAACAGAATAATATCTAAATTGGATACATAAAGTTTTCAGTACCAAGATTGCGGTTTTCTGCCTTTTTTAGCCGCGAATAAGCTATGTAACATGAGCCTCCCGGTTTGTTATAATCCGGGCTAATCGTATAGATGGCCCTGCTTTTAGCACATGGTCGTCGTTAAACGCCACAATAACAATTTTTCAGGAGGCTCTATGGTAAAGTATATCGGTTTTGACATTGATTGCAATAAGGTAGTTGCATGCGTAGTGCAGCAGTCAAGAAACGATTATTTCGAGACATTCGGCAGCGACATTGAT
>CAMDDF010000081.1 GCA_945890885.1 Candidatus Kuenenia stuttgartensis | reverse complement strand
GAAAAGGCCGACAGAGAAATGTGCTTTGACAAGATAAATCCCAAACTCAGGATGCCTGATAAAAACATGCACTTTCCCAAAGCCAATCTGGCAAAGTATATCGATAGCTATGATGGCGTAAGATGTGCGGTAATGCAGGGCGGCCAGGGTGATATAAAACATTGGGCATTTAATGACCCGGTCAAGAGAGAGGGTAAATACAAGGACAACCCGCCTAGTCCGAAAGAATACAGAGCTCTATCAACAAGAGTGGTTAATTTGCATCCGGTAACTATTATGCAAAATGCCCGTACCAGCGGCGGCGGCGTGGTAACAGGCGTTCCTACAACAGCTATCACGGTTGGGCCTGTGCAGACATGGAAAGCGGAAAAGGTTTCGATTTGGCAAGCTGGCACGCATGATAATCCGTTCGGTATGAGGCTTACGACTTTGATGATAGGCAAGAAACTTGCGGACTCATCGGTACCGATGTCATTGCTGGCGGATCATCCGAATGTACAATTTAACTTCTACAGACCTGCAATCGGAACATGCAGAGTAGAAATGCACTAACGGCGAAAAGCTTTGGTGTAATAGCGGATTTTATAGAAGCTGGGAATAAACGCCCAGCTTTTTTTTGATTTATACCAATTGGATTTGATTTTTGTGCTATTAAATTGCTCCAGTCGGAATAACGCCTTTTTTGAGGATAAGGTTGCCGTATTTGGCGGTTTCGCCGGTCATTACGACGGCAAAGGCTTTCTTTGCGCGGTCATAGAAGTCGAATCGGTCGATCCTTGCAATCGGCGGAGTTGCTTTGGCGTGTCTGTCCACTGCTGCGCGGTATGCCTTTTCGACAGATGGGTCAAGCGAATCCCCTTTGACTGCCGCCATCATAATAAGCGGGCTGTCAGTATAGCTGTCCAGCTCGAATAACGGCAGTATTGCGTCAATGAGGTCGGCTATTTTGAGGCCATCGGCACGGATGACGGTTTTATTGAAGGTTTCGCCCGGAAAATGAGCATCTGCCAGTACGATTTCATCGCCGTGACCCATTGCAGATAGGGTTGCCAAAAGCTTTGGACTGAGTAGGGGGGAAATACCTTTTAACATTATAAACTCCTGTAAAAGATTAACTTATATAATATAAGCATAGCTCTGATTGTCGTCATTGTAGTTTGCACACTGAAATATTTCCATCATTTTCTTGTTTGAATATTGTTTATTGCGCGGTAAACTACTTTGGCTTTTTAAAATAAGCCGGCTAGTTTGACCGGACAAAAATATTTAAACAAATGAATCTTTATCAGGAGTCATTAAAATGAAGGAACAACCAAAAATAGCAGCAAAATGTCTTCCAAATATTGAAAAGCCAAATCCCAAAATTCCGGTTATTGGTGTATTTACTCCGTGTGATCCGCGAATCGATGAGGCAAGCAGAACACGTGTTAGAAACATAGTTGGCCTTGTTGCTGATGCTATCAGCGGGCAGGTTGTTCTGCCGGACAAGACTCCTGTGCCAGTGGTTTATTCAACGGTTCTGGTGGACGGCGAAGCTCAAGCTGACATTGTGGCGCAGCAATTTCGTCAGGCAGGGGTAAATATTCTGGTTTGCGCTCCTGATACATGGTCATTTCCGCAACTGACAACGATTTCGTTGCTGCAGCAGTTCCCAAAAGATACGCCGATTAATATCACATGCGGCAATAGCGGCCCAAGGCCTGGCGTTGTGTATGCCCATGCAGTAGCCGGTGCCATAAGCCAGTATGGTAAAATGGTTCACTTGAATGTCGGTAGTTGGCCTGATACAGGTATGATGCCGAAGATGAGCCAGCCTACACTAACGGCACTTATCGATTGGTGCTATGCTGCTGTAGCAGTAGTTGGCTTAAAAGGCAGAAGAATGATGGTTTTCGGCCATGATTCAATGGGTATGGAAACTGCTCTGTCACATATTCTCCCTACAAGAAACGCATTCGGACTTGAATTCACCCGTTTGGATATGAAACTTCTGGCAGATATGCTTCAAAAGGGAGCGTATGATAAAAACGAATTAAAAGCTTTGAGGGCGTGGATAAACAAGCATCTTGGCAAACGACTGGAATTGAAAACTGACGCTGATAGCAAGCGATTCGACCAGAGTCTTGCGATGTACCTGATAAATCGAAACATGATGGCGGACTTAAATGCGGTAGGCGGCGGATTTATGAGCCAGCTTGAATGGGGCAGCGACCCGAGAGGAATTCCGTTGCCGGTAGCTGACGCGATGGAATCTATGTTCAATAGTACATTTGACCATAATGGCCCCAAGGCAGCATTGCCATTTGCAACGGAAGCTGACGCTCAAGGCTTGTTGACTATGCTGTTCTTTACGTATCTTAGCGGCGGTAATCCTCCGTTGTTCATGGACTTTAGAAAAGTTTGGGAATCGTGGGAGATTAAGGCTCTTGCCAAAAAGAACGGCATTAAACTTTCGCCGAAAGCTGATTATATCATGAAGGGCCTTGTTGATGGCAATAATTCGGGAAGTGCGGCATTGGACTGGGCAGCAAAGCCTGGAACTGCGGTTTCTAAAATTATGGAAGGCGTTGCGATGCCATTAGCTGACGAGGGTTATTTTCCCGGTGGCGGCAACAGCGTAACATTCATGACCCCTTCTGGTATCAACGGAATAGCTGGTAGGCTGGCATACAGCTGTCTGACAAATAAGTTTACGATGATATGGGATGAAGCGACAACCACCGAAGTTCCAAAGAAACTCGAAAAGGCGATGTGCAATCTTACCAACGGGAGTTGGCCTCACACATTTGTGGTGCCAAAATATGCAAGTATGGTTGAATACAAACAATATCCTCCAGCCAATCATTTCCACATGACTTGGGATCTTCCGGTTGCTCGTCTGCAATACTGGATGGATTTGACTGGTGTGCAGAATTCGACCCCTTGGGCAGCAAGACCTAAATTTATCGAAGGTGTTGATAGACCTGAGCCTCTTATTCATCTGATAAACGGCGGTGAAAATAGATATAAAAGCCTCGTATAATAGCGGATTTGAAAGAAGCTGGTAGTAAATGCCAGCTTCTTTTTTTATCGATTTGATTGATATTGGAGTTTTATTATGACAGAACAGGAACCGCAGGGACAGGGCAATATTATAGAGCCGGAAATGCTTAAGCGGGCATTGAAGGCGTTTAAGAAGCGGCTTAAGCTTACGTCGCTGGATGAAGATTCACAACTTGGACGAGGCCCATTTTCAGGCGGCCATGCCGGGGTGTATGCGATACAGCCGCCCGACCAGTATCCTCGTGCGGTATGGGAAGAATTATGCCGTCAGGGGAAACTCCGCAACAGCGGCCACGGTATGTACGAGTTGCCCAAGCCGGAACGGGATGGTAAAGGGATCGGTTAATTACAGATAGGGGGCAAACTGGAACAACATCATAAAGAATATTTGCGATGCCGATTTCATTTGCAGTCCGCAATGTAAACGGCGGAGCAGAAGTGCATCACTTGTCGGGCGTTTTCTCTTTTCCTTTTGCCTTTTGCGGGGTGCGGCGGTAAAATGCCATGCTTTTAAAGGCGGAAGGATAGTATGTCGTTAGTAGGAATGCAGGATGTCAGTGTTGGCTTTGGCGGGGAGCCGCTGCTTAAGCATATGGATTTGCAGATTGAGCCGGGCGAGCGGATATGTCTTCTGGGCCGTAACGGCGTGGGCAAATCGACGCTGATGAAGCTTATTGCCGGCGAGTTGACGGCCGATAGTGGGACACTCTCAAGAGGTGCCAAGGTAACAATAACTTCTCTAACGCAGGATGTTCCTGTGGGAATGATGGGAACTATTTTTGATCAGGTGGCTGCTGGACTGGGGTCGCGCGGCAAACTGCTGGCCGACTACCACCTTGTGAGCCATCGCATCGCCGCCGAACCGCATAATACAGCTTTGCTTAGCCAGTTAGACAAACTCGGGCATGCACTCGACAGCGACAACGGATGGCAGATCAATCAGTATGTCGAAGTCATCATCGAAAAGATGATACTTGACCCGGATGCCGATGTAGCGAGCCTTTCGGCGGGGATGAAACGACGGGTACTTCTGGCACAGGCGCTGGTGCGCGAGCCGGATATACTGTTGCTTGATGAACCGACCAATCATCTGGATATCGAAACGGTTATTTGGATCGAGGAATTTCTGGATCGCTACAAGGGCAGCTTGATCTTCGTCAGCCACGACAGGGCATTCATCAAGAAGATGGCGACACGTATTATCGAACTGGATCGCGGCAGGCTCAGGAGCTATTTTTGCAACTATGAGACGTACCTCAAACGCAAAGAGGCCGAGTTGGAGGCCGAGGCAGTTGAGCAGGCCTTGTTCGATAAAAGGCTCGCTCAGGAAGAGGTGTGGATACGCAAAGGCATAAGGGCACGATGCTGTCGCAATGAAGGTCGCGTTCGGGCACTCAAAAGACTGCGGGAGGAGCGAAGCCAGCGAAAAGAGGTCATGGGCACAGCACGTCTTTCATTGAATGATACCCAGCAATCGGGCAGATTAGTGATCGAGGCAAAAAATATTTCATTTGGCTATACACCTGATCGGCCTATCATATCTGACTTTTCAACGACTATTATGCGTGGTGACAAGATCGGCATAATGGGCCCCAACGGCTCCGGCAAGACAACGCTGCTGCGTGTGCTTCTGGCGGAGCTTGCCGCGCAAAAAGGTACCGTGCGGCATGGCGTTAATCTTGAGATAGCCTATTTCGACCAGCTCCATGCCCAATTAGATTATAGCAAATCGGTCTATGAGAATGTTGCCGACGGCAATGAAACAATAGTTATAAACGGTGGTTCCAGACATATCGTTGGCTACTTGCAGGATTTTTTATTCACTCCTGTGCAGTCCCGCAATCCTGTTTCGAATCTTTCCGGCGGTGAACGCAATCGGCTGCTGCTTGCACGACTCTTTGCCAAGCCGTCAAATGTGCTGGTGCTCGATGAGCCGACGAACGACCTTGATATGGAGACGCTGGATTTGCTTGAGGAGTTTTTGATGAATTACCCCGGCACAGTGCTTCTGGTAAGCCATGACCGCGAATTTCTCAATAACGTCGTAACCAGCATATTGGCGATGGAGGGCAACGGCAGTGTCAGGGAATATGGCGGCGGATATGATGACTGGCTGATGCAGCGTACAACTGAGAAAAATGCGCAGGCAGAAAAAATCTCTGTCAAAGAGGTCAGACAAAAGCCGATAAAGGAAGGGCGTAGTTTGTCGTTCAAGGAAAAAAAAGAACTGGCGGCGATACCGGAATTGATTGAGAAACTTGAGGCCCAGCAGCGACAATTGCACGAAATCATGGCAAAGCCTGATTTTTACAAACGAGGCGACGAGGTTGTTACCGCAACCAACAAGCTCAAGGAACTGGGCAGGCAACTGGAAGAGACATACGCCCGATGGCATGAACTTGAAAAACTCCAAATGGATTGATGAATATGAAACAGCATTGTTTTGATAAATTATTGATACCCGTCAAAAAGATTGATAGCGGTAAAGGTTTTTTTCGATGGCCTGATAAGGCTGTTATTTCTTCCGTTCAGCAGAGCGATATTTTACCTCTACAGCAACTGGCTGGAGATTTGGCGAGGAATTCGGTTAAGGCACATATTGTTCGCGATGTTGCTTGTCCTGCGGAATTGGGAATATATCGTGATAAAAAAATTAAAAACCATCAAGCGTATAAAATTTCCATTGGTTCCGATGGCATTGAAATTTTTGCAGGTGCAGATGCAGGAGCGTATTATGCCGTACAGACTATACGTGATTTGATAGCAATACACGGCAGGTCTTTGCCTGTGTGTGTTATAAAAGATGAGCCGGATTTTAATCGGCGAGGTGTTTATCACGATTGTTCAAGAGGTAAAGTTCCAAAGCTTAGTACGCTCAAAGAGTTGGTGGAACGGCTTGCACATTGGAAAATTAACGAGCTTCAGCTTTACATTGAAAATGTTTTCACTTTCAAACAGCACCCTGATATTGGCAAGGGGTTCAGCCCATTTACTCCAGATGAGATACTTGAATTGCAGGAGCATTGCAAGGCCCATCACGTTCGGCTTGTCGGTTCACTTGCCAGCTTCGGACATCTTGAAAATGTATTGTCCCTGCCGAAATACAGCCATCTTGGTGAATTGCCGGGATTTCGCGGTTTCCCCGGCGGCACAACATTGTGTCCAGGCGACACCGGTTCGATAAAGCTCATCAGCGAGCTTTATAGCGAATATATCCCGCTCTTTGAAGCAGAAGATTTTAATGTATGCTGTGATGAAACATGGGAGCTGGGCAAAGGCCGAAGTCTCAAGCGCGCGGAAAAAATCGGTCAGGGCAAAGTTTATCTTAATTTTGTTTTGAAAATATATCGCCTGTGCCAAAAGCACGGCAAGCGAATGAATATGTGGGCGGATATTTTACTTAAATATCCGGAGGTGTTGAAAGAGCTGCCTAAGGATATTGTTCTTCTTAACTGGGAATATGAAAAAGGCGGGGACAATACTTTCAGAACTAAGGAAATTGCAAATGCGGGTATGCCGTTTATGGTTTGTCCCGGCACCAGCAGTTGGCTGACGCATGGTACACGCCTGGATAATTCTATGGCTAATGTTGCCGAATTTTCCGCACAAGGCCGAAAATATCACGCTGAAGGTTTGCTTAATACCGACTGGGGCGACCAGCGACATCGCAATTTCCTTGGAGTAAGCTTGCATTCGTTTGCACACGGCGCAGCGCACGGCTGGAACGGCAAAGCGGTGAACGAGTCAAGATTTACCGAAAACTTTTGTTTCCATACATTCGGCCAGAAAACCAAGCTTATGGCGAAAGGTTTAAAAATTCTGGGCGGCACATACATTACCTGCGGCAAAGTTTGCAAGAATCAATCGCTGCTTTATCGCGCTTTGGTCGAGCCGATATTGCCTGATGTTCCGACTGAATCGAGTCCGATAGATATGATGACCAGCTCAGGATTGCGGCGGGTGGTGGGGCAATTATCCGATGCGAAATATTGGCCCAGCTATAAATCTATGGATGAATTTGAACAGTTGGCGATTAAAGAGCTGGTTTTGGCGGCAAAAATGGATTGTTTGTCCAGCGAAAAGGCGTTAGCGGCCAAGACATTACGCAGCGGTAAAGAGGTTAAAAAAGCCGAACTAAACCAGCTTGCCAGAGAAATGCACAGTATTTCTGATGATTTTAAAGAACTATGGCTGGCGCGTAATAAGAAATCAAGATTGCAGGATAATCTGCAATTGTTTCAAAAAGCCCAAAGAGAATTGTCGATGTTGGCCGACAAATACTAAATGGTAATAGAGAAACTGATTAAGAAGAAAAAGCTTCGCGTAGCAGGCCTGATGTCGGGGACGTCGGCTGATGGCGTGGATGTAGCTGTTGTAGATATCACCGATAATGTGGTTGAGTTGGTGGCGTTTGATATGTTTCCGTTTCCAGCGGCGCTGAGGAACGCGATTTTTGGGCTTTTCAAATCGGATTCGCTAAAACTTGAAGATATATGCCATTACAATTTCGTTTTGGGGGAGGTTTTTGCCGATTCGGTGATAAAGCTTTGCAAAACCAAAGGTATTGCGCTTAGTTCGATTGATTTGATAGGTTCGCATGGCCAAACTGTGTATCATAATCCCAAAGGCAGGCGATATGGTCAGAAAATGATATGCTCTACTTTGCAGATTGGGGAACCATCGATAATTGCCCATCGCACCGGCATTACCACAGTAGCGGATTTTCGGCCTCGTGATATGGCTGCCGGCGGGCAGGGCGCTCCTCTGGTGCCATTTGCCGATTATGTCTTGTTTAAGGATAAGCATCGTTGCCGTGCGATTCAGAATATCGGCGGTATCGCAAATGTTACATATCTGCCGAAGAACTGTAAGCCGAAAGATATTGTGGCGTTTGATACTGGCCCTGGGAATATGATTATCGACCGATTTGTCGGCTTGATTAGCGATGGCGAACGCAAATATGATGATAACGGAAAAATGGCAGCTCGCGGAACTGTAAATAACGCATTGCTTAATGAGGCGATGAAGCATCCTTATTATAAATTGCTTCCGCCGAAATCAACAGGCCGGGAGGAATTCGGCTGGCAGTATTGCGATATGTTTTATAAAAAAGCCTTGAAAAAAGGATTATCAAAAGAAGATATTGTTGCAACTGCTACGGCTTTGACGGCTGAGAGCATTGCGATGGCGTATATTAAATTTTTGCCGAAGATGCCTGACGAGATGATTCTCTGCGGCGGCGGCAGCCATAATGAGACATTGATAAAGATGTTGCGGGAAAAGCTAGGTAAAGTTAATATCCTTATTATGGATGAACTTGGAATCTCGTGCGATGCCAAGGAAGCCGTTTCGTTTGCGATTCTGGCGTATATGACAATAAAGGGCGTGGCCAATAATGTGCCAAGTGCCACAGGCGCTAACCAGCCTGTAATTTTAGGAAAGATAATACCAGCATAATGAAAAAGAATAAATCACTGCCGACTACCGAAAAACGCAATAAAAAAAGCGAGAATATTGATTTGCTGTCAACCAGACAAATCGTTGATCTGATAAATTCCGAGGATAAGATCATTGCCCCAGCGGTAGCCAAAGAGAGCAGACAAATCGCAGCGGCTATTGATATGATCGTTGCACGTTTCAAAAATAGAGGCAGGCTATTTTATGTAGGCGCAGGCACAAGCGGCAGGCTTGGAGTTCTTGACGCATCGGAATGTCCGCCGACGTTTGGCGTTAGCCCTTTATTGGTGCAGGGGATTATAGCTGGTGGCAGAGGTGCTCTTGTTCGCTCCGTCGAAGGTGCCGAAGACCATGAAGATGGCGGCGCAGCTTCAATTGTCAAAAAGAAGGTGAAAGCCGTAGATGTTGTTATCGGAATAGCGGCATGCGGCGCAACGCCGTTTGTTTATGGTGCATTGAAGCAGGCGGCGCAAGCCAAAGCCGGTACAGTTCTTGTAACGTGCGCTCCGGAATCGGTGCAAAAAGGTATTGCCGAAATTATAATCAACCCCGTTGTCGGCCCTGAAATTGTAACAGGCTCAACCCGTATGAAAGCTGGCACCGCCACAAAACTTGTGCTAAATACCATCACGACAACTGTTATGATAAAGCTTGGCAAGGTTTACGGAAATCTAATGGTGGACCTTAAAGCTACAAATAACAAGCTGCGAAATAGATCACTTAGAATAGCAATGGAAATGACAGGGCTATCGCAAGCTAAAGCACAAACCCTGCTTGCCAAGGCTAATGGTGAACTTAAATCTGCGATTGTTATGCATTTTCGCAATGCAAATTATGAGCAAGCTATTGATATTCTAAAGCAGTCTGGCCAATCCCTGCGTCAGGCAATAAAGGCTGAACGATGAACGCATACTTTGTGAGCCAGATTACCGCTGGCGTGTTGAGCTGGGTGGATGTTGCTATAATTTTTCTGTCTATCGCCGTGCTTTTGCTGATATCATATTTTTCCGGCAGAAACGAAAAAGACACCGGCGATTTTTTTCTCGGCGGCAAGAGTGTCCCATCGATAGTTGCCTGCCTTTCATTTGTTGCTACCGAAGTCAGCGCACTAACGATTATTGGCGTGCCTTCTGTAGCATTCAGTGAAAACTGGCAATACCTGCAATTTTTTGTTGGCTCAGCCGCGGCCCGTATAGTGGTAGCATTTCTTTTTATACCGGTGTTCTATAAATATAACTGCACGAGCATATACGAATACCTTAAACATCGTTTTGGGCCTGAAACGCAATATACCGGCTCAGCGTTCTTTTTTGTTACGCGTCT
>CAMDDF010000080.1 GCA_945890885.1 Candidatus Kuenenia stuttgartensis | reverse complement strand
AAACATCACTGCTGCCACAGTTGCCGCAAGCATTAGCTTCCATATTGCTTGTTTCATAACTACTACTCCTTTTTCTTGTTAATTACATCGTTTTTATGTTCTTACCTTCCAAAGCATCATCCAAAATGCTCTTTGGCGGGCTATTTCCTAAATAATTTACTAATTGCCACCTATTGATTTCGGTTAAAATAGCGTCTAGCTTTAAAAACATCAAAAAATCAGGTACTACTACTTGCCATAACACCTCTCAAGATGCTCGTGTGAGGATTTTTTTGTTATAAGACTAACAATAATCATTACAAGAATGCTAACCGGCAGTGCCACAACTATCTGGTCAACCACAGGCCAGTTAGGATAATCCGCAAGAATACTTGTTTTGCCGCCGGTAACCTTTTGAACAAGACCCATTGCCTCGGCTTCCTTTGCATTAACGAACACCAGCCAAAATGTCGTCGCAATGAAACCTGTAATCATAGAAGCAATTGCACCCGCCTTTGTGGCACGTTTAAAAAATAATGCTCCAAAATAAGCTGGCAGAAATGCACTTGCACAGAGGCCGAAAAATATCGATGTCGCCCTTGCGATTATCATTCCGCCGCTTCGTGCGTAATAACTCCAAAGCAAAGCTACAACAATTCCAATGAGTATTCCGACCCTTGTAACCCCGATACCTTGGCCGTGCTTGCCGCTAAAAGTTTCATAAACATCGCGTCCAATACTTGTGCCGACTACGTGGAACTGACTTGAAAGTGTACTCATTGCCGCCGAAAGCAGCGTCAACAGGAAGAGCAATCCAAACCAACCAGGCATGGCCGTTTTAATATAGGTCGGTATAATTTTGCTGTCGCTACCGCCAGCATAGATCACCGCAATTGACTTACCCGTAACAATACCGGCAACCTCGTCAACCACACCGGAGAGTTTGACCGGAGCTATTTTGCCTTCCACATCAACGTACTTGCCAGCCTCATCCTTTGCAACAATCTGAATAGCAGCATAGCCCTTTTCCTGGTCGATAGTCTTAACTACTCTACCCGTAAGGTCGTTACCATGATTAAGGAAATAAGCATTTGAAAGACTGCCTACAGTAAACGCAACACCTGTCATTATAAGAATAAATACTCCGCCGACAACTACCGCACGGTTAAGTTCCTTTTTGCTTTTAACCGTCATAAATCGAATAGCAAGCTGCGGTTGAGCAAGCACACCGATACCCACACCAAGAGTAAGCGTTGAAATAATAACCCACCAGAGATTATACTTGACATCACCAAATCCAAACGCCGGCATCGCCGTCCAGCCCCTATGACCAATCGCAGTCAGTTTGCCCGGAGCCAGCAGAGACATATCTGTAAGCGACTGATGAGCATTTGTGATACCGCCGAGTTTGATATAAGTGAAGACAAGCAATATTATCATGCCTACAAACATAATAACGCCCTGTAAGGCATCCGTGTACATAACGCCCTTCAGTCCGCCGGTAACAACATACGCAGCGGTAATTATCGTAAACAGTAAAAGAGCGGTATTGTAATCTATGCCAAGCTGTTCCTCGATAAATTCGCAGCCGCCAATCATAACCGCAGCAGCATAAAGCGGGATAAACAGAAAAATCGTAAGACCAGCAAATATCTGTATGAACTTGCTTTGAAATCTTCTGCCAATAAATTCAGGAAATGTATGTGCATCAAGACGATGCCCAATCCTTCTTGTGGGCCCGCCAAGAAAAACAAAAGCGATAAAAATTCCAACGAAGATATTAAGGAAGGTAAGCCAAAGCAGGCTCATTCCAAACATACCAGCCACACCTCCAAATCCAACAATAGCACTTGTCGAAATAAATGTGGCGCCATAGCTTAGAGCCATTACAACAGGATGAGTCTTTCTGCCGCCAAGAAGATAATCAGTGGCATTTTGGGTTTTTCTATAACCCAGCCAGCCCAGAAAAAGAACAAGGAAAAGATATGCAAGTACAACTATTATTGTCCATATTCCTACGGTTTGTGCAATCAACATTATATGCTCCTTAAATTACCTGATGTTTAATAATCTGCAATCCAGCAAGGTTCGTTAAAGTTCATCTTCAACTTTTTTCTCTTCCGAAACCCACTTGATGTCCTCTGACTTTACATCTTCGTCGCCCTTGTTCCAATTGATGATCCCATACACCACGCAAAGGATGGTACTAAGAATGCAGAGTAAATACGCCAGCGCAACCCACTTGTCTTCAATGCCTAACATTACCTGACTCCTTAAGACTATTAACTTTCCCCGAAAATTAAGATTTGTGGGTATAAGAAATGATATTCCTGATTATTACAATAAAAAATATTGCATTTTTTAAGTCTTTTTAGGAAAATTAAAAAAATAGTGGGATAAGTTTATAAAATAAGCTGATTTATAAATTTTTTTATACAAATTATGCTTCAGCTAACAGCCTTTTTGCATTTCCCATCAGGTATCAAATTCTCAATTTATGCCGGCAATTCCATCTCTTTTAACAAACGGATTGTTAATTTCTGATTCTGCCATGGCTGTAGTTGTACCATCTGCATATTCTTAGCCCACCAGTTGGCATCCCATGACTATGCAAATCTGAAATTAAGCTCGATATCATCTGTCGGTATTATCATTGACCAGATTCTGATACGATTCCTAAAAAACATCTAAAAAATCAGATACTACTTTCCATAACATTTCTCAAGATGTTCGCTTGATGATTTCTTTGTCATAAGACTGACAATAATCATTACAAGGATACTAATCGGCAGTGCCACAACTATCTGGTCAACCACAGGCCAGTTAGGATGATCCGCAAGAATACTTGTTTTACCGCCTGTAACTTTCTGAACAATACCTATCACTTCGGCTTCCTTGGCATTAACAAACGCCAGCCAGAACGTCGTCACGAGGAAACCAGTGATCATCGAGGCAATTGCACCTGCCTTTGTCGCACGTTTGAAAAACAATGCTCCAAAATAAGCTGGCAGAAACGCACTCGCACAGAGACCAAAAAATATCGCCGTTGCTCTCGCAATAATCATTCCGCCGCTGCGAGCGTAATAACTCCACATAAGGGCAATAGCAATTCCAATTACAATTCCGGTTCTCGTAACACCAACACCCTTGCCATGCTTACCGGTATACGTTTCATACACATCTCGCCCGATACTTGTACCGACTACGTGGTACTGGCTCGAAAGAGTACTCATTGCCGCTGAAATAAGCGTTAGCAAGAAAAGCCATCCAAACCAACCTGGCATCGCCGTTTTAATAAAGGTCGGGATGATTTTGCTATCATTGTAGCCAGCATAAACAAAGGCAATCGATTTACCAGTAACAATGCCAGCTGCCGCATCAGCCACACCTGAAAGCTTCACCGGAGCCATTTTAGCTTTGCCGTCTTTATCTTTATCATCAACGTACTTTCCTGCCTCATCCTTTGTAACCGTCTGTATAACAGCATAACCCTTTTCCTGGTCAATGGTCTTAACAACCCTGCCTGTAATGTCAGCACCATTCTTAAGGAAATATGCATTTGACAGACTGCCTACGGTATAAGCAACACCTGTCGTTATAAGAATAAATACTCCGCCGACAACTACTGCACGATTGAGTTCTTTTTTGCTTTTCACCGTCATAAATCTGATTACAAGCTGCGGTTGAGCAAGCACACCAATACCAACACCGAGGGTTATCGTAGAAATAATAATCCACCAGAGGTTGTACTTGATATCGCCAAATCCAAACGCCGGCATTGCCGTCCAACCTTGATGGCCTATCGCCGTCAGTTTGGCCGGAGCAAGCGGAGCCATATCCGTAAGTGCCTGATGAGCAGTTGTGATTCCACCAAGTTTGACGTAAGTGAAGACAAGCAATATTATCATACCAACAAACATAATAACACCCTGAAAAGCATCAGTGTACATAACACCCTTCAGGCCGCCGGTCACAACATATGCAGCGGTAATTATCGTAAACAGCAAAAGAGCAGTGTTATAATCTATACCAAGCTGTTCCTCGATAAATTCACATCCGCCAATCGTAACCGCGGCTGCATAAAGCGGGATAAACAGAAAAATAGTAAGACCTGCGAATATCTGTATGAACTTACTTTGAAATCTTCTGCCAAGAAGTTCAGGGAACGTATGTGCATCAAGACGATGGCCGATCCTTCTTGTGGGCCCGCCAAGAAAAACAAACGCAATAAAAATTCCAACGAAGATATTAAAGAATACAAGCCAGAGTAGGCTCATCCCAAACATACCTGCTACGCCGCCAAATCCGACAATAGCACTTGTCGAAATAAATGTCGAGCCATAACTTAGAGCCATTACAACAGGATGGGTCGTCCTGCCGCCAAGAAGATAATCGGTGGCATTTTTAGTTTTTCTATAACCCAGCCAGCCCAGAAACAGCACAAAGAAAAGATATGCAAGTGCAGCTATCATTGTCCATATTCCCACGGTTTGTGCAATCAACATTATATACTCCTTAAATTACCAGATGTTTATTTAATAGTCTGCTATCCGGCAAGGTTAAATCAAAGTTCATCTTCAACTTTTTTCTCTTCCGAAACCCACTTAATGTCCTCTGACTTTACATCTTCATCACCCTTGTTCCAATTGATGATCCCATACACCGCACAAAGGATGGTACTTAGAATACAGAGCAAATACGCCAGTGCAACCCACTTGTCTTCAATGCCTAACATTACCTGACTCCTTAAAATTATAGACTTTCCCAGAAAATTAAGATTTGTGGATATAAGAAATGATATTCCCCATTATTACAATAAAAAACATTGCATTTTTTACATCTTTTCAGAAAAAGATTAAAAAAACCGGCTTAAACTTATAAAAGAGACTTTTTGTAAGTTTTTTGACATAAATTATATCTCAGATAGCAGCCTTTTTGCATTTCCCCAGAGTATCAAGTCCTCAGTTTCTGCAGGCAGTTCCATCTCTTTTAACAGCTGGATTGTTAATTTCTGGTCCTGCCAGGGAGAATCCGTACCAAAAAGCAGATATTTCGGCGGGTGATTTATAAGCATTCTTCGGGCCTGAACTTTTTCGAGATAGGTAAGAGAAAACGAAATCTCCATATAAATTGGCTTGCCAATAAGGTATTTTTCCACTTCATCCCATACCGCCCAGCCGCCGAAATGTGTGGCAATAAATTTCAAGTCCGGAAAATCACGATATATCGCGGCAACTCTTTCAGGCGAGGTTCTGTCATCGAATTCAAACGCAATATCATGGCCGGTGTGTACAACAACTATCAGACCAAGCTCATTGGCAATTTTGTAAATATTCGACAGCTTTGGATCATCAATTACATAATCCTGATAATAGGGATGCATCTTTATGCCTTTAAAGCCCTCGTTTTTGATTAGCTGAATTCTTTCGAGGCACAAAGGATCATCTGGATGAATACTCGGAAACGGGATGATTCTTTCTGAGCGGATTTGCTGACACCAAGAGAATATCCCCTCAAACTGTTTGGGTTTTGTGGCTATGGGACAGACAACACTTTTTTCAATGCCTGCTATATCCATCGATTTTAGAAGCGAACTAAGCCTTCCATCGTGGCACGGAGTTACACCCTTGCAGGCATGGGAAAGACTTGCCATTGCCCTTTCGGCAAGATCATCGGCAAAAGCATGTGTATGAAAATCAATTACGCCTGACATATTCTTATGCAATGCTATTTAAAATTTCAATGCCTTTTTTGATTTTTTCGTTAGTGGTCGCGTAGCTTATCCTGAAGTGCGTGTCTTTTTCGCTGAACACCGAACCTGGAATAATAAGGACATTATTTTCAATTGCTTTTTTCACAAATGCAGTAGCATCACCGCCTGGTGCCTTTACAAAAATATAGAAAGCACCGCCCGGCTTGACAACTTCAAACTTATCTTTCAAGCCATTATATATCATATCCCGTTTGATTTTGTATTGGCCAACATAGTGAGATATATCGAAATCCATCGCCTCAACAGCAGCAAACTGAAACGGTGTCGGAGCGCAGACGAAAGTATATTGCTGAAGTTTCGCCATCTGCTCGATAAGTTCATCCAGCACAGGCTTAACCGCCACATAACCAAGCCGCCACCCTGTCATCGCATAGCTTTTACTGAAACCTTTAAGCAAAACAGTTTTATCATAATATTTTGCGATGCTTGCAGGAACAGCATCATAGCTGAACTTATCATAAATCTCATCGCTCATTACCAGCACATCGTGTTTTTTGGCAACTTTCGCAATGGCTTTGACTTCATCTTCGGTATAAACCACACCTGTTGGATTTGCGGGCGAATTAAGAAGTATAAGCTTTGTCTTAGATGTTATTGCCTTTTCGATTTTCTCAGCGGTGAATTTAAAATCAGGGTACGTATCAACAAATACGCATTTGCCGTCAAGCATTTTCACCAGCTGTTTATACATCACAAAATACGGGTCAGCCATAATGACTTCATCGCCAGGATTTATAGTGGCCATAAACAGAAGCTGCAACGCCCCGCTTACGCCGCTGGTAACCAACGGCACAGTTTCAGACCAGCCAAGTTCCGACTTTGTCGTTTCAACAATACAGGCTTTCAGTTCATCGATACCCGGAGTTTGCGAATACCTGTTCTGGCCTTTCCTGATGGCTTCGATTGCCGCATCTTTAATTTTCTCAGGCACATCAAAATCAGGCTGACCAATCGAAAAATTAACGGGGTCTTTCATTTTAGCCGCCAATGCGAAAACCTTTCGGATTCCGCTGGCATCGATAGCTTTTACTCTGTCTGCAATATAACCAGCCATAATATCCACCAAACCAGGTTCATTTCTACCTAAAATAAACCCCCGGCCAGGCCGAGGGAAATATTTCTAATAAACTCACAACAAAAGAAAAAGCCAGCGGAATTATTTTCCGGCAGCTGCTTTTCTATTGCCGACCTTTGGCAAGCCGATAACTTTGCTTTCGCCATCTTCCCAGCGGTCTTCTTCTTTGAGCCTTTCAATACGCTCTGCTCTTGTAAGTACATTGCGGTGTCTTGCCAATGAGCCTTTGGTCTTTAATGAACGATCAATTGACATCTGTGTATCTCCTTAAAACAAATCACTTTTAACAATATTTAGGCCGTAGGCATCCTGAAAAGGGGTACCGCCAAACGACTCATATCCTTTCGGTGCCTTATACCCGGCACCGGCTTTTTTTATCTTTTCCAGAGCGTAATAGCCATCGGAACCCTTTTTTGAAGGACTTTCATATCGATTTTTCGTAACAAGCATATAAAAAATCGATGCTTTAGGCTTTTTTATCTCTGTTTCTATACCTTTTTGAGCAAAATATTTCTTTACAGGCTCAAGGTCCTTTGCCACATTATAGCTTGCTATAACAATAACATGACTTTTTTCAACTTTCACAGCAGTTGCTGAAGGTTTTACTGGAGTGGCAACTTCCGGCACCACCTTGTCAGATTCAACATTCTGCAACGGCGAAAACGTCCTTACTTCCCTTGTCGCAGGCTTAACCTCAGTTACTACTTTGGCTGCGGGCGATAACTGCTCCACAGTAGCCTCCTGCTTGGCCGACCTTTGCCCAAGGTGAAAAACAAACAGCAAAACAATAATCACAGCCAACGCTGCTATTAACAAAACATACCTGTAGGCAGGAACATTTAAAACTGACCCTGCTTTCTTGAGAACAGAGTCCCCGTCAGCCCGACCAATTTCAGCCTTTTCCGGCCTTTTTTGCTCATGAGCAATCTGCCCGATAGCCTTTTCCTGGCTTTGCCTGAGTCGGTTTTTATTCACCACTTCCCAAAGCGATGCGGGCTGCTTTGAATGTCTACCACGCATTTTTATTCCTCGCCAGTTTAAATTCATTCCTTTGATTGCACAACGTAAAACAGCTAAACCTTAATTAGAATCATAGCTTATAACTGATTTTTTACAAGGTTTCAATCAGAAAGTACCGTAAAAATATCAAATTTTCAAGAAAAGACACTAAAAAAGTCTTACCCTACCGTTTTTAATTTCACAATTTTACAATTGCTATGCCACCCCAAAAGTAGTATAAATGACTCTTTCAGGCCGGTGGCGGTCTAAACATACCTCGCCGGTACCTAATTGTTCGGACTTACAAAGTCCGGTTAAACTACTTTAAGTATTTATTATGGAGATAGTTACAGATGTCAAGAAAAATGGTTACAATTGACGGCAATACGGCGGCGGCACATGTGGCACACGCCACAAACGAAGTTATTGCTATTTACCCGATTACACCGAGTTCGACGATGGGGGAAATCAGTGATGAAAAAACAGCAGACAAGCAACCCAATATATGGGGGACAATCCCTTCAGTTACCGAAATGCAGTCAGAAGGAGGCGCCGCTGGTGCTGTTCACGGTGCGTTGGCAACTGGTGCTTTGACCACCACCTTTACTGCTTCGCAGGGATTACTGCTGATGATTCCTAATATGTATAAAATAGCAGGCGAACTGACTCCGACCGTCTTTCACGTTACAGCAAGGTCGCTGGCATGCCAGGCACTTTCAATTTTCGGCGATCACGGCGATGTTATGGCGTGCAGACAAACCGGCTTTGCAATGCTGGCTTCAGGCAACGTTCAGGAAGTTATGGACTTTGCTCTTATCGCACAGCAGGCAACACTTGCTTCAAGAATACCTTTCCTGCATTTCTTCGATGGATTCCGCACAAGCCACGAAATACAGAAAGTTGAAGAACTGACTTTCGATGATATGCGTGCGGTTATCAGCGATGAACTGGTAGCGGCTCACAAAGCACGTGCTTTGACTCCGGACAGACCTATGATGAGCGGCACAGCCCAGAACCCTGACGTATATTTCCAGGGCAGAGAAACCGTTAATAAATTCTATCTTGAAACGCCAGCTATCGTTGAAGAAACAATGAAAAAATTCGCCAAAGTTGCCGGCAGAACCTACAATCTTTTCGATTACGTCGGTGCAAAAGATGCTGAAAAAGTTATCATAATTATGGGAAGCGGCGGCGAGACCGTTCACGAAACAGTAGATTATCTGACCAAAAAAGGCGAAAAAGTCGGCGTTCTCAAGATTCGGCTTTACAGGCCTTTCAGCTTAACGCATTTTGTTGCGGCCCTGCCGAAATCAGTAAAGAAAATTGCCGTTCTCGACAGAACAAAAGAGCCCGGTGCTCTTGGTGAACCTTTATATCTCGACATCCGCACAGCTATCGGCGAAGCAATGCAGCACAAGCTGATTAAATGTGAAGGCTATCCAATGATTGTCGGCGGCAGATACGGACTTGGCTCAAAGGAATTCACACCAGCTATGGTCAAAGCTGTATTCGATAATCTTGACGCAGCAAAACCTAAGGAAAATTTCTCAGTCGGAATTATGGACGATGTTACAAACTTAAGTCTCGAAGTTGATGAAAACTTCGACTTAGAATCCGATGTTTACTCAGCAATGTTCTATGGCCTTGGTTCGGATGGAACAGTTGGCGCCAACAAAAACTCAATCAAAATTATCGGCACAGAAACCGATAACTATGCTCAGGGTTATTTTGTATATGACTCCAAAAAAGCTGGCGCAATTACAACTTCGCACCTTCGCTTCGGACAGAATTTGATCCGCAAACCTTATCTAATCACAAAGGCAGATTTCATTGCGTGCCACAATCCAAGCTTCCTTGAAAAATATGATATGCTCAAGCACGCTAAAAAAGGCGGTATTTTCCTGCTTACAACTACCCATTCGAAACACGATGTATGGGATACACTGCCAGTTGAAGTACAAAAACAGCTTATTGACAAAAAAATGAAATTCTACTGCATCAATGCTATCAAGCTAGCAGAAGAAATTGGCTTAGGCTCACGCATTAACGTAATCATGCAAACAGCCTTCTTTAAAATCAGCAATGTTATTCCGATTAACACTGCCGTTGACGCAATTAAGTATGCTACCAAAAAGTCATACGGCGCCAAGGGCGAGAAAATCGTCAATATGAACTTCAAGGCGA
>CAMDDF010000079.1 GCA_945890885.1 Candidatus Kuenenia stuttgartensis | reverse complement strand
TTCACTTCAAAATTTTCAGCGACGATGAATTGGCAGACTAGCATGAAAAAAATTATCAGCAGAAACACCACATCGATTATCGGTGTCATATTGAACGACGAAAAACAGCAGTGTTGTTTTAGCCGCTGTTTAAGCATTGACAGCACCATCCCGATTGTTCGCCAGCTTGCGGATATAATCTTTTTCATTTTTAAGGCTTTGACGCAGTAGCGGTATAAGGCTCTCGGAATCCGTTATCGCCTGGCTTGTCAAAGATTCAAGGTGATTGCGGAATAATCCGGCAACTGCAAGGGCTGGTATCGCAACAATCAATCCCCAATAAGTCGTAACAAGTGCAACCGATATGCCGCCTGCCAGTTGTGCAGGCTGAGGCTGGCCGCCCGCGATAACAATTTGGTTGAATGCCTCTATCATACCGTAAACCGTCCCAAACAGACCTATCATTGGAGCGACGTTGCCAATAATGTTTGCCCATTCTATCTTGCGTAATATCTTCAATGCCTGCTGTTCGATATTTTCGATAAGCAGTCTTTCGATCTCACTGCTTGGGGCGTGGGTCTGGTTCATCGTTTTAATGACCGCATTGCTGATAAAATCGGAATTCCGATTTACCTCTATAAGCCATTTCTGCTCAGGGCTGCTGCGTATAATTGATGAAAGATCAGAAACGATTCCATCTGGAATGATTTTCTTTCTTCTTATTGAAACCGCAAGGTCTATTGCGATATAAACAACAATCAATGACATCGGTATAAGCAGGAACCACACAATAGCTCCGCCAGCGACTATGAAGTGGTTGAAATAGCTGTTCTCCGAAGATTGCGGAACAAAGACGAGAGTGCCGATAAAAGCTGATATACATATCAGTATTGCTGTAAACAATAAAATTTTAAAAAGTTGTATTTTCAATTTGTTCTCCATTTTTTTAGTTTGTGCTGACGTTGGTATATTGTCCATTGCTAACGCCTGCTATTTGAGCAAGCAGATTCGAACTGTTCGGATCTGTGTTAAAGCCTATCGTATTTATTTGAGCTGATCGTGCAAAACGATTTTTCTGATATTTAATCCGGTCAATGAAATCTTCCTCATCATTGTTTTCAAGGTCAAATCCGTCTGTCAAAAAGAATATCACGGAATTAGAGCTTTTCTCGCCGCATCGTTGGAATGTTCTCGAAAATGCATCGACGGCGTTGGTTGAACCCAAAGGACGCATACTGTCTATGAAATCGGCAGCGGTAGTTTTATTGATGTTCGATGCACGCATAAAACCTGAATGCGGCAGTTCGACAATTTGCCCATCGTTGAAAAAGGTGATGTAAAAAAACTGATCCTGCTCAAGCAGGCCGATTGATTCCTTTAGTTTTGCTTTGACCAGATGGAACGAGCCGTGCATTGAACCCGAAGCATCGACCACATAGCAAACGTAATTACATACCGCCTTTGAACCGAAAAAATCAACCTGGTGCATATAGATGGATGATGGCTGAAGCACCGCTGCTTGCGATGATTGCGCTTCTGCTGCTTGGCTTGTATTTGAAGAAGCCTTTACCGAAGAAAGTGTATTTAAATTGATATCCGGCTCGGAAATCTGCCGGCCGGGCTTTGTCATTTTTGGTTTCGGCAAAATTGCAGATTGGTGCGTTTCTGTTCTATAGACATTCAGACTTGCGGTATTGCTTTGCGAATTATCCGCCAGCGTTGGTTTTGCGAATTTAAAAAACAAAAATGAACCAAGCACGAGAATATGGATAAGCACAGATGCTGCCAGTGCCCGGATATTTACTTGTCCAGACATTTTCAAAGCAGCCATTTTCCTTCTCCGAAACCGAAAAAATGCTAATCGACAACCAATACTTCGGTTGTATTCTCGCTTACAATGTCCCATAGCTCGATAACTTCGTCATTGAGCATTCGTATGCAGCCGTCCGAGGCGTATGTGCCGATAGTCTCCGGCTTATTAGTGCCGTGAATTCCGAAACCGGTTCTGTCTTTGGCCAGTCCGTCAACACCGTCAAGACCGATCCATCTTTCGCCAAGCGGGTAGTTGGGGTCTTCGTAATAGACAAGCTTGCCGGTAGCAGGATCAGGCCACGGCGGACGTTTCAGCTTTCCTTTGCCGCTGCCCTTGACTTTCCACAGCCCTGTTGGTGTCGGATTGCCGTCTGTTCCTATTCTACCAAGGGCTACCTTGTAGGATTTAACAAATTTACCCTGCACAAACAAATCCATCGTAAAGGTTGAACGATAAATTTTTAAATTGAAAGGCCCCTGAACGACTTTTATTTTTGCGCCAGCCCAGAGACTCTCCGGCTTTTCCATCCCGTTGATGCGAAGCAAAAACTGCCACGGCACATCATATTTTTTTCCGATGGTCGCCAGTACCTGTCCCGGCTGAACGACCTGATAGCTGCAAACGGTATCCTTCGACAGTACGTCTTTGGAAAACAGCCATTTGTCCGCAAGCAATGTCAAAGTCTTCTTAAGGTCATTACGCTGTTTCGCCGTGAGCGGAAGTTTTAATGTTTCGTTAAGCAAATCTCTTGCTTCGATGATCTGATTATTTGCGATATACGCCTGAGCCTGTGTATCAATTTGCCGGAGTTTTTCAACGGTGGCCTGATCTTCAATTTCAGGCACCACCGCCACCGCTTTGGGGGTTTCTGTGACGGCAACTACAGGGGTTGGCTCTTGTGGCTTAACTTCCTGTTGTACAGACTGAGCGGGTTGTACAACAGTTTTTTGAGGCTCCGGCTTGGCGGCTGAATTAACTCCAGGAAGTTCCAAAACTTTTCGCTGAGCCATCGCGGGTATTTCTTTATTCTGAGTCTGCGGAACTTGCTGCGTCTGTTGCGTTTGCTTTGTCTGCTCCAGTTGCTCAATCACCGTCTGCGGCTCATCGGTACTCTTTTGGCAAGACTTAAACGCGATAATGACTAATACAAGAACCACAAGTAAGATTAACATCATTATAATCTTATTGTTTTTTTTTCTTCCGCCCCTTTGATAGGGTCGATGACTGTAATTTCTCGAAGCCATATAAAAATCCTTTTTATTGAGGCTGATTAAATATTAAGATTTCCTTATCCGTGATTAACATATCTACCGGAATATCTGTTTCATCCATCGGCACTTCGTCAACAATTTGTTCAGAAAAACATATTCCGCATTTTACAGCTCTTAGCGTGTCATTGGAAAAGAATCTGTCGAAGTATCCGCCGCCTCTGCCAAGCCTGTTGCCTTTTCGGTCAAATCCAAGCCCAGGCGTTACGACAAAATCAATATCCTCTATCGGCACCGGCAACCCGGTCGTTGGATTCTTCAAGCCGAACCCGTCTGTCGAAAAGCCGGTTTCAAGCGAATTAATTTGAACGGGAATCATATGCCTTTGCTGCCAGCTTACTTTCGGCACCGCAACGGTTTTGCCTTGCTGCCATGCGTTTAAAATTATCGGGGCAGTATCAATTTCGTGCGGCAGCGAAAGAAATATCATAATTACGCCCGAACGCCGGAATTCTTTCAGTTGCGTCAGGGAAGCACATATCTTTTTGCTTTGTTCCGCTCGGTCGATGTCGTTCATTCCGATCAGGCGGGATTTTATATCTTTTCTAAGTTCGGTTTTTGTCATGAGTTTTTTCTATTATTGGTTTTGCCTGTCATTGTCAGATATATCTTTTAACATCATTTCGAGCGTTTGTAAATAATGCTTAATATTTTTTTCTCTGCCGTTTTCGGTGGGCTGATAATATTTCTTGCCCATTTTAACACCAAGATAGTCCTGTGCAACAAAAGATTTAGGATAATCATGAGGATATTTATATCCTATTCCGTGGCCCAGCTTTTTCGCCCCAGGATAATGGGAATCCCGCAAATGCTGCGGAACAGGAATTGTCTGGCCGGATTTCACATCCCCAACTGCATCCCATATGGCTTTAGAGCAGGCATTGGATTTCGGTGCGCACGCTATATAAATCGCCGCCTGTGCAAGTGGTAGTTGAGCTTCCGGCAGACCTATAAATTCACTAATCTGCATCGCCGAAGCCGCCAGCATCGTAGCCACCGGGTCAGCGTTGCCGACATCCTCTGCCGCACAAACCGCGATTCGACGGGCAATAAAGCGGGGGTCTTCGCCGCCAGCTATCATCCGTGCCAGCCAGTAAACTGTTGCATCAGGGTCGCTTCCTCGCATACTTTTCTGTAATGCACTTGCCAGATCATAATGTGTATCGCCCGTGCCGTCATAGCTGGTAGCTTTCCGTTGCACCGATTCTTTGATAATTTCCAGCGTTATTATGATTTTATCTTTATTTATATGTTTCTGTGATAGAACCGCAACTTCGAGGGCATTTAATGCCCGCCGGGCATCGCCATCGCATATTTCCGACAGAAAATCGACAGCTTTAGGCTCAATTTCGATATTGAGCTTGCCGAACCCCTTTTCGTTATCCGCCAGCACCCGCATCAGAAGACTTTTAACATCCGCAGGCGACAAAGGCCCGAATTCAAAAACCGTACTTCGTGATATCAACGGCGAATTAACGCTGAAATATGGATTTTCGGTAGTGGCTCCAACAAGGATAATTATGCCGTTTTCGACATCGTCGAGTAGCACATCCTGCTGGGCGCGGTTGAAACGGTGTATTTCGTCTATGAAGAGCAATGTTTTTCCGCGTCCGGTTATCAGCCTGTCTTTAGCGGTAGCGATAACATCGCGAATATCTTTTACTGAGGCGGCAGGGGCGCTGAGGTAATTCATTTTGGCGTTCGAGCGGTCAGCTACTATCCGGGCCAGGGTTGTTTTGCCCACGCCGGGAGGGCCGAAAAATATAAGGCTAGTGATGGTTTTAGCTTCTAGCATCCGACGAAGGAGCTTGCCGGGGCCGACGATATGCTGCTGTCCGAAGAAATCATCAAGAGATTTTGGACGCATCCGCACCGCAAGCGGGGCGTTAGCTTCAAGTTTAGCCTGTTCGGATAGGGTAAATAGGTTATTTTTATCGTTATGGTCTGCCATGAAAATGCAATTATATGCCATAACCGCATATCCGTCAACCGTTAACAGTTAATCACTAAATTGAAGCCGACAGTTTCATTTATACTTAAGTCTTTCTTTTTAAAGTACTTAAGTTAATAAATAGCGGAAGTCTTATCCGACTGAGTGTCGTATTTTTGTGGGAACAGGTTATCAGGCCTAAAAACAGTGTAGTTTTGCCGAAGCGAAATAAATGTGATATACTCCTGTGCACGACCCGGCAGAGCCTTGCCCGACGGGTACGCTTGTTAGCCAATAGCATACCGTGGGTGCTTAGGTGCCCTTGATGTGAAATATGGCTGACTCAAGACAGGTAAGAAAAAAAATGTGGCAGGGTGACGGCAACAACAAAAAATGTTGCCGTCTTTTTTTATGTCTGTAAGGTAGGTGATTTTAATTACGCGGGACGAGCCGGAATTGGGCGGAATCAAGTTTTTCGCCCGGCATGATTTCGCCTCTGCGAACGTATTCTTCCGGAAAATTAAATACTGGTGTTGCGATGGCAGGATCCTTCTGGGCATCTTCAGCTTTTATTTCCAAAAGAAGCTTGTATTTTTGGCTGTTGTATGCGGCAAAGGCACTTTCTGTGGCCTTTATCTTCATTGTTGTTGTGAATAAGTCCATATTGTACTTATCCATCTCGATCTTGTATTTATCAAGTATTTCCGGGCTGACTACAAATCCAAGGCTTCCCTGGACTGACTTATCAATTAGATTTATACCGTTTTCCGGCAGTCTGATCGTAACGGAAGTTTCGGCCTGGCGGGTTATGCCTGGAGCAAGCTCGATAACCGGTCTGGCCTGGATAGGTTCTTTTCTTGCCCGGCTGAGCATCAGAGAAGTGAGATTGATCGATGCCTGAAGAGCCTGTCCTTCCCATTTTGGCGGGACAAACATATTGATTTGTGCTGGCGTTATTTCAGCGTTTTCCAGCTTTGTGGTATTTTCATAGCAGATAATTTTGACAGGCTTTTCAACAAGGCGTGTAACAAGCACCATCACGTTTTCAGGGTTGCATTCGGTTATCTTGAGTGCCCGTTTACGAAGTTCGGCACTTTCACGCAATATTGGCGTTAAAGCTATATTGTAAGGGGTTTCAGATTCTGCAAGATTTAAGTCTCTGGCATCAAGGCTGAACCGTAACTGAAACAGGCCCTCGGCTATATCACGCTTCAATTCAGCTATCCTTATTACAGGGCCTTCCACCTTGACCTGTTTTAACCGGAATTCTGCTGCGTTGCCTTTTTCAAAACGCACCCACAATGCAGGATCAGTTACCGAAGGTATCGTGATAATTGCAGAGGAGTCGCGGTAGCTTTCATCCTGTGAAAGGTCTGCCCATACCCATATCAGCACGGTAATAAAAATTACGAGCGAAATCTTTTTCAGGCCGTTCCTGAAATTTTCATTGAAGAATGTTTTAGCTGTTTTCTTTTTCATCTGGTGTTTCTGCCAATTGATTTTCCTGGTCTTTTAACGTCTGGACAATTGCGGCTTTTTCAACGAGTCCTGCTGTAAGGTGTTTTCTTAGCTGTTCTTCCGGTATCCCTCTGGTAAGCGTTCCATTGAGAGCAAGCGAGATTATGCCGGTTTCTTCGCTGACGACGATAACGGTAGCATCAGTTCCTGCGGTTATTCCGATAGCGGCTCGGTGTCTTGAGCCGAGGTTGCCGTCTTCAACAGCCCCAAGCTCTGCCAGCGGAAGCTGAACTCTGGCGGCGATTAGTCTGTCGCCCTGAATTACTACAGCCATATCGTGCAGAGGAGTGCCGGGATAAAAAATAGTTTTAAGTAAATCTGCGGTGACTTTGGAATCAAGCCTTACGCCTGATTCGATGAATTCCCGCAAGCCGACCTGCTGTTCGATAACGATTATTGCGCCTATTCGTGATTTTGAAAGTGAAGTGACGGCGGCGATTATTTCTTCGACGGTTCTGGATAGCTGATGCGATGCTCCGCCTAACCATTTTGTCTGGCCAATTCTTATCAATGCTCTGCGAATTTCCGGCTGAAAAGCAGCAACTGCGATGATTAAAATTGCGATAAGGAAACCTTTGTATAGGAATTCCAGCCTATCGAACTGATACCTGCGTACTACGAGATTAAGGGTGAGCGTGCCTGCAAATAGTACAAATATCACTCCGCGGAAAAGTCTTTCGCCGCGGGTTCCTTCGATGAAGTTGACCACCCAGTAAACGATAAGCCCTATAAGTAAAAGCTCAACGGTAACTACCGCTCTGGGGTATTGGCCTATCCTGATAAAGTAATTGAGTATCAAATCCCACAAGTTAGCCTCCTGCTTTCTCGGTGTTAAAGAATATCCAGTCCTGTCTCGAAGATATTATCTAACTTTCAGGTCGGTCAGTCTGCTTGGTTTATCAATCATTAGTGCTTTTTCTGTGTCGTCGTACATTGCTTGCTCATTTGCGATTCTTGCTCTCGTTCGTTCTCTTCTAAGCTCGGTGGCGGTTTGCCCCTGACCTGCGCAACCACTTACAGCAAAAAGGCTTAGTACGAATAGCAACGATAATAAAATGTATGATAGCGTTTTCATAATCACCTCAAATTATTTACAACTTCTTAAAAATACTGACGTTAATAGAAATAATGGAAGATTTTAGCATCTTTATTTTCGGCTGTCAAAACAATTAACGCCGTTTTTGACAAAACAGGCAGGAAAATATCCTGAAAATTTTTTGGAATTTTATCAACGGTCTGGATACAGCCAAATCCGGTGTTTGGGCATAAATATTTTTGTGGTGTAAACTCTCTTTTTGAGGTACAATTCGGTCGGTTAATATATTGGAGGCCAGACTTATGACAACGGGCTATGGCGAAATCCAAAGCGTACACACCAAATTCACCATCAAAATTACTCAAGTAATGGCCGAAACCGTCCATATCATATTGTTAATTCTATGTATAACTGCCTCAAGTTTGGCTTCAAATGATGCAAACAACATAGCGACATTGTCGGACTATCTTCGTGTCGCATCGCTTAACAATCCTGAATTAAAAGCAAAATTTGAGGACTGGAGAGCGGCACTTGCCCAGATTCCGCAAGCCAAATCGCTTGACGACCCCAAATTTACCTATGGCTACTTTGTCGAACAGGACGATGCGCTAAACAAACAAAAATTCATACTTGCTCAGACTTTCCCTTGGTTTGGCAAAATACAGGCCCGCTCTGATGCCGCCTCTGCCAAGGCAAACGCCGCTCAACAAAGATACCAGGCTGCAAAGCTGGAACTGTTTTATAAGGTGAAAAATAATTTTTATGAATATGCTTTTTTAAAAACATCGATAGATATCGCCAGCGAAAACCTTCAACTTATCCAGCACTTCGAGGAAGTGGCCAGAATAAAATACAGAACCGATACCGCATCACACCCTGATATCATCCGCGCGCAGATAGAGCTTGCCAAGTTTCAGGATGTGCTAAAAAGCCTTCAGGAGCTGCGAACGCCAATGGTTGCAGGACTTAATGCTATTATAAATCAGCCGTACGACAGTAATTTGCCTTGGCCCGAAAAACAGCCCGTAAAAGCAATTGAGATGTTATCCCGTGAGGGACTGATTAATCTTCTGCTTGAATTCAATCCGCAGCTTGCAGAAATAAACTGGGAAATTGAGGCTGCCAGAAGTGAGATTGAATTAGCGAAAAAGAGGTTCTACCCCGATATGGATATTGGAGTCGAATGGTTGCAGAACGAAATGCCTCGCAACAAGGATGAGGTAATGCTGATGTTTTCTGTGAATATACCGTTGTGGCAGGAAAACTATAAAGCTGGTGAAATGCAAGCCAAGTCGATGCTGCGAAAAAATCAGCATGAGAAAAATGCTGTCGCAAATAATCAAATCACAATGGCGATAGAAACATTATATGACATCGAAGACAGCCAGCGAAAGATAGTCCTCTATGGCGAGAATCTGCTTCTCAAGGCCCAGCAGTTGCTCAATGCATCCGAGGAGGCTTATAAATCAGGCTCGGTAGATTTTCTTTCGCTTATAGACGCTCAGCGGACGCTGCTCGAATACAGCTTGGAACTTGAGAGAGCAACAAGTACTTATCAGCAGAAAATAGCCCAGCTCGAATCGATTATCGGCAGGGAGCTATAATAAATCCAAAATGCTGGATAACCATAATTTAGGGAAATAAACATGAATGCTAACCAGCCTCAAAAAATATTTGCCAACCCAAAAACAAAAATCATTATAGCGGCTATTCTTGCATTTGCGGCGGGCTACATTGCTAAATCGGTACTTTCGCCGCAACAGCCGCATAGCCCGCATACGGAAGCTGAACACAAACAAGCTCAACAAATATGGACATGTTCAATGCATCCGCAAATTCGCCAGAACAAGCCAGGCAAATGTCCGATCTGCTTTATGGATCTTATACCGGTAACTTCCGGAGAAAATACTAAGCCGACGCAAATATCGTTCTCGGAAAATTCACTTAAATTGATGGAAATTCAAACGACACCGGCTGAGCGTAAATTTGTTGATGCACCAATCAGGCTGGTTGGCATGATAGACTACGATGAGTCCCGCATCAAAAATATTACTGCATGGACAGATGGCAGAATTGACCGTTTATTCGTTGACTTTACCGGCATACGCGTAGTCAAAGGCGACCATATGGTCAGTCTGTACAGTCCGCAGCTTATCAGTGCTCAAGCGGAATTTCTTGAATCGCTACGGGCAACTCAGAATTTATCGGCGCAAGCTTCTGATATGATAAAAAAATCTATACAGGATACCACGCAGGCTTCAAAAGAAAAACTACTGCTGCTTGGCATTTCAGAAGAGCAGATAGAGCAAATTGCAAAAACTGGCCAACCATCCAACCATATCACCATCAATTCACCGGTTGACGGCATCGTCATTGAAAAACAACTGTCCGAAGGCGAATATGTTCGGACCGGTACGGTAATATATACCATCGCAGACCTGTCGCATCTCTGGGTTAAGCTTGACGCT
>CAMDDF010000078.1 GCA_945890885.1 Candidatus Kuenenia stuttgartensis | reverse complement strand
ACCACAGGGCCAGACAGAACAGCACAAGGCCGACGCTCCCGTTTTGGGAACGTGGCTCAAGTACGCTTCTGTCATTTGAAAAGTGGTGGTTTTCGGTGAAGCAGTTACCTAATGCTCACGCATTATTCAGATTTTAAGATTTCTTTTTTACCTTTCAAAAATTATACTGGTCAACACGAGTCCATTATATAGATGCCTTGCCAGTCTGACAAGAGGAAAAATAGTGAATTTTCTCGCACACGCGCACGCCTGCGAAACCCCCTTACGTGGCATGTGGCACTTTACAGCGTCCTACTAGGCTTCACCAGCTCGATTCTGGCTCCAAATTCCCCTTTAGCCGAGGCCGGGGGTCGGTTTTGGGTATTTTCATGCCATATCGGACGCTAGGGGCCTAGAATCTGAGATGCGGCTTTTTTGCCCAAAAAAAGGCCAATTTCAGAGGGAATGCACGCCGCCTGCATTTTTGCCAGCCGATGTAGGGTAGCGGTTCATGGCTGCAATTAAGCTCTTGTCCGGTGGCTCTTTTATGTGTTTTGCCCAGCCACGAACCCGGAACTTTCGGATTGCTGCACAAGATTCAGCCAACGTCAACACAACTTCCGAACCTTTGGTCGTGGATTGAATAAGTGAGCATCGTTGATATCCGAGACTTCAAATAGATACTTGCCCAGCTCGAATGCTTTCTCATACTTGCCCAGCACACTGATGTTTCGCCAGCCACCTGCCTTGACGAACTCTGCTATATTTTCTTTCTTCATATCAACCTTTCCAATTTACTTTTATTCATTCAGGGAGGGGGGGAGAGGCTTTGGCCTCTCTTTTGAAGTAAACTTTTTTTTTTACTTTTAGGGTTATGTTAAAGGAAAAAGGGGTACAGTACCTCACCCCCTCCTCCGATGAAGAAAAGTATTTCCAAAATGAGCTTACTTTGCCTTCTTTTGTACCTTAGCCCTCAACACATCGCGTTTCCCGATTTCCGCTCGGGCGTACAGTTCTTTGATTCTGGGAGAAAGTTTCCAAACATGAGGAGTACGGCCTGGAGTCACAAATCGGGCAGGAACGGCCTTCCCTTTAAGACAAACAGCCACCGAAATCATCGAGCTTTCTGGTGATAAAAATGGATTGATTTATAAGATTTATGGTAGAACTGTTACCAGTATTAACCTTGTTTTTTCGATAAATTAAAGCTAAAATGATGCCATGACATCGCCTCGCAGAAAAATACGAATCAAGTGCCCGCAATGCGGTAAGAAATATTCGGATTGGTACCGGTCATCAATAAACCTGACTTTGGAAGACTGGGCTGAGGAGGACCTAGAACGAGCGACTACATCAATGTGCCCGCATTGCAGTTTCAAAGTTTGCCATGACGTGCTGGTGGTAAAGAATACGGTTGCTGGCATTGTCCATGAAACAGTTGCCCAGCGTAAAGAGTTAGATTCGGGTATAATTGAAGAAGGCCGCTAATAGGAGACAAGATGTTAGGTTCAATAGTAGGTGATATTATTGGGTCAGTTTATGAGTGGAATAGAATCAAAACGACTAAATTTCCCCTATTTCAGGACAACAGTGACTACACTGATGATTCCGTCTTAACAATTGCGACAGCCTATTCTATTTTAAATAATGTTCCTTATGCTCAATCATACAAGGATTTTAGCAGAAGATATCCATGCAGAGGTTATGGAGGAAGTTTCCAAGGATGGATTATGTCAGAAACTCTTGAGCCTTATAATAGCTGGGGCAATGGTTCTGCGATGAGAGTAGGACCTGTCGGATTTGCCTATGAAACTGTTAAAGAAGTTTTAGAACAGGCTAAACGGAGTGCAGAAGTTACCCACAATCACCCAGAAGGAATCAAAGGGGCACAGGCAACAGCTTTATCGATCTTTTTAGCAAGAAAAGGAAATGATAAGGAAACCATCAGAAAAGAAATTTCAAAAAGGTTTAGCTATGATTTGAATAGAACTGTCGAAGAAATCAGACCAGATTACCATTTCAATGAATCCTGCCAGAAAACAGTTCCCGAGGCGATTGTTGCCTTTATTGATTCTGATGATTTTGAGCATTCTATAAGGCTTGCAGTTTCTTTAGGTGGCGACAGTGACACATTGGCTTGTATAACAGGCGGCATTGCTGAGGCTTATTATAAACAGGTTCCATATGAAATTGAAGATAAAGTAATGGTGATGCTCCCAGAAGATTTTATTCGTATTTTACAGTTGTTTAAAAAACAGTATATTACACAAAATATTAAGTTGACTTAAAAAGAATTTTAAGGGTAAAAATCTATCTGAGGTTCAAAACCTATGAAAGCCTTATATAAGCACAAAAAAATCAGGCGACATATTCGCCATTGAAACAGATGATAAAGGTAAAGTTATAAATACATCCGGCCCACTTTTGACTAAAGACCTTAATCCACAATTCCTGGATTATGATTTGGATAACAGGAGCTAATAATCAAGAAGAAGATAGAAGTAATTCAAAAAGCAATGACCCAGTACTGGGGATACGATACTTTTCTGCCGTTGCAGAAGGAGGCGATGGAATGTATTGTTCAAGGTCAGGATTCGGTTGTGGTATTGCCGACCGGAGGTGGGAAATCTCTTTGTTTTCAGGCGCCAGCAGCGATAATGAAAGGGCTTACGTTGGTCATTTCGCCACTGATTTCACTAATGAAAGACCAGGTGGACGCACTGACCGAGGTTGGTGTTCCTGCTGCGCGGCTGGACAGTTCACTTTCAGTGGCTGAGCAAAATGCCGTTTTCACTGCCATACAGGACAAAACGATTAAACTTCTTTATCTTTCGCCTGAACGGCTTGTCTCGGAGTCCTTTCTTGAAATCCTTCTACACACGGAGTTGTCGTTTATTGCAATCGATGAGGCCCATTGCGTCAGTATGTGGGGACATGATTTCAGGCCGGAGTATCGTCAACTTGGGTTGCTCAAACAGAAATTCCCCGACATTACAATTGCCGCTTACACCGCGACAGCGACTGAGCAGGTTAGAGAAGATATTGCCGAACAGTTACACCTGAAAGATTGCCAGATGCTGGTCGGTTCATTCGACAGGCCGAGTCTTGTCTATAAAGTCCAGCCAAGAAACAACATCTTAAAACAGGTCTGCACAGTACTGGAGAGGCACAAAAACGAGTCTGGTATTATTTACTGCATCCGCCGAAAAGATGTCGATCAATTGTGTGTTAACCTGAAAGATCACGGCTATAACGCTGTTCCATATCACGCCGGTATGACGAATGAAGGCCGAAAGAAAAATCAAGACCGGTTTATCAATGAAAAGGTTGATATTATTGTAGCCACTGTTGCGTTCGGAATGGGCATTGATAAATCGAATGTGCGATATGTAATCCATACCGGTATGCCGAAATCGCTTGAACATTATCAGCAGGAAAGTGGCAGAGCAGGCCGTGATGGTCTTGAGGCGGAATGCTGTCTGTTCTACTCGTGGGGCGATTACGGCATTTGGAAAAGCCTGATGCGTGATATGCCTGCAGAAGCCCAAAAAAGTGCGATGCTCAAACTCCAGGAGATATATAATTTCTGCACTGGTGGAGTCTGCCGACACAAAACTATTCTTCAGTATTTTGGACAAGACTTAGCCAAGGATAGCTGCAATGCCTGTGATATATGCTTAGGTGAACTGGAATGCATAAAAGATGAATTAATAACCTCGCAGAAAATTCTTTCCTGTATTATGCGTCTCGACCAACGCTTCGGCGGCGAATATACAGCATTGGTACTGACCGGTTCACAGGAGAAACGAATCATTGAAAATAACCATCACAATCTGAGTACCTACGGTTTACTGGGTGACTATTCCAAACATACTGTTCATGGCTGGATCGAACAGCTTGTCGGACAAGGCTGCATTGAAAAGACAGGGGAGTATAATGTTCTGACAGTTACACCCAAAGGCTGGACCGTTTTGAAAGATAAGGAAAAGCCTCGACTGCTAAAGCCTACAGAAAGACCTGCGAAAGTCTCAAAGGTCGTCAATGATTCATGGGATGGCGTTGACAAAGGACTATTTGGAATATTGCGAAAATTGCGGGCACAAATTGCAGGACAAAGCAAAGTTCCTGCTTTTATCATTTTTAGCGATGCTGCACTGCGGGATATGGCCAGACGAAAACCTACCACTCGTGAAACGCTCTTGGAAGTCAAGGGTGTCGGCGAAAAGAAATGTAAGCAATATGGCCAAGTTATACTTTCCGCGATTAAAGATTATTGTCAGGAAAATGTTTATTATGAAGATTTTGAAGGGTAAGCGGATATACCTCTTTCGACCTATATGAGAATCTAAGGATACTCGATAAAGTTCGACTTTTTTAGTAGTCGAGGTTTTTTTGGGTTAATGTTGTCGTTGGCCTGAATGCGTATATCAAAAAATAGGATGTTCTGTTGTAATTTAAGGAATATCTGATATTATAATTGAAATGAAACATTCAGTTATCGCAATCATAGCTGCTGTTCTGTGGTTTTCCTTGCCGGGATATGCTAATAGCTATTCGCTCATAGGTGATCAGCCTGTGAATGCGCCGTTATCTGCTCAGGTGGCCGGAATGCCTGCGGGATTTCCGGCAGTTTGGAGATCTCGTGCGGTTGTTTTGAATCCTGTTATTGCCTCATCGAATGTTCTGGTTCCAGGTGACGTGATTACCATTAATCTTTTTGCAGACACAGTGTTAACATCGGTGGTAGATCGGGTCAGCAAAAATGTTAATGGCACCGTGACCGTTCGTGGCCGCATTGACGGCTATACTCTTGGTTACGTAATTATATCCACGACTAACGGTAACAGCCTTGCTTCAATCCAAATACCAGAAACGGGCGAACGCTATCGCATTCAGATGGATACGCTTACCGGAACACATTATGTACTCGAAGAGAATATTGACCAATTAAACGAACTCGAGGATGGGCCTACGCCAATTCCGCCGACAACACAGCAGATGGTTGTAATGACCGATACACCTATTGCAGATAGTCCGCTGGATTCAGCAAACATAGATGTGATGATTGGGTATACACCGGCAGCTCAGCAATGGGCTGATAGCTCAGGTGGGGGTATTGCAAATGTTGTCGCTCAGGCAGTTGCGAAAGGCCAGCTTGCTTTAGACAACAGCAACACGATTATGACTATAACCCTTGTCTATTCGGGCGAGGTTACCTATATGGAAAGTGGCAGTTCCAGCACTGATCTGGACCGATTAACCAGCACCTCAGATGGCTATATGGATTCCGTTCATACCTTGCGTAATCAATATCACGCAGATGTTGTAGGATTGTTCACTAAAGTTGAGGATACAGGCGGAATAGGCTGGTTATTGACCACCAGTTCAGGCAATCAATCGTATGCCTTTTCAATCTCCCGTGTTCAACAGGTGGGCTGGACATATACATATATTCACGAGATGGGTCATAATATGGGCTGTCATCACCGCAAAGACCAGACTACTCAACCAGGTCCCGGGCTATTCAGCTATTCGGCTGGTTGGCATTGGATCGGAACAGACAGCGGCCAATATTGTTCGGTAATGTCTTACGAGGATGGCGGGTACAGCACGGTAGCATACTTTTCCAACCCGAGTATTAATTATCAGGGCATTCCTACCGGCAACGCTACTGATGGTGACAATGCCCGTACTCTTAGAGAGATTAAGGATGTTATTGCTGCTTACAGACAGCCCACTGGTTCATTGAATGTAATAATCAGTCCGCAGGGTGCGATTGATGCCGGTGCTCGGTGGCGGCGGGTAGGAACGACGTCATGGTTTAGTAGCAGCTCCACAGAAACCGATGTGGCAGTAGGCGTCTATGATGTTGAGTTTGAGACGATCAGCGAGTGGTCAACGCCTGCCAATATATCTGTTACAATTACAGCCGACCAGGTTACTTCTGCCAGCGGCACATATATTCAATCAAGTTCAGGTACTATCACTATCGGTACGGGAACATCTTCATGGAGGTATCCATTGGCTTCGTCTTACGATGATACCAGAACCCAGACGATTTATTATTCATCCGAGATTGGTAGTGCCCGTACGCTGACTTCGCTGGCATTGGATGTTACGACAAAACCAGGACAGACGCTTACCAATTTCACTATCCGTCTTAAATATACAAATCTTTCTGCCTATACTATCGATGCGTGGGAATCGACAGATTGGACGACGGTTTATCAGGCAGATCAGGCAATTCCTATCACTGGCTGGACGACGTTTACATTTACTACACCGTTTTCTTATGATGGCATGCAGAATCTTATGGTTGATATATGTTTCAACAATTCATCTTCCACATCTGATGGCAAGTGCAGATACTCGACGCCTGGCGGGACGAGATCGATATATTACCGAACAGATAGCAGTTATGGTGATCCCCTAACATGGTCCGGCATCAGTTCACCTATTCCGAGCAGTTCCACTAATGTGCCGAACATACGATTTGGGTATGAGCTTTCTACAATCGAAACACCAATTTTTGCGCCTGATGCCGGGAGTTATTACTTTGGCCAGCAAGTTGCAGTCACCTGCGCGACAGCAGGGTCGATAATCCGCTATACTACTGACGGCAATGACCCCAGTGAGATAAATGGCACGGTCATTTCATCAGGGGCAAGTGTAACATTGAATCAAAACTGCACCTTAAAGGCCAAGGCATGGGCTAGCGGAATGATCGAAAGTGCGATAAAGAACGCATCATATCAGTTGTTCTTTCCTGGAGATGTGACTCGTGATGGAAAAGTTGATATGGTTGATTTTGCAGGTTTTGCCGCACATTGGTTTGAAACAGGGTGCAGTTCAACCGACTGGTGCGGCAACAGCGATATTACCCAAGACAGTGAGGTAAATTTTTCGGATTTGGAAGAGTTTGTTTTTGATTGGCTTGAAGGAATTTAATCACATAATACATTGACAAACTGGCATGGATAGTGGCTTTGGCGACAAAACTTTTGAGCAGAAGAACCGCGTGTGAAAGGAGAAAGCTATGGACCAGTTTCTGAAAGCTGCAATTGAAGAAGCTAAGCAGGGCAGATCAGAGGGTGGCATACCCATTGGTTCTGTTCTTGTCTATCGCGGCGAGATTATCGGGAGAGGTCACAACCGGAGAGTGCAGAAGGGAAGTCCTACGCTTCATGCTGAGATGGATGCCCTCGAAAATGCAGGCAGACTGCCAGCAAAGACATATCGAGAAAGCACGCTCTATACGACTCTCTCCCCCTGCGCCATGTGTAGTGGTGCCATTGTGCTTTATGGTATACCACGCGTAATAGTAGGCGAGAACCGTTCCTTCGTCGGGGAGGAGGAATGGCTCAGAAGTCGTGGCGTTGCTGTCGAGGTAGTACAAGACAAAGATTGTGTGGCTATAATGAAAGAGTTTATGGAGAAGCATCCAGAACTCTGGAATGAAGACATCGGCGAATAGAACCCAGAACCAAGAACTTGAAATGTTTATGCAACCAGATGGTACAATATGGCAATAGGCATGACTGACGAACTTCATCGCAAAGTGAATGAACGGAGGATGAATATGATAACTGGCAATGATAAAAACAATGGGCTGGTCTATTCGACCGAGCATGGGCGTATGTGCCCGGAATGCGGCAAGCCAGCGGGGCAGTGTGTTTGCAAGCAGCAGCCAGTAGCGATAAAGGGTAACGGTGTCGTTACCGTCGGTAGGGAGACCAAGGGCCGCAAAGGTAAAGGCGTCACTGTCATTACAGGCGTGCCGCTAGGGCTGGAGGAACTGCAAAAACTGGCCACGGAATTGAAGCAAAAATGTGGTTGCGGCGGCACGGTTAAGAATGGCGTAATAGAAATTCAGGGCGAACAGAGGGATAAAATCATCGAAGAACTCAAGAAAAAGGGCTGGCAGGTCAAACGTTCGGGCGGGTAAAACAAGCAGGATTTTTAGGCTTGTCTGGATGTCCTGACTTACTTTATAATATTTTAAGTACTATTCATTTATCTATAGTGAGTGAAATAATATGAGAACCCGACCGTGGACAATGCTTCTGGCCATGATGGCAGGCTGGATGAACAGACAACAGCAGGATATGATCGACTACCTCAAAGAGGAAAACAAAATCCTTCGGGAAAAGCTGGGCCCTAAACGCATTTTTCTCAACAATGATCAGCGAAAGAGACTGGCTATTCTGGGGAAAAGTCTTGGACGAAAACTTTTATCCGAAGTCAGTACCGCCTTTTCACCCGACACAATCCTTCGCTGGCATGGGGCACTTGTTGCCCGTAAATATGACAGCAGTAAGAGTGCAAAATTCGGCAGGCCGCAAATATCCGAAGAACTGCGAAACCTTGTTATCAAAATAGCCAAGGCCAATCGTGACTGGGGATATATCAGAATACAGGGTCAACTCAAATATTTGGGCTATAAAGTTTCAACTGCTACAATAGGAAATATCCTGAAAAAAGAAGGTCTGGAACCCCAGCCAAGCAGGACAAGGAAAACCACATGGAAAGAGTTTATACGTTCCCACTGGGAATCGCTGGCAGCTATAGATTTTTTCACAACTGAAATTTATACCATCAAAGGCCTTCGCCGCTATATGGTATTGGTTGTCATTGACTATTCCACCAGAAAAGTCGAGATTGCCGGTATTGTCGAACAGGCCTGCGGTGACTGGATGAAACAAATGGCCAAAAACCTTACCGACCCCATGTGCGGATTCCTGAAGCATAAGAAATACCTTGTTCATGACCGCGACCGCCTCTATACCAAGGCATTCATGGATATGCTGCATGCAGCCGGTGTTGAGACAATCAAATCCATGCCGCTTGCCCCGAACTTTTCTCCATTCATCGAGCGATTTGTAAGGAGTATAAAATCGGAATGTCTTGAGAGGATGCTTATCTTCGGTGAAGCCCACTTGAAATACTGCATCGAGCAGTATGTTCAGCATTACCATCAGGAGCGTCCACATCAGGGCTTGGGCAATGAAATCATCTCCCCGCAGCGGCAGGGCACCGGCCAGATTGAGTGTCAAGAGCGGCTTGGCGGCCTGTTAAAGTTCTATCGAAAGGCGGCCTGATGGATGGGATGACTTTTTATAAGGTACTAGATGGGTACCGGAGTTTTAAGGCGGCTGCTGAATTGAATTTGCGGTATTCGCCCTGCAATTACGTCAATGTATTGGTGGGTAATTCCCCGAAGAGCGAATTTTAGGCTTGTCCTAGGCTTGCCGGTATGTCCTGATTTGCCTCATTTTGCCGCATTTTGCCTACCTTGCAAATCTCTTTAAGCTCATAAGTGTAATTAAGATAAGGCTTTATGCTGGTTTTCCCTTTTCGGCTCATAACCCGGAGGTCGTTGGTTCGGGATTGAGTTTTTTGGGAGTTGTGCTGAGGGCAGTCACATGCTGGTTTTTAATTATGGGTATCTATGTCTTATGCGGGTTATTGTTTGGCTTTGCGATGGGCGATTTAGGGGCGTTTATTGATGCTAAAACAGGGAACAATCTTTTTATAAGATTCTATCCTGTCGCGGTACTTATTATTGCCACAGCGGGGTTCTATTATCCAAGGGCAGATTTTTTTAACATAAACAGAACTATATTTAAAAGAATGTTACTTTTTTTTACATGTTTTATGCCATTATATTTAATGCTGATATATATGCTATTTGTAAAATCAGATATCTGGGGGCTTTGTTTTAGTTTTGGTTTCCGAAGTTCGCTGCTGGCTTTTGTGATTAGCGTACCGATGATTTTTTGTAATGCATCGGATAGTTTAACTCTGACATTGTTTTGTGTTTTGCAATTAGCCTTGTTTTTCCGGTAAATTAAAGCTAAAATGATGCCATGACATCGCCTCCCAGAAAAATACGGGAGGAATGGTAAAATTTGCAGTTTCTCCGGGTTCTAAGACAAAATTCAGCAATGTTTTTAGAGCCTTTGCTCTGTATGCCGGATTTTTGGTTAGTTCTCCGCCTGCCGGTCCGCTGCCGAACAACCAGTCGTCCCATATCCAGATGTCAAGATTCATTTGCTTTGCGCA
>CAMDDF010000077.1 GCA_945890885.1 Candidatus Kuenenia stuttgartensis | reverse complement strand
TCGGCGGAATGATTGATATGAAGAACTCGCATATGCTGCTGAGAAAGGCAATTGATTTCGGCGTAACATATTGGGACACTGCCAATGGCTACGGCAATGGAACCAGCGAAGAAGGCATAGGCGAATTTTTCAAAAAGAATCCCGGAATAAGAGAGAAGTTGTTTCTTGTAACTAAGGCAAGCGGCGCAAAGAGTGTCGAAGACATTGAGGCAAAGCTTCAGTTGTCTCTGCAAAGAATGAACACGAAATATATAGACCTTTATTACGGTGTTCATGGCCTAAGTGACCCTGCTAATTTAACTGATGACCTGAAAAACTGGGCCAAATCCGCAAAGGATCGTGGTCTTATAAAACACTTCGGATTCAGCACGCACTCAAATATGGCTGATTGCCTAAGCGCCGCCGCGGAGTTGGACTGGATAGACGGTATTATGACGACATATAACTTTGAATTGCTTGATGATGAGAAAATGCAGGCTGCTGTTGATAAATGTAGTAAAAAAGGTATCGGGCTTATTGCTATGAAAACGCAGGCCAAGGGAGTTGCGGCACAGGCTGATTCAGCACTGAAGAAATTCAGCGAAAAAGGCTTTACGCCCGAACAGGCTAAAATGAAGATTGTATGGGAAGACAAACGATTCTGCGCAATATGTTCGCAGATGCCCAATTTTACGATTTTGCTTTCCAATGTTGCGGCGGCGATGGATAAAACAAAGATAAACCCAAATGAGGCCATTGAAATAAAAAAGGATTTGCAGAGCAATGCATACTGTGCCGGCTGTGAAATGATATGCTCCCAAGCTTGTCCCGATATGCCATATATCCGCGATGTTATGCGGGCATTGATGTACAGTAACGCATATGGCCAAAGCGATGTCGCAAGGGAAACATTTAACAGCATCCCTGCCTATGCAAGAGAGAATATCATGTCAGCGGATTATTCCGTTGCTCAGCAGAAATGTCCAAGAAATCTGCCGATTGCGAATCTTGTTCAGCAGGCAAATGCGATGTTTGCTTAAAAGCTTTACAGGAAATCAAGTTTTCAACGGTTGTGATTTATTCGCTGATTTACATAATCAAGCACGAATTTTGCTGCGCCGTTAATTTCGGGTGTGTTCGGCATATATTTTATCATGTCCTCTAGGTACTTCTTTTGGGTTATCCGCTGAAGTGCCGGAACGAAATTGATATCAAAAACCCACGCAAGCTGCAAAAGACGTACATCGTCCATTGACCGGATGAGTTGGTAATCGATAGTTTCTTTTCGCATTACCGATTCCAGTATTTTTGCAGAATATTGTCCATTTGATGGATACTCAACTTCGTAGCAGTATTTGGCTGGGTCTTTCGTATAGAGCCTATAGCCAGCAATTACGACACGGAAAATATCCAGCTTATCCGCATCCCGCACAATTTTCGTATGAAGCTGGCATTGCGTATCCAGCCCCGCGGGAACATCTTTTACGCTATGATATTTTATCGCTGTGATTATCAATTGCCTGTCAGATTCGCTGACCCCGTCGAGCAATTTATATTGGCTTATCGCCTCAATTCCCATTTCGCTATGGCTTTGGCTTTTAGCATCAATATACGTTCGGTATTTTACAAACTGCGGAAATCGGCCTGTATCGTGAAGAAGCCCGATTATATTTGCAAGTTTCTGGTCATTATCCGACAGCCCAAGCTCTGCTGCGATATAAGCTGATTCCTGCTGAACTTTATACGAATGGCACAGTTTCAGATGCAGATTAAAATTTACAAAGTTGTCCTGGCCGAAGAAGCCCTGCGCATATTCGGTGAATCTGTTTTGAATCGTATTTAGTTGTTGTGCGTCCATATTCCTGCCGATAATTTACAAAACAGGATTATAGCTTAAACATACCGCAAAAGTCAATCGTGCTGTTAAGCTCAAATGACCCCATTTAACTGTTTGGAGATAGCAAGGCATCCGCGTACAGCTTTAGCCAATATCGGCGACACAGAGCAGAGCCTTTCGATTTCAGTCTTTTTAATCGGATTTCCCGTTTTTCGCCATATCATAATGAAGCCTACTGATTTGCCGAAGCCGCTTAACGGAATAGCAAAAATGCTTAGCTTGTTTAGCTCCGAAATATCGCTGTCAAATCCTGCGGCAGACATATCATTGAGCGAACAAACCGAATTGGAATTACAAACATAATTTACAACATCATCGTTAAAGAAACTTTCCACCTTGTTTATATCTAAATTGGTTCCACAATCGCCGTCAGCGGAGTGAAACGCAAAACCCTTAGATTCAAGCAGAAATAATCCGATTCCGCAATTGGCGAAATACATCTGAATCAGTTCCTGGCTTTGCCGCATGAGCCTGCCAAGGTCAGTCTGGCCCGCGATGCTCTGGCAAAATTCCAGCGTAAAATTGTATTCCTGAAGCTGTTCGACGATTTTTTTCTGCGTTAATATAAGATTATTACACAGAATATCGATTTTTTTATTCTGCGATTTTCGCTCTTTATTGAGCTTGCTTATCAGCTTTCTGGCTCTGTTCCTTTGTCGCTGTTCCAATTGTAAATCTCCAAAAATAAACTGCTTACATTGGAGATTTCGACCTAAATACCATCATGCTTTAGATGATAAATAGATAATTATTAAGTCCTGTAATCAGGCAGATTATGCCGCCAAAATTAAAGCACCATCTTAAAAGTGGAATATGGCTATTAGATATCTTGTTTATAAAAAATATTTGTTTTCTAAGAAAAACTTCTTTACATCCGATAATATCTCGGTTAGCATTTTTAGACGTGGGATATATAGCTATAAAAGATTTGGGGAAAGTAGCTGAAAGCAGGTGGCGCATGCTGGAAGAAATCGCGGCCAGAAGCCCTCCAGTTTTCATATAGGGATAGGTTTTGTTTTTCTGCAACCAATTGTTTTCTGCAACCAATTGGAAATTACAAACTTTAAGACAGAGAGGTGTACTATGCGTAAGATTACATATATAACTTTGCTTGTTATGGTAGCCTGGGTGGTGTTGTATGTTTCAGGTTGTGGCTGTTATAAAATCAAGCCTGCCAAAGAGCCTGCTCCTGTTCCGGTCAAGCAGGCGGCACCAATGGATTCTTCTACGGTAGTCTATCCGTGTGATGGCTGCGGGGTTTTAAAGGTACAGAAAACCATGCCCGCCGAGGTGCAATTGAATAAAGAATTCGACTACTACATTACAGTTACAAATCTGACGGGGAAATATCTTTCCCAAATCGAAATAACGGATTATCTGGCAGATAATTTTAAATTTGTTTCTGCCGATCCTCAGGCTAAGCTCGATGGCAAAATGTTAGAGTGGGTTATGCCTAAGCTTAATCCGAACGAATCACAGAAAATAAAAGTTACGGGTGTAGCTACTTCCGCAGAAGCTATAAAGCAGTGCGCGGTAGCTAAGTACAAGATGCCTGCCTGTGCAACGACAAAAGTTGTCGAGTCCAAGCTTGCTCTCACAAAAACAGCATCCCCGCAGGTTATGGCATGCGACAATATCGAAATTAAATACACTGTTACAAATAACGGCTCCGGCCCTACAACGAATGTTGTTATTACGGAGACACTTCCTGATGGTTTGATGGCAAATGGTGCCAAGACGGTTAAAGTTCCTGTTGGCACATTGACGCCAGGCCAATCCAAAACTTTTGCCGTTATCGCAAAAGCTGATAAGACAGGAAAATTCTCTGGCAAGGCGATGGCCCAAGCCGACGGTGATTTGAAATCAGAATCAGCTGTTACCGAAACTATTGTGAACAAGCCTGTGCTTGTTATTGAAAAGCTTGGCAAGGAAACTCAATATTTCGGCAGAGACGTTACGTATGATATTACAGTTTCAAACACAGGTGATGCTGTGGCGAGAAACACAGTTATAGAAGATATGATTCCTGCCGGCGAGAAATTCATAAGTGCATCTATGAGTGGTGCGGCACAGGCTGGCAAGGTGGTATGGAATCTTGGAGACATGCAGCCCGGTGCCAAGAAGGCCGTCAGCGTAACATATACCGGCGTGAAGATCGGTGAAGTTTCCAGCAAGGCGACGGCAATGGCAGATTGTGCAACTGCGGTTTCTGCTGCGGCTATGACAAATGTAAAGGGTATTCCTGCTATATTGCTTGAAGTTATTGACGAAGTTGACCCCGTCGAAGTTGAGCAACAGACGAAATACCGTATTGTTGTTACAAATCAGGGTTCAGCACCATCGACAAACATAGCTATCACTGCTACTCTTGAAGACAGTATGCAGTATATAGCATCGGCAGGCCCAACCACAGCTACAGTAGCTGGTGCAGATGTTAAGTTTGCTCCGCTTGCATCTTTGGCTGCTGGTGGAAAAGCAACATGGGTAGTTACAGTCAAAGCAGTAAAAGAAGGCGATGTAAGATTTAAAGCTGTAATGGCCAGCGATAATCGCGAAAGACCTGTTACAGAAACTGAATCCACGTACTTCTACAAATAATTTCCAATGAAAGAGGGGCCGGAGAATCTGTCTTCGGCTTCTCTTTTTATTTAAAAAATGATTGAAGCCTCTATAACCGCAGGTTAGAATACCCGTTGTGCGCAGATAGAATAAGAGGTTTTAATTATTTTTAGATAGCAATTTTGGGAGTTTAAATGGCAGTTGAAGATACGACAGGTGCCGCATCGGCTAATGGTGCGGCTGTAAGCAGTACAGCTGAGCAGGTGATAAATAAGGTATCCGACTTGCTGGTAACGAATGGTTTCGAAATTTTGGCAGCGATACTGATTCTTGTAATCGGTCTTTGGCTGGCTAAAGTTGTTTCCAATATCCTTCGCAGCCAGCTTGAAAAAACGAAAATTGATAAAACTTTAGCTTCATTTCTGTTTCATATTTGTCATAGCGCCCTTATTATTTTTGTGGTTATTGCTGCGTTGACCAAGGTTGGGATTCCGACAGCTTCATTCATAGCAGTTCTTGGTGCTGCTGGTCTTGCTGTCGGCTTTGCTTTGCAAGGGTCGCTATCGAACTTTGCTGCTGGGATACTGATTATAATTTACAGGCCTTTTAAGGTTGGTGACGTTGTGGAGCTTGGAGGGAAACTTGGCACAATTGCCGATATTCATATTTTTACCACGACAATGAATTCACCTGACAACCTTAGAATTCTAATTCCCAATGCTCAGGCTACTTCTGGAAGCATTACAAATTATACCGCTAATGGCACCAGAAGAGTTGATATGGTGTTCGGGATTTCATACGGCGATGACATCAAAAAAGCTCAGCAGGTTATGTGTAATGTTCTTGCCGCAGATAGCAGGGTGCTTGCCGACCCTGCACCGGTGGTGGCAGTTAAAGAGCTTGGCGAAAGCAGCGTTAATTTTGTCGTCAGGCCATGGGTTAAGACATCCGACTACTGGGATGTTTATTTTGATATGATGCAAAATGTTAAGCTTGCTCTTGACGCAAACGATATTACAATTCCGTTCCCGCAAAGGGATGTACATTTAATTAAAGATTAATTTGAAAGGATGCAAAAATGAAAATGATGACGATTTTTCTGTTGAGCTTGTCTGTAGTTTGTGCAGTTTTTGTGGCTGGTTGTGATAATAAGTCGAAACAGCAGGCCCAACAAGCGATGGCTGAGTTGGAGACGGTACAAGCCAAACTTGCCGAGGCTCTCACGGAAAACAAGAGTCTCAAGACGATGTATGATGAGGCCAAGACTAAAATCGAAGAGTCAGAAATGCTTGCTCTGGCAAAACAGGAGCTTGAAGCTGATGTAAAGACACTGACGCAGGAAAAAGAGGCGATGGTTACTAAGTTTACTGAGGCACAGAGCCAAATAACCACCCTTACTGAGGAGGTGAAAAAGTATGTTTCAGAGATTAGTTCTCTTAAGGATGCTAACACTAAATTGCAGGCGATGATAGACCAGCTAAAATCAGGTGCGGCAGGCAAAGCTATAGATGCTGTGATGCCAGCTGCGAACTAACAAAATTTGTACTAGTACATAAAAGCAGGCTGGGTGTATTCGGCCTGCTTTTTTATTATTCCATTGTTGGCTGGCAGTTGTGAGGAAATTGCTCTATTCTGCTGTTTTTCCAAAACTAGTTTCGCAATAACAGGAAAGTGGTCTGATGCATATCTTCCGTTCACATGGTATCGGTCGATATTTACTTCAAGAACTTTTATGTGTTCACTTACAGGGATATGGTCTATATTTTTGCCCGAAAAGTTGCCCTTAAAGTTCCGACGCGTTCCTTTGCCGCCTTCGCCGGGGTGTATAGACTGCCATGCGTCGACCATTTTGGGATATGGGGATTGAATGTCGCTTTTTTGCAGGTATTCCATTGCTGGGTTGTCCATGTCCATATTAAAATCACCCATTACAATAAAGGGGTCGTGTGTTTTACGGGTGGCGATTCTTTCTAGCAGTAGCCGCGTACTTTTTTTACGTGAGTTCTGCGAAAAGGCATCAAGATGAACATTATATACATAAAAATCTGAGCTGATAGTTTTGTCTCGTAAAAGAACCCAACTGCAAATTCGCGGCGGCATATTCCCCCAATCCTTTGAGCCTGGCAAAGATGGGGTATCAGAGAACCAGAAAGTGCCCGAATCAATTAATTGAAAACGGTCCTTCTTGAAAAATATCGCACAGCTTTCTCCCTTTTGTTTTCCATCGTTTCTGCCAACCGCATAATTGTTGTATTGCGGCAAAGCCTGCTGGACATCCTGGGTCTGAGAATACAAAGCTTCCTGCAAACCGATGACATCGGCATCATTATCTTTCAGTACATCGAAAACAATTTCCTTGCGACCTTTCCAGCGATGGAAGCCGCCAAGTATACTATCGACCCTTATATTGAAAGTCATCGCTTTAACCACGCCTGGCTGATGGGATGGGAATGTAATATTTTCCTGCCCGTAGCATTCGCCAAGAACCAGTAAAACTGTTAAGGACAAACAAGTCATGCTTATTGTTTTTATATTCATATCTTTTCTTTCCGCTCCTTATTTATGATTTCGGCCTATTTGTATAGTTTGTGAGCCGTGCAAAACACAAAAATATTTTCTCTGTGTGCTGTTACCAAAATGATTTTCGCAGGATTAAAAAGTTGGCATATTTCGATGGCGTAAAAACTTTTTTCTAATCAAAACAAATCGTTTTGGCGATCTGTAATATATCGGTTACCCAATATATAAAAGTTTAGTATAACTTTAAGAGTTAGAATTGTATTAGGAATCATTGAAAAGTAAAGTTATTTGTTTTTGCAGTGCCAGTTTTTAAATGCAGTGGACAGATGCGTTTACTACTGATTCTAGATATACTATGAAATGGATGTTTTATTGTGTTTATATGTTTTCCACTCTCATCGTCAATAAAACGCATCATTTTCCGGAGATTAAATAAATGTAATTATTTTTCTTTTAGTATTGAGCCCTCTTGCAAGCAAAAAAAACAGAGTAAAATTTTTTTTTAGAGGTGCCATTAATTTTCAGCCGGTACATCTTTGACCTTTACGGCAAACCATAATGTTCCAATTACCCCGAATGCGGCAGCAGTAAGAAAGTTGACTTGCGGCGAAATCAACCATAAAAAGCTGGCACACATCGCGGCTATTGAGACTACGACATCACGAATTAAATAATATAGTCCGAACATACCTGCTTTGCTGTGAGCCGGTGCAAACTCAAGTATCAAAGATTTGCGCGTAGGCTCGCCGAATTCCTTTAAACCACGAACTATAAACGCACCCACCAAAAGCCAGAAAGAATTGCAGAACATCATCGCCAGCGGAAAAGCGGTAAAAAACACATACGTTATCAGGATATAAGGTTTTTTGCTGCTTCGCCCGACGAGGTATGCAACGGGAATATAAACCAGCATTGCAACAGCCATCTCTATCGCGGTAAGCAGACCAAACTGAAACCCGCTCACTGGCCTGGCAATCGTCTTCATACACCAGATTACAACAAATGGATACGGTATCTGTTCGCAAAAACGAATCAGAATGTCTGATATGAGAAGATTGCGCAGACCCCTGTTCATTTCCTTAAACATCCGGAATGGATTTTTTTCAGGATTGCCGCTATGCTCATCCTCTCCCTTAGCATTTTCGATCATTATCTGCTGAAGTGCCGCCGCTACCATTGCCATCACAAAGGCCGCACAAAAGGCGATACGAATACCGGCACTGACACCGAAAAAACCGATAAGCCCGCCGCCGATGATTGGCCCTAAAGCCATCGGTATTCTGCGCACCATCGAATGCATCGTAACGCCCATCGTTCTTTTGTGGCTCGGCAATACGTGATGCACAAGGCTCATCGTCGCAGGCAGCGAAATAGCTGTCCACGAAATGAAAAAGAATGTGCCGACCAGCGCCGCCTGCCAGTATGGTACAATCGCGACAATAGCAAAGCCCAGCATCGCCAGAAGATTAAAAAACAGCAGCGAACGCTTCGTGCCGATACGGTCGGAAATATATCCGCCGTAAAAAGCGTATATCGCGCTGAGAAAATTATCCATCGCATTGACAAAAGCAACCGCCCATACTCCTGCACCGAGCGTGATAAGGTATATCGGCAGAAATCGTTCCGCCAGTCTTTCGCCTATACCGACAAGCACCACCATTGCAAGCATACCGACGATGCTTCTTTGAAGACCGAGAAAACTTGCTATCTTCCTGCCTTTGCTATGTATCTTTCTGTTTTCCTGCAAGTCATCAGCCCTTATCATTAAAAAGGCGGCACAGGCACAAAGTCCGATACCGCCTCATTGCTTTATTAAATTTTTCAGAAACTTATCAGCTTTTTTTTGCGATTTCTGCGGTCAGCATGACGATATGTCTGGTTTCCTGTTGGATTATCGCTTCGATTTTACGTTTGCCGCCCTTGGTAGGTACAAGGTCTTTCAGCCCGATATAAAAAATTATCGAATTTTTCTCAAGCTCGATAGCCTTCTTTAAAATATCCACCACGGATGAATCAGGCTTGATATAATCGGCAGGATCAGATTTTACATCGAAAACCTTGCCCTCAGCGATAGCTCGCAGATAAACCTCCGCTTGGCCGTCAACATCATAGACAACATCGGTTGTCTCGTCTTGCAGTTCATTACGCATTTCCGTGAACTGCTCAAGATGCTTATCTTCCATTTCCGCGAGCTTTTCGAACAGTTTCTTTTGTTCCTTTTCTGGAAAAAACTGTGCAGCTTTGCGATAATATCCGGCACCGTCGCGTTCTATCTGCTGGGCCATCTGATAAATTTCATCAGCACTGAACGTATTCATTTTTATGCTCCTTTAGCAATTGGCGGAACAAAAACTCTTGCGCCCGCTTCTTTGTCGAGCATAAACATCGCGCCAGGATCATTCTTAACCATTTTGATTTTGCGAACCATTTCCATCGCGTTGGATTCTTCTTCGACCTGCTCATCGACGAACCACTGGAGAAAACTTTTAGCCGCGTGGTCTTTCTCGTCGGTTGCAAGATTAACAAGATCATTTATTAGCCCGGTTACCTTCTGTTCGTGGCTTAGAACATTTTCAGCAACAGCAAGAGCATCTTTCCAATTTGTCTCCGGTGCGTCAATGGCGGTTAATTTTACCTTGCCTCCACGGCTGATAATATGATTATAGAACTTGTCCGCATGTGTGAATTCCTCCAGTGCCTGCACATACATCCAATTTGCAAAGCCCGGCAAATCATTGGATGCAAAATACGCTCGCATCGACAGATAAAGATACGCCGAATAAATCTCAGCATTTATCTGTTTGTTAATTGCGTCCTGTAGTTTTGTGTTAATCATTATATTTTCCCTTTCCATAATCCGTGTAAGTTGCAATGCTCTCTCGCGTAAACATCACCTGGCGCACAGCTGCATTCGAATTCCGCTTCTGGTGCATCGCCCGGCTTTAAAGTCTTGATACAGGTGCAGCAATCGCATACAAATTCGATGAACTGAATATAATGCTCTGCTGTCATAGGGTGAGCGACCGAACCGACTTTAACTTTGTAGCCGCCATCGATTTTCTCGATAACCGGCACATGTTTTTCCTTTGCCGCATCGACGGTATTTTCAATCATTCGCTTCATTGGTTCGCCGCAGCATACCAGCTCGCCATCGCCGCCTGCGAAAACTTCGATAACATTGCCGCACAGCATACATTTGTAAATCTCTGCAATCTTAGCCATAATAAGTCCTTTCTGTTAAGGTTCCTGTTATCTGTTTATTA
>CAMDDF010000076.1 GCA_945890885.1 Candidatus Kuenenia stuttgartensis | reverse complement strand
GATATAATTGTATTTTAACAGGAGTTTGTAATGGCAGGCGATGAGCAGGTATTGGTTGTTGAGACAAAGGTTGTCGAGCAAATAGGGTTGTTTCGTGGGCTAAAGTTCGACGTTCAACCTTATCTAAAGGCTATTTTCACAGCAGGTGTGACGAAATTTATGCCTCGCTCTCAGGCGGAGACAAATCCGGATTTCAAACAGATTATACCCTATGTGATAATGGGCTGCGATGGTAAGTTTTTAAGTTATGTTCGCGGCAAACGGGCTGGCGAAAAACGGCTCGTAGGCAATCGTTCCATCGGTATCGGCGGACACATTAACCCGATTGATGATATGCCGCTCTTTGGCGATTTGCTGGAAACGTATCTGACAGCTGTCGCAAGGGAGGTCGAAGAGGAAGTACACGTCGATGCCAAACATCACGAACGGATTGTTGCGCTTCTGAATGATGATACCAACGAAGTAGGCAAGGTGCATCTTGGAATTGTGCATTACTGGAATCTGGAACAGGCTAAGATTAACAGACGTGAGCAGATGATTACGCAGATGGACTTTATGAGTCTTGATGAGCTAAAGGCCGCCGCTGACACAATGGAAACGTGGTCGAGCCTGTGCGTGGAACATCTTGAGGAAATCGCAAACAACAGCAATGTGGGAATCGAACCGCAAAAGCTGATGAATCGTTAATTGCCGGCTTGTTTCTGCTTTCTGTTCGCAATAGCCTGAGTACGTCTTTTGAATCTGAGTAGTATATGCGGATTTTTTAATCGGTACCAGACGATGAATTTGTATGTGCAGAAATAAGAAACCACCGCAAGAATCAGACCGACTATTATGCTGCCTATCCAAAGCGGCAGGCCAATTTCGAGCATAACTTTCATTCCCTCTTTCCAGAAGCCCAGCGTCCACATATCGACGAAAAAATGGAACGAAGACAGCCTCTTTAGTAGTTCAATCGCATGTTCATTTGAACTGAATTTTTCACTGCCGCAAAGTTCAAGTACCCATTTTCCAACGATGTAGCTTGGCAGATAAACTGGAATCAGCGTAAAAATATTGCTTACCCATGCCATTGAAGCCGCAAGAAATTTATTTGCCTTAAATGGCACAGCAAGAGCTATCGAAATAAGCATTTGAATACCTATCGTCGGTGTCCACGCCACGAAAATACCAAGTGCCACGCCCATCGCCAGATTTCTAGGCGAATCATCCACGTGCAGTATGCGAAACTTGATAAAACGTATCAGAGGTTTCATTATCGGATGTTTAAGTATTTTCCTACGCATACGGCTATTTTATCTCCTGCGTTAATTTCTGCAAAGCTTTTTCCAGCACAAGCTCAACAGATACCGCTTCAATTTTGTGTTCGTCCGCAAAGCTTTTGTAGTCGCTGCCTCTGTTGTCAGGGTCAATCGCAACAATGCTTTGTGGGCTTTTATATGGTGCGACCCTTTGCGGGTTGCTTGGCCCGAAAATAAATATTGTCGGAACGCCCATCGCAAAGGCGATATGCCCCGGGCCGGTGTCATTGCCGATAACCATTTTTGCTCCGCCAAGAAGTGCCGCAAGCTGTGATACATTGGTCTGGCCTGCAAGATTGATAATTGGCGTTCTGCTTTGCCGGACAATGTTTTCTATCTGCTGTTTCTCGGATGCTGTGCCAGCTGCGATAATTTTCAGATTTGCCTGTGCGGATAATGCCTCAGCCAGTTTCGCAAAATTTTCGGCAGGCCAGCATTTTATTGCCTGTGCCGAGCCGGGCAGAAAGGCGATGTAATTATTTTTTTCGATATTTTTTTCAGCAAGCAAGCCATCGATATAATCTTGAGACTGTGATGAAATTTTCAGGCCATACTTAACATTATCAATTTTAATATCAAGTGCATTGAGAATTTTAAAGTAGTAATCGACGATGTGATTTGAATTGCTCGGCGGCGTGATTTTATCCGTATAAAACAGATTTGCGAATTCACGGGCGTTTGACATTCCGATTCTTCTTTTACAGCCTGTGATTTTTGCGAACAATGCCGTTCGGAAAAGTCCCTGAAAATCTATCACTAAATCAAACGAACCTTTTTTCAAGGTTTTGAAAAGTCTTGCTAATTCTTTCATAGCGGCAGGGCTGTACCAAGATTTTGCTATAAGTTTTCTGTCGAATATTATCAGGCTGTCTATATCGTCATGATTTTCTATCAGCGATGCAAATTCTTTTCTTACGAGCCAGGTTATTTTCGCCTGCGGATATTTTCGCTTTAATGGCTCAAGCACTGGCAGAGTATGCACAATATCGCCGAGAGCGCTTGGTTTTATGATTAAAATATTTCTGTATTCAGCTTTATTCACGTCATTACCTATTTATATAGTAAGGGTATTCTATTTGGTAATAACGATTTTAGCAACATTTTTGATTGCAGCATAGTTTATAATCTGAAAAAATCAGCCCTTGTGGTTCGACAGTATTTTATTAAAAAGTCTAAGCTGAACATTGGTCGAATTTATCGCCCACTCCATATAGTGCAGCTTATGTACAGCCTTACCGCGAGATTCTGTCATCAGGCCAAGCCTGACTGTTTCAATAAATTTATTGATGGTTTTTGGGCTGATTGGTTTGGGGTTTGCCGCCCATTCTTTAAGCTGTATTAGTTCATCCATCAACTCCGGAGATTCTCTAAGCTGCTCAGCGGTAATATAATCCGCCGGATTGTATGCTATCTGGATACCTTTCAGGCATAAAATTAACGGTTCATAGTTTGCGCGTACATCGAGACGGATAAATTTATATTGATAGACCTGGTTTACGGCGTGCGAAGGAACCCTGCCGCCCACTTCGTTATCGCCAAGGTACCATTTTCTTTTTCCGGTCAGTGAAAACGCCAGACCTTCGCTGTCCTGCTTGGATAGTATCTCTGCCTGGCCGAGCCTCGAAAGCCACATCTTGCCAGCAGGATTTTGCTCCAGACCGCCGCCAAGGGCCAAAAGACATTTCACAAAACCCACCGGCAGAAGTTTCTGTTTACCAATTTGATTTTTTCTCATCTGGAACGACAGATGCAGGCTGTGCGGTTTAACATCGAAAAATTTCGTAATCTGGTTTATCAGTTGATTGAGTGTCCAGGGATCGGCTGTTGCCGCCATGGAAAGTTCCCCAGCGATATTGAGTCTTCCCGGAGCCATTTCAAGAAATCCGCGTCGCCTGCTTTTTTCGGTCGAGCCGCTATGGTTATCGACACATCCGCCAAGTCTCCACGTCAGAATATCCAGGTGAAAATCATAGAAATAGTAAAAACTATCATAAATATCATCTTTGATGCCGGCGGGACTTCCAAGCGATGATATTGTTTTATAACCTAAATTGCTTAACTCAACCTCGGCCCCAAGAGGTGTAAGTCCTGTTCGGATATTCGATGCGATGAAGTCAAGCTGATTTTTCGCAAGTCTTGTATCGAAGATTTCATTTGCCGCCTTTATTGCGTATTTGATGTAATCAATAAGGTCGTGCGATTTATAGTCAATCTTTTCTATACCCTGTTGAATGAGCATATTGACCGCTTTTTCATCGGAATTTATCATCCTCAGTGCCGCAAGTATGCTGAATGAATGGTCGAAATATCTTTTGCTTGTGTTTAGATGCTCAAGCTGAAATCTGTACTTGGAACGAATAAGTTCTTCAAATCTGCTTAAAATTCCGTTTTTTATTACGATGCCGAGATAATTATTTATGTATGGAATGGCCTTTTCGTCATTATAAAGATGCCTGATGCTGGGCCGGGGCTTGGCCAGCTCCTGTTCGATATAGAAATCGCTGAAAGGGGTGTGGCGATACTGGCTTATAACCAGGTCTCGTTCGGTTGTACCAAGAAGCTCACGCTCAGCAAGTCTTTCGAGATTCGCATCTTCGGTATGGTCGCCGGGTCGGGTTTTTGCTTCGATGAATTGTTCGATGCGTTTTCTAAGCCACAATTCCTCAATAAGATTTACGTGCCATCGGTCGCCGAAATCTTCTTCCATCTTTTCGGGCTTGGCAAGATATGCCAGCGCTTCGACAAAATTATTTGCGGTATTTACGCGTACGGTTTCTTTTTTATATCGTTTGCCTTCATAGCGGTCAATTTCCGCGATAGCCCGTCGTGGAATATTATATATGACAAATCCTTCTATCCTGCCGGGTTCATAAGGCATCGCGTAATAGTAAATGTTATCAGGGCTTACCTTTCTGTATTTATCCAGAAACGCAGGCTCAGCGAAAAGTTTAGCCTCGCTGCTTTCCTCTTTTGTCGTGGTAAAGCTGAAACCGCTGACTGACTCAAAAATAATTGAATCACGCAAAGAGCCGTACACAAATAAATTAAAGCACTTATTAGGCATCTTTTATTATCTGCCTGTATAGAACGAATAGTTCCCTGAAAGCACGCAGTATGACGCTGATTTTTGCGCCGGTTTGTGTTCCTGCCGCTCTTGGGTAATGATGTACGCCGACCTGTTTGATTTTGTATCCTTTGCGTTTGGCTCTTGCCAGTATTTCGGTATCTATTAAAGCGCCGGTGCTTTGCATTTTGATATTATCGAAAATTTCACGTTTATAAAGTTTAAATGCGCAATCTACATCGCGCAATCCGAATCTAAAGAGTATATTTCCCAGCGTTCCCCAGCAAAATGCGTTGACTTTTCGCATGAAACCGTCCTGACGATTTAGTCTGTAGCAGCTAACAATATCGAATTCCGGAATAAACTTTAATAAGGCCGGCATCTCGCCTATATCAAACTGCCCGTCGCCATCGGTGTAGAATACCAGATTCTTTGACGCTGCCCTGAATCCACTTTGTAACGCCGCCCCATAGCCAAGATTGGTTGGGTGATGAATAACTTTGACCTCAGTAGGATATTGCTGAACAAGCGAGTCTGCGATTTGTCTGGTGCGGTCTTTGCTGCCGTCGTTTACGATTATAACTTCATAATCATCTGTAACGGAACTTAAAACGTCAATGCTTTTGAGCGTTTGCGTTTCGACGTTGGCCTCTTCATTATAGCACGGGAAAAAAAGGCTGATAGAGTATTTATCTGTAATCATAAAGTTACCATTTCGCGTTTTCGGAATCTAGCAAAGGGTCATTGTTCAATTGTTCCATTCTCTGCGTTGTTTCCTGTTTGTCGTAATTGTTATCGTATCGCATCAGTAATCCAAGAGCAGTCATCTCTGTTATCACTCGTTCCCTGAAGCCGTTGACCGTTCTGTACTTTTCGCTGTTTTCTATAAAGTCTGCGTCAATTTCCCTGCAAAGCTCCAAAGTCTTGTCTCGAAGTGCCGGTATTTGAATTGTAATATTCAAATTCATAGCAGATATATTTGACGGATATTCCTTTACTGCTGATTTTGCTGCCTCAAATCCCTTGGCTACATACTCAGGGTTGTTGGTTCTGAGCAGGTTGTGTGCAAGGGTGATATTTTTTGAATATTCGTTCGGGAATTTTGTATTGCCGTTAAAAATTCCGCTGAAGATTTTCATGCCAGCTTGGGTATCTGTGTCCACAAGCAGCTTTTGTTTCGTATCCAAATACGCAACCCGCCAGTTCGGCTGAGTATCAATCGCTCTCATAAACTCGGAATTAAACTGATTTATCGGCATAAGAATGACCCATACATCTTTTTTCTTAAAGATGTCATCGATCCATTTGCCTGCCTCAGTATATTCTTTTTGGGTTGGGTTTCTTCTATCACGATTTGCATTATAAAGTGCCGAGCCGCCTCCCATAATTGTAATCCAATCGATATACGCCTGGGGCGAATATGCTGCCTGCGCTCTTCCGTCCATATAAAGCTGAAGAGGTGTCTTTCCGGTATTAGGGTCCGGTGTTTGGCCGTAAGCGATGAAGCCGCCTTCGGTCCAGTAATTATACATATGGCCGGACAGTTTGTTATCACGGATAAACTTGCATGCATTGAATGGCTTGACGCTCGATGCGGTCATTCGCATAAACACGGTGGAAAATTCAGCTTCTATTTCGCTGGAACATGGAGTCAGATATATTCGGTAGTATTTTACACCCCAGTATGAGCCATAGAATGCCACCGTCAGCAGGCCCATGCCGATAATTGTTTTTCTCAGCCTTGCCGACATCGGGGTCAGTATAAATTGGCCGAACTTTTGCTTATTGAAAACTGACGTTGCGATTCTTGCTGTCTGGTCGATGAATAACGCAATCAGTGGGGAAATCATCACGCCTGCAAAAGTGATGAACCGCCGCATTTTAATCGCCAGAAAAACCGTTATGATAGCAATTATTATCACGGTCAAATCGATTTTCGGCAGAGCGTAAACATCGCTGGATTCAATCTTTGCTGTTTGTTGAGTTTTCGTTTCGTCCGCCGGTTTTTTAAATAAATATGCCGTCAGCCATACAAATCCAGCCAGAAGATTTATTGCCAGCAGACCGCCGAAGAAATTATTATAAACAGCAAGCGAATCCGCATTGCCGCCCTGATAAAAAGCAGGCGTAAAAGGTGCCTTGAGAGAAATGAAATTGTTGATTGTGCCGCCAAACCCGTTTACATCAAGGCCGATTGGATTTTTTGGGCCAATGAACATTACAACAACAAAGCTTACGATAGCCGTTGCTGTGGTTATCATCAGAACGATTGGCCTTAACGACCTGTCTTTTGCGAATATCAGATTGAAAATCACATAAGCAGGGATAATTAAAAATGGGAAAATATACATTCCCGCGTATGCCTTTTGTTCCTGAGCCATCAGCAATACGATGATGGAGAAAAATCCCACGAAAGGCATTATCCATTTTGAAACGTCAATGGATAAAAGCACAAGAACGACAAAAGCCGCGACCGCAAAAAGATATTGCAGCGAAGGATTGCAAAGCTGAAAAGCTGTAAACGCCGTCAATGGTATCATCACAGCAAGAAAATATCTTACGAACCCTGCATAATTTGCGACACTCGTCTGCGAAATCTGCCGGACGTTTTCAATCCTTGCACGATAGATATAGCTTACCAGCCAAAGCACCGCAAAGCCTGCCGTAATCATAAGGGCTATCATAAACGGCACAGAGGTTCCCACAGGGTTTGCCCACGAAAAAGCCGGATGCCACTCGTGTACCTGCCGCCACATCTTCGCCTGTTCGCTGACGCTGACGATAAGCGTATGCGTGAAATTTGTAAGGTGATACGGATTGAAAATCACCGCAGCAATAAAGGATATAACCGCCGCCGCGATGGTATGAATAAGCCCTCTGACGGAGATAGTTCTAAAATAATTGCCGAACTTTGTGAATACAAATCCGCCGGCAATCAGTGCCGCTCCAAGAGCTAGTATCTCCAGAAAAGCATAGCTCGCCTCTTCCCCGTAATATTTCGTATTGCTAATCTTAATCAGCGTATAGAGAAACAGTAAAAAAGCACCTGCCGAGTAAAAAATCGTTCTCCATTTTTTCGTTAGCAGAAACAGAAAATGCGTTCCGATAAAAGGAACAAATGTTATGAACGCATAAATGAATCCACCGTGTACGTTGCACCAGAAAACCATCACCGGCACAATCAGCCATATATAGCGATAGTTTTTATATGTCGTCAGCACATAAATAAGCAGCAGCACCGCAACGAGCATATTTGAAAATCCAGCAGGGCGAATATCATAAAACGATCTTCCGATGAAAACCGAAAGACAGCCCGCCATTGCCGCCAGCACCGGCGTTGCCCCCATTATCCTCGTCGCATAGTACACAAACGCCGCCGTCATCAGGTACATCACAAATTTCCAGTAAACCAGCGCATCATAGTACGGCTGGTCGGCCGAGCCGGTGAATTCGTGCGTCAGCCAATAGAAAATAACGTGTGTCAGCCAGTTTTGATTAACCCAGCCTGTCGGGTGAACATCTGAAGCGACAGTTTTTGCCCAGCCGGGCCAGTTTTCGTAGCCTTGGCAAAAATCCGCCCATTCATTAAAAATATCTGCCTTGAGATTGCTTCCTCTGGAAACCGGGTCGTTAGGCTTGGGATATTGGCTTTGAAAAACTTCAGGCTTTGCAAGTTTTCGCTGTTCCTTTGCGGCTTCCCTAAGAGTCTTGGCGTATTCTTTCATTCCCTCAGCGGTTGGGCCTGCCTTGTGTGAATTGAAGCTAAAAGGCTCAGCGGTTACATTTTTAAAATCATGTTCGAGAAAATGTCTCCCGCACGCCATCGCCACCCATGTATCGCCTGCGCCAACCATATGGGTAATTGAGTGGCCAGCGAATATCAACATCGCCAGCCACACGATAATCATCGGCCAACCCGAAAATGGGTGCCTTTTAGTTTTCAACTTTTCAGCCATTTTTCTATTCTGTCAATCCCTTCGGTAATGTTTTCAAGCGAGGTTGCAAAGCTAAGTCTTATATTTTTATCACAGCCGAATGCTCCGCCCGGCACAAGTGCAACATTGGCCTGCTCGAGCAGGTTCTTGGCGAACGCCATACTGTCGTTGATTTTCGACCCGTTGATAGTTTTGCCGTAGTAAGCGCTGACATCCGGGAAGCAGTAGAACGCGCCGGTCGGCTCAGGGCAGATAAAGCCTTCGATGGCGTTTAGCCTCTTGGCCATATAGATTGCCCGTTTTTCAAATTCGATTCTCATCTTTTCGACTTCTTCGGCACCTCTTGGGTTTGTGTACGCTTCAAGTGCCGCATACTGTGCGAAGCTGACGGGGTTTTGTGTCATATGGCTTTGCAGCCTGACCATAGCCTTGATGACATCCAGCGGCCCTGCGGTATAGCCAAGTCTCCAGCCGGTCATCGCGAATGCCTTGCTGAATCCGTTAAGGGTAAGCGTCCTTTTGTAAGCGTCTTCGCTAAGTGAAGCGAAACTTACGAATTTTGTCTTGCCGTAAACCAGTTTCTCGTAAATTTCGTCGGAAAGCACCATTATATCAGTGCCTTTTAGCACATCAGCGATTGCACGCATCTCGTCTTCGGTGTATGTGAAGCCGCCCGGATTGCTGGGCGAATTAAAAATCAGCATCTTGGTCTTAGGCGTAATTGCCTTTTTGAGCTGGGCAGGGGTCATTTTATAGCTGTTTTCACGGCTGGTCTCGATTACTACCGCCTTGGCCTCAGCGAGTTTGATGGTTTCCGGGTATGTAACCCAGTAAGGAGCGGGCATAATCACCTCATCGCCGGGGTCAAGAGTCGCCTGCATCGCCTCATATACGGAATGTTTAGCGCCGATATTAACGATTATCTGTTCAGGCTTGTAATCAAGATTGTTCTCGTTTTTGAGCTTTTCGGAGATTGCCTTTCGCAGCGGAAGAATTCCGGGCGTATCGGTATAGCGTGTCTGGCCTTTTTTCATCGCGTCGCAAGCTGCTTGAATAATGAAATCAGGAGTGTTGAAGTCTGGTTCTCCAGCACCAAAACCGATAACATTAACCCCTTGTGCCTTGAGTTCCTTTGCCCTGGCATCGACTGCGATTGTAGCTGAGGCAGGGACTGACTGTGCTCTTTTGCTGACTTTCATTTTAATCTTCCTTTTTTAAAGTTTTCATTTGTTGAACAGCAACGCCGTATTAGACCAAATGGGACTGCTTCTGTCAATAAATCAGACTGTTTTTGGTGTTGTTTTGGAAATATTTTCTGGATTTTAGGTTTTATGCCGATTATAATGTATCACTGCAGGGGGCATCGCTTGCAGCAGGGTCTATGACCATTATAAATCATTCTGCGACGCGGACGGCTATCTGCTGATGAACGCAAGCAACTTCGGCAAAGAAGTAAAACGATTATACCCGATGTGCGAGAGGGTTAGAAAAAAGACAAATGGAATTGAAGAGCGGTTTTACTCCGCAATTAAAACCAATCTGTAAAAAAGAAATGCGCCGGAGCGTCCATCAAGTCCATCAAATGCTATCTATAAGGAATGTTTTGAAAATATTTATATTAAATAGAAATTGATGGCCTCTGTGGCCTCTGTGGACACTTTCAATATTTTCTGGTTCCCCGCCTGCGCGGGGATGACAAATGGGACGCTGTTCGGTTTCTATCGGGATAACAGTATCGCAGGATATAAAAAAAATCCGCGTCATCTGCGGTATCTGCGGTTAATAAAAAAATTCGAGAAGATTTGTGTAATCCTATGAACATGAGCCGGTCAAGTGGTAAATTTTAGTTTTTTAAGTTTTATTCATTTTTATATTTTCCTTATTTTTTCTCTTCAAGCCGGATAACCGAGTATTTTTGTCCGCAGCCCGTTCTCAAAAAAACAGGGGCAAGGA
>CAMDDF010000075.1 GCA_945890885.1 Candidatus Kuenenia stuttgartensis | reverse complement strand
CCTGACCTGCCGATAAACGCCGCCGCGAGCGATAGAAGACATATAGTTTGCAACCTGCAAAATTGTCGCTCTCATACTTGCCTGGCCTATACCGAAATGACGCTTTTCATATTTTGCAATATCAGGAAGGTCGCTCAACGGCTTATCCTTAATCGATGCAAAACCCGTCCATATCACGCCGCCGGACTCACGAAGATTTCGCCCAATATTTTCAAGCTCTTCACCGTCAAGATTGGCACTTGGAAAATCCGGAACAGGAAGAAGTCGATGTCCGAAACCGACACTATAAAGCCACCGCTGCAAGATTCCGGATTCGAGCATATTGGCAACGTGCGAACAATAAATATTGCAGCTTCCCTTTAGAGCGTTGCGAGCTGTGTTTTCCCATTCGTAATCGTGGCAGGAATGAAGCTGCCGCCAAATCCAGCAGCTTGGCCAGCCCCGTGGGGCATTTTCCGCAGGACACGAAATAACCGTGCCCGGAGTTATTTTTTGCTCTTCCATGCCGGCTATCAGGATAAGCGGTTTCAATGTCGAGCCGGGCGGATAAATTTTTTCGATTGCTTTGCTTATAAACGGCCTGCCAGCGTCGTTTCTGTATTGAAGATAATTGCTGCGCACCTTGTTCAGGTCAAACGTCGGAATCGAAGCCATCACCAGAATTTCGCCGGTAGCAACATCAATCAAAACCGCAGCGCCGCCATCCCTGTAAAGTTTATTTTTCTCAGGGTCAGCTAACATCTGTTCAACCTTTTTCTGCAACTCGATATCAATCGTCAATGAAATATCAAGGCCGAACTGAGTTTGGCTTTCACTTACAAGCTGGCCGTCCCTGTCATATTCAACAAGCCCCCTTCTGCCGCGAAGATACGGCTCGCAGACCCATTCTACGCCTGCAAAGCCTGCAAGCTCCTGTCCCTGATAAGAAGCCAGCTTATCTTTTGCAAGCAGCCTGACCATTTCATCATCATCGTCGGAATCGGATTTAGGCTTGACCCAGCCGATAATCTGGCTTGCGACATCACCGTAGGGATATTGCCTGACCGGCTCACTGGCAACAGAGACATTTTTGGACTCGGCAAAAAAGAATTCCGCAGAAAATTTCTCGTCCTCGTTTTTGAGTTCGACAATCGGATAATTCTGAGTCATCTCGATTATCCGCTCGCGAAAGGCCATCTTAACCTGCTCTTTTTTTTCAGGAATAGTTTTTTCGAATTCCGAAAAATTTCTGGCAGGATAATATTTTCTCCATGCAACGTACGACCGCATATTCCAGACGGTATCGTTGATCTTGCTGATTTCTTCGCGGACGCTCTTCTCTGAATTTCCCGGCAGTTTGGAACACCACTGTATAGCACGAAAAAGCGTTTTGAGGTCATCAGCGTATTCCTCGCAGAGCTTCTCCCTTGCTTGTTCCTCGGTAGTATCGCCTCTGGTTTTGCTCATCAACTGCGCAAACTGCCATCGTTCATCGAGCAGCCTTGTGAGGTTATAGTTCATATAAAGATAAAAACGCGGAGTATCGACAGCAAGAATTTTACCGTTCCTGTCGGATATTTTGCCCCGAAGCGTAGGAAGCACAACGGCAGGCTTATTACGCATCTTATTTGTCAATTCAATCGCCTGCTGCCGCGACTGGCCTGTCTGCATTATCAAAAGCCGCAACAGTACAATACTTGTCATAAACAGACATAACATTATGAAAATTTTAAGTCTTTTGCTATACATATACCGTTACATAAATGATAAATTAAATTAAAAAACAACGTCGACCGTTCACCGTTTTTTTGCCACGAATCACACGAATTTATTAGTCATTAGCCGGTAAACATTATTTCTGCTAACTAATAAATACCGCCTATTAACCATTTTTTCTTAGCGGTAAACGGTTGACGGACAACGGTCAACGATTCTTCTTTTTCAAACCTGTTATTTCACGAACCTTGTCAAAGAAAAACCAGACAAACGGTGTCAATACCGCAGAGTAAGCCGAAGTTGCAAATATTCTGGTTAATAAATGCGAGCTAATCGGATGGCCCGTAATAAACTTTAACAGCTCAGATAAACTCAAAACCACAATGCAGGCCAGAAATACCAGAACCCCTTGAAAAACAGCGTTATCGGATAATTGCATTTTTTTCAGATTTGAAATCACTGTACCCGCCAGAAGATAGCTTATCATAAAAGGCCCAAGAGGAAGCATTATTGTATCGGCAGCCAAACCAAGTATAAAAGAAAGAATCACCGCCGCAACCGGCTCGGCAGTAGATGCAAGATACACCAGCAATATCAAAAGTATGTCAGGCTTGATGTACGATTCGCCAAGAGCAATGTAATTGGTAATATTGCCCGCCTGAAGAATCATACTGACAAATAACGCTATGATAAATAAAAAGATTTTCATTTTTTCGTGCCGCCCTCAACAGGTTCCATTGTTACAGCAAAGACCCGCTCAAGCGTTGAAATATCAAATGACGGCACAACTTTAATCTGCCAGTTCATCGGAGCCAAACCGTCATTTTTAATTTCGCTGACCTTGCCGATAATCAATGGAGAATTTAAATAGCCCGGCTTTGCATAAGCATAAATATAGTTGCCCTGTTCAATTTTATATTTCGTCTCTACGCCGCTGATTACACATCCGGATTTTCCATCGCCTTTCATAAAGGCTCTTTTGTAGATGTTTTTGCCCTGGTCGTCAACAGCTTCGATTTCAACGATAAGCGAATGTTCCGGCGACGTAAGAAGCTGAACTTTTGCGGAATAATTATTGGCTTGCTCTACCGTTCCGATAAGATAATCCTGACCAATAACGTATAAACCTTTTCTGATGCCGTCCTGCTCGCCGCGATTTATGTCTATCTCATTTTTTTCGGGGACAAACGTAATCACTTCCGCCCAGATATGCCCCGGGCCAACATCAGGAAGACGCTGCCTGGCACCTGTGGCCTGCTCGAACTCCTCATTAAGCTGAATATACCGACGATAAATTTCCTTGAACTGGTCTTCGAGCTGGCTTCGTTCTTCAAGGAGACTATTGTAAAGCTCGATGCTGACCGTTTCTTTGCTGACAAGCTTTCCCGGCAAATCGGTAATTTTCGCTTCGCTTCCGATTTTCAGCAGCCCGCCAAAGGTATGAATAAATAAATCGTGAGGCTTTGAGGTAATCCTCAATGGCAGCAGCAGAAAAACCAATCCCACTAAAGCCATACTGATAACCAACAAAGGCCTGGATGTTCTGATTGAGCTTCTTCGCATAGGTCGGTATAAAAATCAGCCCCAGGCTACTAACCATAGGGCTTTGACATTTCTAATAATTTTTTACTGAAACTGCTGCGCTTCGGACTATTCCCATGACTGATTTTTGTGGTCAAGCGTGTCTTTCCAGATTTCAAGATTATCCAGATAAACACTCGTACCGCGAGCAACACACGTTAGCGGGTCGTCCGCCCTGACAACCTTTAATCCTGTCGAATTCGAAAGCACAGTATCCATACCACGCAAGAGCGACCCGCCGCCGGCAAGATGCACACCATTATCAATAAGGTCCGCCGAAAGCTCCGGCTCCGCTCTTTCAAGGGTCTTCATCACAGCTTCTATAACTCCAGCGGTAGGCTCACGCAGAGCTTCACGTATCTCTTCACTTGTAATAACAATTTTTCTCGGAAGGCCCGATATTGTATCTCTGCCGGCAACTTCCATCGTCAGCTCTTCCTCAAGCGGACAGGCTGAGCCGATCTGAATCTTAACTATTTCTGCTCTTGGCTCGCCGATAAGAAGATTATATGTTCTCTTGAGATGATTGATAATCGCTTCATCGAAATCATCGCCGCCGATACGAACGGATTCGCAGGTGCTGATGTCCGCCAGCGACATTATCGCAACTTCAGTTGTTCCGCCGCCGATATCGACAATCATCGAAGCCGTCGGCTCTGTAATAGGAAGGCCGGCACCGATGCCCGCCGCCATAGGCTCATCAATCAGATAGACTTTTCTTGCCCCTGCACGTTCTGCACTGTCAATAACAGCTCTGCGTTCAACCGCAGTTATTCCGCTTGGCACGGCAATGACCACACGAGGCATAACCCAGCCGCGTCTGGCGTGAACTTTGCGAATGAAATAGCTAAGCATCGCTTCGGTGATTTCAAAATCGCTGATTACGCCGTCTCTCATTGGCCTGATAGCCGAAATTGAGCCGGGTGTCTTTCCAAGCATCTCGCGTGCAACAAGGCCGACCGCTTCGCCATTGTTCAAAACGATGTTAGTCCCCTTGCGAACTGCCACAACCGACGGTTCATTCAGGACAATGCCCTCGCCCCTGACACAGACCAAGGTGTTGCATGTACCCAGGTCAATGCCCATATCCATACTAAACCAGCCTAAAATCTTATCGAGCAGCACGATAACTCCCTTTATTAAATTTTTCAAATCCCTTAATCCCTGTCAGCCTTAAGCGGACACATAGGATTATATCAACAAGCTTTCCAAGTTCTAAGGTTTTACAACTTTGAAAATTGTCTCATACTGATTATAGCAAATAATCGTAACATAAACAGCGGTGCTAAAAACTGCAAGACACGCCGCTGCCAAAAGGGCCGTATAGACATTTGATGCCGGGTTTACTTTTTTTTGTTCTATTGCCATTATAAATCCTGTATTAGAGGCTCGTTGAAACGTTATCGCCTACTTTCGGATACGACTGAACAAGCTCAAGAACGCCTGCAGACTTATCAGAATCGACGTGGGTAATTACAATATCACAAATAAACTGGTCGCCGCGTGTTACGTGAAACCTCATACCGCTGGCAACGCCGTCTGCGGTACCGACGCTAACCGTAACCAATTTATTCTTCATGTCAACTTCGCTTACCAAACCATTGAGGCTGACAATGTTTTCAGACACGGCAACATATTCCACCGGTATAACAGTAGCGGCATCTTTGATGGTTGTAACCGTTCCCGTAGAAACTGTCTTGCCGCCAATCATCTTTTCAAGATCGCTGCTCTTCTCAAGCAACTGCTTATTTACTGCCTCGAGTGTATCAAGCTCAACAATCTTGTTGTCAAGCTCGGTGTTGATCTCGTTCAGCTTTTTGCTTACCGATGCCAGCTGAGCCGTCTTATCAGTCAAATCAGTACGGGTTGCATCAAGCGAAACCCTCATACCTTCGATAGTCTGCCGTAAGCCTTCGATAACGCCGGTAGAATCGCTGACACGCTGAAGATTGATTCGGCTTTCTCTAAGAGCATCGCCTACCTGTACTTCCATTTTGGTAAGCTCGGTCTTGAGCGAATTGTTTTCAGCAAGAAGCTCATCGATTCTGGTTTCAAGCTGTTTTTCTTTTTCCATCAGACGATTTTGCTCAGATGCCAGATTCTTCTTCAGTGCACTGATCTGGTCATCAAGGGCGTTATACTCCTGTTTCCAGTTATTGGCACTGGCAACATAAGTAACAACGATTCCACAAAGAAAAATCGAAAAAACCGTAAGCATAACAATCAAAAATTTCGTAAAAGAACTCAAACGCCGCTCTCCTTTCGTTTCAGGCTGATAAAATAAAGCCCTATGATACCAAAATATAAATACAAATAGACCCTGTCTAACTGTAAAAACAGGTAAGCTACATCGCAGATTTTACGAACATATATAGATAAGGTCAAGTTATTTTTACGCTTATATAAACAATAATTACCGAGTCCTTTTGTCTAATTAAACCGCAGCATCACCGATTGAGCCGCCGCAATTCGGACATCTCTGGATGGGTCAGCTAATAATTTAGGCAAATATGTATCCAAAGTATTATCTTTAATATAGCCAATTGCCAGGGCCGCAAGTATTTTTGCCCGCTCTACCGCCTGTTCGTATTCCTCAGTAGTCCTGTAAACAGGCTGAAAAAGCATTCTAGATTCTTTATCCTGTTTAGCACCATCCTTGTCGTCTTTCTTTCGATAGCTGTAAGCACGCTCCATAGCTTCCTGATCAATCTGACTCAGGGGCTTTGTGATAGCATCGACAACCTCGGTATAGCCGGAACTATCGCCAAGTTTCCCAAGCTCCGCGGCAGCAACCAGCCGAACTTCGAGAACCTCATCGTAAAACATCGTCAAAATCGCCTCTTTGGCCTGAGCTGTACCCAACGCCCGCATCGCACGGACACCAATTATCCTGTCGTCGGGATGTTTACTGATAAGCATAGTCCACAATCTCGAATAAATACCGGCATCTCCAAGGGCCGCTATCGACTCAGCCGCCTGAAACAGCGCCGCATCGCTGGCAGTAACGTCGCCAAGCACCTTATAAAGAACTGCAATGTCGTCTTTATTGCCAAGCTTGCCGAGAAGTAATGCGGCATTGGCCTTGAGATTCTGGTCGGTACTCGTCAGTGCCTCATGGATAATCGGAACATTTCGCTTGTCCCCAAGTTTTGCCAGAGCATACGCCGCGGCAATCTTGCTTGTATCGTCCCCAACTTCGACAAGTTTTCTCAAAGCAGCCATCGAATTGTCGTATTTCATATCCCCAACCGCAATAGCTGCAGTGAATCTTACGGGAACATAATCATCGCCCATCAGCTTTTCGACTCTGGGCATCAATTCATTTAGCCTGGCATTGGAAACAACCTCTACGGCCTTGCCCCTGAATTGCGGGTCCGTATCACTTAGCCCATTGGCTATTATCAAAATCGCCTGTTTTTTGCATTCTTCCTTCACTGCCGGGTCTATCACCGCGGCACCGGCAAACCCGAAACCCAAAATAACGGTCATTACGGCACTAAAAAGGATTTTACTATCTAACCTTGACATTTTTCGCCTCAATTTCTTTTTTGGGTAATTTCTGAAAAGATAATATTATTATCGGCCAAAAGAATATTCCAGCTAAATAATCGAGCCACTGACCGTGCCTGCTGAAAAAAGTTACCCTGTCATCAACCACTATATTGTCCGCAAGCCACCCTGAAACGCCTTGTCTTTCGGTAACCTTGCCCGGCAATGTACCCGCAGCGGAGCCATACTTTATCCTACCCGTCGGTTCGATAAAACAGCTTACGCCGGTATTTACACTTCTGACTATGCCAACCCTGTTTTCAACGGCTCTAAATGAGCAAATCACCGCATGCTGAAAAAGCTCCGAGGTAGGAACAACATCACCTTCATCATTTCGCCAGCTAAACCAGCCATCGTTGGAAATGTTCACAAGCCAGTCCACACGTTTGACACCGTTGGCATCGACAACAAATTTTCGATTCAAAGGCACTACCGTATCTTCATAGCAGATAATTATTGCATACCTGTAATTTCCCTGCGGAGTTGCTAAATTATAAGTCGTAAATTCTTTCCCCGGCAGCAGGCTGAAATCATCTTCGGGGTACGGCGTAAATTTCATCAGGATATTATAGAGCCACGGCCATGAATATTTGAACGGCACAAATTCGCCAAATGGCACGAGATGAATTTTATCGTACCTTTCAAGCTGCCTGCCGTCAGAGTCGTAAACATACGCCGCATTGGTTCGATCTTTAAGAGCTACCGTATTACTTTGCGGCTTATATTCCGCTGTGCCGCCTGTTGCGCCGATAACCATTGCTACGCCGCTGTTCATACTGAATATCCTGACGATGTGTTCAAACTCATACCCGCGATACGCAGACCCTCGCAAATCGAGATACTGGCTGTCAAACGTATTTAGCACCATCGTTTCAGGCCAGACAATCATCGCCGGCGAAGATTCGAGCGATTCACTGCTCATAGCTATCATATCTTCAAATATATCATCCGCCTTAAAGCCGATACCATCAATAGTCAAAGGCTCATTCGTTTGCAGCGATGCAATCATCGGCCCGGCCTTCATAGATTTTTCTGTCCGATCAAGCTGTCGTTCGCCATAAAACATCACCGCTATAATAACCGCAGCAACAAGGGTAACCTTGAACTCTTTATTTCTAGGATGCTCAAGCATAAGCTCCGCCAGCAGTCCATTGACCATCGCGATATAAAATGTTATCCCCGCCACGCCTAAAATATCGGCAACCTGAATCATAGTAATGCATTTGTACATACTGTGCCCAAGCAGCCGCCAGCTGAATCCGCCGAATATGCAGCTCTGCCACGCTTCAGCACCGACAATAAGCACCGGCAGAATAAACGTCAGCCCAAGCCCGCGCGCTCTGCAATACCTGATGCATATCGAAAGCAGCGGCCAGTAAATTCCCATATAAAGACAAAATGTTATACAGCCCAGCGTCGTCGGCAGACAAAGCCAATATATGTTCACCAGCCAGTACAGCACGCACGATATATACCCGAAAAGAATGAGCCATCGTTTCTTCATTGCAGGCGAAGATATAAACGCCATCGGCAAAAAGCTTACCCACGCAAGCATATACATATCGAACGGCGGTTGAATCAGCGTCAAAAACACGCCCGTCAAAGCATATCCGCAAATTATTCTTATTATTGACAAATTAGAATTTCCTTACCAGTTCAGCAGCTCATCTGAATCTATAACATTTTTATTTTTTGTTATGTAAACAAGAACCTCAGACTTATCATTTCCAACCATTCCACTCTTGGAAATCTTTTCAAGCAGACAGGCCCATTCTTCCTTGGTCATGCCATTCTTGGCACCTTCTACCGCTATTGCCATAAAGGCTTCTTTCTGATTAGCCGAGGTCATAGACTCAGAAGCAGCGGCCTCGATGTTCGCCTTAACTTCAATTCTTGAATTATACTTGTCGCATTCATAGCAATGGCCGCAGCCGGAAAGAAAAAAAGATGTTGCCAGAAATTGAATTAATAATAGTTTTTTCATAATTTTCCGTTTCATTTAAATATTTTGTAGAATTTATTTTTACAACCTGCCGAATAAATCGGCAGGCTAACAAGTTGCTAAAACCATCATACATTCGTTAGCCCCCCGATTTATTCTGGGGGTTATTATAGAAGCCGAGTCGCGGAAGCGACCGAATAATTTCACTTAATTATTTTCTAAGTCTCGGCAATTCTCCTTTTTTTCGCAAACTTAACAATTTTTCCGCTATTGACTTAGCAGAAAAATCTACAGAGCAACCACTTGAGGCTATAAATCGCTCCACAAATTTGCTCATCAGCGTCTCATCAGCAATAAGAGTATCAGAAGGAATGTTAAATTCGACATACACATCTTTAAGTTTCTGTTCTGTTGCACTTGACCAATTTGCCATCATAAAACCTCTTCAAAAATTATTTATCTTCTACATGACCACGAAGTGGTCCCAATTTAGCGGATTTCCTTAATTTTGTTAAACGAGCTTTTATATCTTCTGGCCGACAAGGATTGTTTACAAAGCCAATTCTATTATTAAACTTTAAAGTGAATAAACCAAGTAAATACTTGTTATCAGATAATTTTTCTGTGGACATTTTATTTTCATGATAAAGCCACTTCAATTCGGCATCAAGACGTTCAGTCCAATTTATTTCTCCCTCACCTTCAACAGGAAACTCCTCTGATTGTTGAATTCGCTTTTGAGCTTCTTTTACATATTGTTTTGAAATTTCTATTCCTATGTAATTCCTTTTCATCTTGTGAGCAACAACGGTGGTAGTCCCAGAACCATTAAAGGGGTCTAATATACAATCTCCACAATTGCTACTTACCCTGATAATTCTCGCCAGAAGGCTTTCCGGCATCTGGCATGGATGCCAGCCTTCCCGCTCATCAAAAGTACCACACAGCCGAGGGTGCTCATCCCAAACATCATCTGGCAGTTTACCTTCAGGATTGGCTCTCTTATCCTTATATCTTTTCTGCCTATCAGAAAAAACCCGAATAGCATCCACATTGAACGTATAATTTTCTTTATCTTTGACGAAATAAAAAATATGCGTATGAGCACGTGCGAATTTCGCCTTTGTCTGCTGGCCGAAAGTGTAATGCCATATAATCCAGTTCCGCATAGTCAAGCCGATTTCATCAGCGATGACTTTAACATTGGCAGCGTAATCATCTCCGATAGCGATATAAAACGAGCCAGAAGGTTTGAGGGCTTTACAGCACGCAAGCATCCAGTCCTTCGTCCAGTCGATATAATTTTTCTTTTCTACCTTGTCGTGGTATTTGTCATATTTATAGCCGATGTTGAACGGCGGGTCGGCAAATATCAAATCCGCAACAGGCTCATCTACGCCGTTGAGTATCTCGATGCAGTCGCCGCAAACAATCTGGTTTGGTTTTAATTCCAACTTTTAGTGTCCTGTTATATAGTATTGAAAGAGGGAATTTTAATCCCCCACGCTATTTTGTTCAAACTAAATCTTGAATCAGGCAGGACTTGAAAAAAATTCAAAAAATATTTTTTTTT
>CAMDDF010000074.1 GCA_945890885.1 Candidatus Kuenenia stuttgartensis | reverse complement strand
AAGAAAAAGCTTACATTTATCAGCTTTTATCAGATGTAAAACCACAAGCCATCCTATGCCATTTTGGTCAAACAGCATTGCGTATTTTACCCATCGCAAAAGAGCTTGGGGTACCGCTTGTCGCCCATTTCCATGGTATGGATATCTCTTCAAGTTTGGCGAATAAATGGTACAGGTGGAGTCTTATGTGTCAGGTCAAACAATTTGCCGCAATTGTTGTTGTTGGCAACCACCAGAAAGGGTGGTTTCTGGAACACGGTATTCCAGAATCACGGATCAATGTAATTCCATGTGGTGTGCCGACAGATGAGTATGTTTGCAAAAAGTATGAAAATGAAACCCAGAAGATACGATTCATGGCGGTTTCCAGGCTTGTTGAAAAAAAGGGTATTGAGTTTACACTCAAAGCTTTTGCTATTGTAAAGCGAGAAAATCCTGAAGTAACGCTCGATATTTTTGGTGATGGGCCATTGGAGAATAAATTAAAAGAACAAGTAAACAATATGGAACTTGCGGATGCTGTAAGTTTTAAGGGCAGTGTGCCGTCGGATTATGTGCGCAAAGAAATGGCACTATATGATATTTTTGTACAACATTCCATTGTTACACCAGCAGGTGATTCTGAAGGATCTCCTGTAGCCACTGCTGAAGCAGCAGCTTCCGGTTTGCCAGTGATTTCAACAATAAGTCCAGGGATGGGTGAGCAGGTGATTGATGGCAAAACAGGTTTTCTTGTTGAGCAAAAAGATTTTGAAATGATGGCAAAGGCTATGTCAAGACTGGTCAAAGACAAAGATTTGCGCGAATCTATGGGCAAAGCAGGGCGTGAGCAAATGATTAAGCATTTTGGCACTAAACAGCAGATTGCCAAGTTGGAGCAGGTTTTATTAAATTGCTGTCGAGATTATTGCACGAGAGAATAAGTCTGTTAATATGAAAATAGACCTTGCATTTATAACATATAATCGTCTGGAATACACCAAGCTGGCGTTGCAGTCTGTGCTTGCGGATCCGCGAGAGGAATTTTCTTTGACCATCTGGGATAATGCCTCAAGTGACGATACGCCTGATTATCTGAAATCCATTAAAGACCATCGCATTAAGGATATAATCCTGTCTAAAAATAATGTCGGTCAGGTTGAAGCGGTGAATCGGATATGGTCGGCATCCAATGCAGATTTGCTGGGAAAGCTGGATAATGATTGCCTTGTAACGCCGGGCTGGACAAGGACTTTGGCACAGGCACATGCCGATATTGATCGGCTGGGGGTTGTTGCATGCTGGCATTTTTTCCCCGAAGATTTTGATGAAAAACGTGCAGAGCATAAAATTCAAACTTTCGGTCGCCATAGGATTTTTAGGCACCCATGGACATGCGGGACGGGGCTGCTTTTAAAAAATGAAACATATCGTAAATTAGGCCCTATAATCAGAAACAGTACGACGGGATACTGGCTGAATATGGCACGTAAGGGATATGTTAACGGGTTTTATTATCCTCTGCTATATCAGGAGCATATGGATGACCCGCGTTCGGAACATTGCCTGCTTCACAAGCTTTCTTTCGATGAAGCATACAAGCACTGCTTTGGGTTTCAGGCTGGAATAATTTCTGATATTGAGAACTATAAAAAATTGCATCAGGATTATCTTGATAATCTTTTGGACGACCCTTTTGAAGCGAGTTATTACTCCCCATTTCGACGGAGGATCCGAAGAATATTAAATCGTTTTCGTAAATTAGGATCATAAGATGAAATCACTGCAAGTCAGTATTGTCATTCGAACCTTTAATGAAGAACAGTATATTGGCCTTCTATTAGATACCATAAAATCACAAGCTTTTGGCCAAGAGCAAATAGAAATTATAGTGGTCGATAGCGGTTCGACAGATGATACTTTAAAAATTATAAAAAACTACGACGTACAAATAATTGAGATACCAAAAGAGTCGTTTACCTATTCAAAGGCTCTTAATCTGGGTATCGAGAATAGTCGAGGGAAATGGATTGTAATCCTTTCTGCTCATTCTATCCCAACAGATCAAAACTGGCTGCAGGGTATGATCTCGCATTTTGAAGATCCACAGGTTGCCGGTGTTTATTGCAGGCAAATCTCCTGGCCTAATACGCCATGGGATGAAGAAATGAGGATTGAAAAAACTTTTCCGCCGGAATCTCGTATTTTTTTTGGAAACAAGGCCGAGGATATGTGTTTTAGTAATGTTGCCTCATGTATATCAAAAGAACGCTGGCTTGAACAGCCTTTCGTAGAAATTCCTGCGGCAGAAGATCGTTACTGGGCTTTATGGGCGACCCAGAATAATTATATAATTAAATATGATGCATCTGTTTCCGTATGGCACTCTCATAACGAATCGCCCAGAAAGTCGGCCTATCGTTTGATTGAAATTGAAAAATCGACCGACATTTGCATGGGTCGCAAACGAACAGTCTGTCTGACTTTGCAAAATGCGATAGGCATGTTACTAAAAGACAGTAAGCAAATTATTCGATATGATGGATGTAAAGATAAGCGATTGATATCCATTTACAATTCTTTTTGCCGTGCCTTCTGGTTTTTTTATGACTTCAAATAAAAGTGTATTATAATAAAGAAGCCTTGTTCTTTTTCAAAATATTTTCTTGTACTTCAATGTGATTTGTATTTTTAAGGCTCGTTTTTTATGAATAATGACATAACAATTGTTGGCGGAACATCCTTTGCCGGACAAACAACGGTCCATCCATTGGGCTTGGTTGCGGTAGTAGTTTTGGGATTGTGCGTCTTGTTTCTCCCCAGGCGTTGGGCCATATTTCCATTTCTGGTGATGGCTTGTTTTGTTTCGTCGGCACAGCGGATTGTCGTTGCCGGACTGGATTTCGATTTCCTGCGGATTATGGCACTGTTTGGAGTTATGCGACTAATCTTTCGTAAGGAATATATTAACTTCGTATGGAAACCACTCGATACCGCAATAGTGTTTTGGGCGGCCAGTTCGATGTTTTTTTTTGTAATACAGCAAGGTACATTCGCTGCTGTTGTTAATCGTCTTGGTTTTGCCTTTAATGCAGTTGGCATGTATTTTTTGTTTCGCTGTCTGATTAAGGATTGGCAGGATTTAGATCGAATAGTATTTGGGGTAATCATAATCAGTATTCCTGTCGCATTATTTTTTCTGCTGGAAAATAGAACCGGACGAAATGTATTTTCTATTTTCGGAGGTGTCTCTCCCTTAACAATGGCACGTGAGGGTCGTCTTCGATGTCAGGGGGCATATTCGCATGCAATTTTGGCGGGATGTTTTTGGGCAAGCCTGATGCCCCTTATCGCGGCCTATTGGTGGAAGTCGAGTAAAGAGAGACATTGGGCGGTTATCGGTCTGATGGCATCAATGATTATAATATTTTGCTGTGCTTCAAGTACGCCCGTAATGGGTTTTCTTGCAGTAATTATTGGAGGGGTGATGTTCTTTTTTCGAAATTACATGCGTTCAATTCGTTGGGGAATTTTGTTAACGCTTATCGCATTGCATATGGTAATGAACCACCCTGTATGGCATCTCATCTGTCGTATCAGTGCTGTCGGCGGCTCCACCGGATATCACCGATATAAGCTAATCGATGGAGCCATTAGGAATTTTGGCGACTGGTGTTTTAGTGGCTGTTCCAGTTATACTGTGGCTTCGTGGGGTGTATGGGCAGGAGATGTAACCAATCAGTATATTTTGGAGGGAGTGAATGGTGGCTTCTTAACACTTTGTCTGTTCGTGGCCATTATTACGATTGCCTTTCGAGGGATTGGCCGGAGATGGCGTTTGCATGTCCAGCATCCGTATTTCCTGGCACTTTCCTGGGCGACTGGCGTGAGCTTATTTGTTCATTGCATGAATTTTATTGGCGTATCTTATTTTGGTCAGATTACCATCCTTTGGTATCTGCTGCTAGCCATAATTGGCAGTGTGTCCGTTCCATCGCGGGGCGTTTCAATCTCGCGGACCCAGCAGGCATCAGCGGCCCCTTCTTCTGCTTCTTACCGGAGCCAATCATGAAGCCTCTGGATGTTTCTGTAATTATAGTTAGTTGGAATACAATTGGAATTCTTCGGGATTGCCTGAAAAGTGTCTATGAACAGACTGCCGATATAGATTTTGAAACCATTGTCATCGATAATTCTTCGGCAGATAATTCAGCTGCGATGGTTAAGGCCGAATTTCCTCAGGTCATCCTAATCGAAAACCACGACAATCGCGGCTTTGCATCAGCCAATAACCAAGGGATGAAAATCGCAAAGGGGAGATATATGTTACTTCTCAATAGCGATACAGTTGTTTTGGACGGAGCAATCCAGAAAACGATAGCTTTTGCTGAACAGCATCCGGCGGCGGCTGTTGTTGGGTGCAGAGTGCTGAATCCGGACAGGACACTTCAGCCGAGCTGTTTTATGTTTCCTTCGTTGCTCAATCTGTTTCTGGCTACATCCTATCTATACAAGATTTTCCCGAAGAGCCGCTTTTTCGGACGAGAAAGAATGACATGGTGGAATCGCGAAGAAATTCGTCAGGTGGATGTTGTTACTGGCTGCTTTATGCTGGTGCGGCGAGCGGCTATCGAAAAGGTCGGCATGATGAATGAAGAATATTTTATGTATGCAGAAGAAACTGATTGGTGCTGGCGGTTTAAAAAAGCTGGATGGCACAATCTTTTCTACCCGGATGCCCAAATTATCCACTTAGGCGGACAAAGCAGCAAGCAGATTCGGGGCAAAAGTCTCATCCAACTTCGTCTGGGAATCCTCCAGTTTTTTCATAAAAATAAAAGCTATCCGTATTATGTTTCAGCAGGGATTTTGATTTCTTTATTTTTTTTGTTTCGAATTCCTTTGTGGTGGATTATGAGTATCATGAAAAAAAGCAACAGCAATGCTCACACCAGGTTTAAGGCTTATTCATCTGCATGGTACAAGGTTTTAAAGGTAACATTTATTCCCAAACGGGAGGGCTTTAAGGCATGAATTTTAACGTGATTACTAAGGGAGCTGTTAATCTTGCGTTAAAACGCTATATGGGGCCATTCTGGTTTCGTCGCCGCTGGCTCAATAAAACGCAATATCTGCCAAAGGAACAACTTGAACAGATACAACTTGAGTGCTTGCGAAAACTCCTGGTGCATTCCTATAAAACGATTCCTTTTTATCACGATTTAATGAATCAGTATCATTTCAATCCCGAAATCAAGGATGTCAAAGAAATTGAAAAGCTACCCATCCTGACAAAAAAAAATATCCTTGAGGCTGGAGAAAAAATTCTATCATCAAAGTACCCGAAATTCACAAGCTCGATTGGCCTTACGGGAGGAACGACCGGCACGCCGCTTCGGATACAGAGAAATTTTTCTTCAGTCGAAACAGAACATGCTTTTGTCAGGCGGCAATGGGATTGGGCTGGTCTTTCACTTAAGGACAGAACTGCTTTTTTGTCTGGACGGCGCATTATTTCGCCAGACCAGGAGACAGGAAAGCTTTATGCGTATGATCCTTTTATGAAGGAACTGATTCTTTCAAATTATCATCTTTGCCCACAAAATGTCAGGCAATTTGCAGAGGCAATTATCAAATATAAAGTTTCATCAATTGCGGGATACCCATCTTCAATTTTTTACTTTGCACAAATCTGTGAAGATTTGGGTTGCCAGGTAAAACTTAAAGCGGCTTTAACCACATCCGAGACTCTCGCTGACTATATGCGGGCCACAATAGAAAGAGTTTTTGGATGCAAAGTATTTGACTTTTACGGCGCCGCGGAACGAGTATGCTATATCTTTACATGCGAACACGGGAATTATCATATTCTCCCTGAATATGGATTAACTGAACTTATCCCTCAATCGGACCATATGGCAGGGTCATATAAAATCATTGCCACCGGATTTTGGAACTGGGCAATGCCATTAATTCGATATGACACGGGGGATGTTTTGGAACTTTCAGATAAAAGTTGTTCGTGCGGACGGAATTTTCAAACCGTCAAAAGAATAAATGGTCGAACAGGAACTTTTATCCAAACACCTTCCGGCAAAAAATATTCTCCAACCCTTATGGCACGTGTCTCAAAAATGTCGCATAATATTCTTCAGGTACAGATCATCCAGGATAGGATAGACCATATATTAGTTACCTATATTCCCAACTCAAAATTCACACAGGATGATCTCAAAGAATTTCAAAAAAACATGCGAGACTATCTTCCTTCCGAACTAAGTATCGATTTCAAGGAAACCGACAGCGTAATAAAGACCGAATCAGGAAAAACTAATTTGATCGTTTCACAATTATGAATAGCAAATTAAAATATGATATTGTCTGTTTTGGCCCTAGCGATTGGTGGGGGCGAAACCCCAGTTGTACAACGCACATTATGCAACGCCTTGCAGGCACCAATAGAGTCTTATATGTAAATCCTTTTAGTTCCGATTTGTCCGGCGGGTTAAAAAAAGGAATTGGTACAAGAATTCTACGAAAACTCAAAAGCCTGCTAAAGGTGATTCGAAAATCTCAAGAAGGGCTTTATGTTTTCAGTCCACTTTTTTTCCCAATGCAGGGCAGAAAGTGGATCGATACTTGTAATAACTATTTATTGCGAGTTCAGTTCTGGTTTTTATGTCGGATTCTTCGCATCAACCAGCCTGTTATATGGGTGGAAAATCTCCGTTCAGCAGATATGCTTGATTGGTTTAAGCCGTCTCTGGTTGTCTATCATGTCTCTGATTTATTTACAGAATGCCGCTATACAGCCAATCGTGAAGCGCTTAAACGGCGAGAGCAAAAGATTCTGGCTACGAGTGATTTAATAATATGTGTTTCAAATCAACTTTACCAGCGTCACCTAGAACTTCATTCTAATGTTCACTATATCCCTCATGGTGTTGATTTTGATGCATTTCATCAGGCAGCAATATCAGGTGAGATACTGCCGGAACTGAAAAATACTCCTAAGCCGATTGTGGGTTATTTTGGCACAATGACGGCAAGTAATGATATTGAGCTGTTATTATATTGTGCAAGAAAATTGAGTAATGTTTCATTTGTTTTTGCCGGCCAGATAACTGCAGGAAATTATAATGAGTTGCTTTCGCTACCGAATGTTTTTTATCTTGGAATGTTGCCGTACGAAAAGATACCTCATCTCTGTGCGAGCTTTGATGTTTGCATGCTTCAGTGGAAGATTACAGAATGGATTCGGAATTGTAACCCTTTAAAGCTTTTCGAGTATATGGCCAGTGGGAAGCCCATAGTGAGCGTACCTATCAGAGAAGTAGAGGAAAATTATTCTGACTTAATCTCCGTGGCCGCCACCAAAGAGGATTTCTGTAAGGCTATTGTATGGGAATTAGAAAATGATAATCATCCGCGTTCTGGTGCGCGAATTGAGATAGCTCGTCAGCATAATTGGGATAATCATGTGCAACTCATAGATAAACTGATTAGTGAAAACCTTTCTAAGGAAAATAACCGTGAGTGATATTCGTATTGCCTGTGTTGGAGATATTATGTGCGGGGACTCCTTTTATGCGATGGGACAGGGAGTTGCTGCGTCTTTAAAAAGGTGGGGAAATGTTTTTTTAGATAATGAAATTGTTTCGTACTTAAAAGGGCATGATATAACTTTATGCAATATTGAATGCGTGCTATCCAATATTGGAGCAAACCGATATTCATTAAAAAAAACTCAGATGCGGGGACGGCCTGAAAATGCTGAGGTACTGCATAATTGGGGATTCAATGTTGCAAATGTTGCCAATAATCATATTCTTGAACATGGCTTGGACGCGGCTACCGACACTGTGCGAAATCTTAAGGCGGCCGGAATAAAGGTAGTTGGCGCAGGCGAAAATGAAGATTTTGGAGAAGGTATCAAAGAGGTGCAGTTATCATTGCAGGGCCATAACATTGCAATATTTGGTATATGCCTGAGAGATGAAAAATATGCCTATTGCAAAGATCAGTGGGGCCGCTTGCTTACAAAGATACAAGAATTGACCCGGCAGAATGTTGCCGTTCTCGTATCAATTCATTGGGGCGATGAATTAATAGACCGTCCCAATCTCTCAATAAAAGATCGTGCAAGACAGTTGCGTGATGCCGGGGCTGTTATTGTTGCGGGCCATCATCCGCACGTAGTTCAAGGTGTCGAAGAAAATCAGGGTCAAATTGTTGCCTATAGTCTTGGGAATTTTATTTTTAACGGGTTTTTGCCGGATACATGCTGGTCAATAATCCTTAGTCTGACCCTATCTGGAAATCGGGTAAAAGATTGGACTTATCGTATCGTCGAAAAGGACCAAGATCATCGCCCGCATTTTTGCGATAAACAGCGTCTATTGGAATTGGATAGTGAAATGCAAAGACGCATCACACTGCTGAAAGAGTCGCAAACAAGCAATGATTATGAACAAGAATATCGGCGGGAACTTCTTGGTCTCAAAAAAGAGGCCAGCAAGAGTTTGCGCAAATTGTTGCGAAAAAGATTTTGGTCATACGCCCCTGTATTTTGGCCACAAATATTAATGCGGCCAATAAAAAGACGGTTAGGGATCTGGTAAATAATCTCAAAAAATAAAATTTTGCTGGCTGCCTCGGTCAGCGAGCATCTAATCGGTTACTTTTGAATACATAGGTATGCAAAGGCAAAATGTATTTATGATGTCTATATATAGGCCACCTCTAAAAATCGCATTTTATAGCAATTTAATTTTTCGTGTACTGGTATCCGCAGGATTCGAACCAGCCTTTTGCATCGGTGACAAGAAATACCGCAATATCGTAAGTTCTACTAATTGGCGATTATCATTTGCCACAACGAAGCATCGAGGTCTGCTCAAGGTTTCGCGGTAAGGCATTTTTTTTATCTGTGCCTAAATAGTGGATTTTAACCTTAATTTTCTTGCAATAATGGTACATTTTATGTAAAGTTAGCGAAAATTCGCCATGGTACGGCTGCACAAGAATATTCAAGTGCTTTTTATGTAGGTAGTTATGCCAACGTAGCTCAACGGTAGAGCTCTGGTTTTGTAAACCAGGGGTTATCGGTTCGAATCCGATCGTTGGCTTTTACTTCTCACACAAAAAACCTGTTTTTTAATTTAAAAATGCGGTATTTACAGTAATATCTATTTTCTTCTAAATAGTTGCGTGTACATAAATTCATAAAACAGGAGGTCGCAATGGCCAATAAAATTCGATGGGGCATCCTTGGCAGCGGCAGTATCGCGGCTAAATTTGCAGAAGCGTTAGGCTGTGTCGATGAGGCAGATCTTGTTGCCGTAGGATCGCGTACCAACGAAAAAGCCAATGCATTCGGCGATACCTATCGTATCTCTCGCCGTTACGGCAGTTACCAAAAACTTGCGGATGACAAGGATTTGGACATCATCTATGTCGCTACGCCCCATAATCTTCATGAGGAAAACACAATAATGTGTCTCAATGCCGGCAAGGGCGTTCTCTGCGAAAAACCTCTGGCAGTCAATGCCCGTCAAGGGCAAGCAATGATCGACTGTGCACGGTCGAAAAAATGCTTTCTGATGGAGGCTATGTGGACGCGGTTTTTGCCGCTGATGGACAAGGTGCGGGAATTGCTCGCGGACAACGCCATTGGCCAGCCGCAAATGCTAACTGCGGATTTCGGTTTTCGTTGCAGTAATTACGAAGAAAAACAACGGGTACTAGACCCTCATCTTGCTGGCGGTGCATTACTTGATGTCGGCATCTATCCTTTGTCGTTATCCTCTATGGTATTCGGCAAGCCTTTGCATATCCACAGCACCGCAGTTTTGGGACAGACTGGCGTTGATGAGCAAAACGCTGTGATTCTTGCTTTTGAACAAGGCCAATTGGCGATGATTTACTCTGCCCAGCAGATCGAAACCCCTCACGAGGCAACGATTATGGGCACTGAAGGAATGATCCGGCTACATCGTTCGTGGTATAGCGGTAATAAACTGACGCTGACTCGGCAAGGCAAAAGCGAGCAATTTATGGAACTGCCCTCCCATGATAACGGCTTTGTGTATGAGATCAAGGCCGTCCATCGCGACCTGCGTGAAGGCCGACTGGAAAACGCCATAATGCCGCTCGATGAATCACTTGCTATTCTGCAAACCATGGACGCAATACGCAAACAATGGGGCCTCAAATACCCATTCGAGTCGGATTAGAGCAATTTAACACTTTTCGTGCTAGCTTTATGCCTGTTGCGGCAGTTGGCTGTTAGAAGGCAATGAAGGCAAGAAATCATATTTTTTTATTTAGCAGCCATTAGCGTTGAAAAGTACGTTGGAGTTTTGGCTTCAAATTCCATTTGTTTTTGCGTAATCGGATGTGTAAAAGAAATCGATTTGGCATGGAGCGCTAAACGCTTCTGTCCATCGTCTTTTTTTCCATACTTACTGTCGCCCACAATCGGATGCCCCTCATCAGCCAAATGTACGCGTATCTGATTTTTCCTGCCGGTCAAAAGGTTTATCTCCAGCAGACTAAAATGCCTGGTTTCCTTGAGTACCTTATACGCTGTATGCGCAAGTTTGCCTTTTGCAGCATCGGGTGTCGAGTAAACGACATACGCGCTGTTCTCTGCAAGGTAAGAGGTAATGACCCCTTCTTTTTTCGCCAACTGACCATGAACTATTGCCACATATTTCTTTTGCGTATCTTTCCACTGATCCTGCAAACGGAACTTGGTTTCTTCACTTTTGGCAAATACAAGTATGCCCGATGTCCACTGGTCCAGCCGATGAACAATGAAAATTCTGTTTCGTGATTTTAGAGCACCTTTTTTCACATAATCGGTGAGAAAATGGTAGGCCGTCCTCAATGTGTTCGTGGCTGTTCCCACTGTTACTAGCCCCGCCGGCTTATTTACCACCAGCAAATCATCGCCTTCATAGATTATATCTAATCCTCTTGGCAAATGCCTGTTGGCTGAATGTTTTTTTTTAGCAATCCTGGTATTTGGCTTTGGTATATCCTGCATAGCCGCATTGTACCAAGTCTCAATTTCTATGCAACCTTGCAATTACCCCTGAAACACCACAGGTTATCAGA
>CAMDDF010000073.1 GCA_945890885.1 Candidatus Kuenenia stuttgartensis | reverse complement strand
AGACAGTTGAGGCATTGAAACACCCTGTGGGATTATGGAAAGATTCGCTTAGGGATTATATCAGCAAGAGAAACTAAAGATTATATGGAAAAGCAAAATATCAGAGCTGTGATACTTATAGGCCCGCTGGATTTCGGACGATGCAAGCTGGCGTCGCGTCTATCAGCGGCAATGTGGCCGATGCTTGATAAGCCAGCTATTTATAGTCTTGTTGAGCAGCTTGTCTCTTCGGGGATTGAAAATATTACGGTATGCTCCAAAGATTACATTGAGAATCTCGGGAAAATTCTTGACGGCATCGATGGATTGAATCTTAATATAATAGTCGATGAACTTCCAGAAGGCACAGCAGGGTCTTTTCGTAATGCAGCGGCCAAAGATAAGAATGAGCTTTTTGTTGTTCTGCCAGCAGCTATTACGGTTTTGCCTGATTTGGAGAAGATGGTAGAATGTCATTGCGAAAAAGGCTCCTATTTAACCGTAGCGTTTAATCCGCCTGAAAATAATGATGCAGAGCTTGGCAAGTGTGCAGAAATATATTTATGCGATAGCCGGGTCATCACTTACATACCTGCGGAAGGATATTGCGATATAAAGGAAACTCTTATTCCGCGTCTGGTGCGTGATGGCAGGAAGGTTTTGCCGTATACGCTGGGCAGTTTTGTCGGCGGTTTTCGCAATGTGCCGGACTATTTATCAGCGGTGTCGTTGTATCTTTCCAGCGGTTTATCCGAAAAGAAATATCCTCAACTTAAAAAGTCACCAAACTATGGCGATAATGTTTTTGTCGGGGAGAATGTTCAGATAGATGACTCTGTGAAAATTTTCGGACCAGCGGTAATTTTTGATAATGTTGCGATAGGGAAAAATACGGTTCTGGCGGGCTCAGTGGTTATCGGGTCAGAATCGGAAGTTGGCCCTGATTGCATTATATCTGAAAGTTTTTTATGGCAAGGCAGCGGCGTATCAGCCAGGAGCAAGCTTAATCGATGTGTATTAAGTTATGATACCCAGGTTTTAAGTGACATAGCGAGGACTGATACATGTATAACTTCCAAAGCTGTCTCTGCGGTGCATATGGACGGCTGCGGCAAGACACCTCTATGTTTGATAATTTCTTTCGCAGCGGTAATTGCAGCGTTGCTTTGGTCGTATTGGCCGACGTTTGTCGAATTGACACAAATATGGCGACGAAGCGATGAATATTCTGCCGGCATATTGGTGCCTTTTCTGGCAGGATATGTTATATGGACGCGCAGAGATGAATTAGTGAATTACAGCATTAAGCCGGCGTTTGCTGGTATATTTGCTTTATTGGCCGTTGCTATAATAAGGATGCTTGGCCTTTACCTGAACTATGGTTCGGTCGAAAGAGTGTCGTTTGTGATGACGATTTTTTCTGTTGTTCTTTTGATTTTAGGCTGGCGATTGTTTTTCAGGCTCTTTCCTGTCCTGATGTTTCTGTTCCTGATGTTACCGCTTCCGAATCGCGTTAATGATACTTTTTCGCTGGGGCTTCAGGAATGGGCCACAGGTTCCGCTGTCTGGTTGCTTGAAATGTTTGGGTATGTTGCAATGCGTGAGGGCAATATAATCCATCTTGGTGATACTACCGTTGCTGTTGCTGAGGCGTGCAATGGACTTAGAATGATAACCTCATTTTTTGTTATAGCTGGCTGGTTTGCCCTTTTAGTGAATAGAAAATGGTGGGAAAAAATCATCATATTTGCCTCGGCATTGCCGATATCGCTGTTGTGTAATACAATAAGGCTTGCTATTACCTCGATAGCATTTACAATATTAGATGCCCAAACATGGGGCGCGATTTTCCATGATTACGGCGGATATGCGATGATGCCGCTGGCTATCGCATTGATTATCGGCGAGCTATGGATACTTGGAAACCTGTTAGTGGCGGATAAACATTAAATTTGATTTGGTACTGCAGACAATAATTTGGAGAGTTCAGTATAATATGAATAATAAAAACAGTATGATACCATTTGATTCAATGCCTCCTGTGCGTTCGGATTTAGCAATTTTTGAAGGAGTTTCCGACAGTTCGCAGGAAAACAATGTGATAGGCGACCTTCTCAGGGGAATATTGAGAAGGTGGAAAGTGATAAGCCTTATCGCAATTTTGATAGCTGTGCCGAGCCTGATATTTATCTGGACATTTATTAAGCCCGGCTATGAAACCGAGGGTGCAATCGAAGTAACTGCGGCGAGAACGATAATTTTCAATTTGCCCGAAGAATCAGCTGGCGGTGATTCGGAAGTATTTATGCGTACGGAAGCTGCAAAAATGACCAGCCCGCCCGTTCTGGAAAAAACCGCTGACATCGTTCAGAAAAAAAATTGCAACATGTTCGCAGGCAGTATGAATATCTCGCAAACGCTGCAGCAGATGGTAGGTTCCGGTGCGATTAAAGTGGAACTGTTTCGTGGTACTAACCTTATAAGAATTGTAATGGTTACATCGCAAGGCCAGACGGACGATGCCAAAGAAGTGGTGAATTCGCTGATAAATGCCTATATCAGTGTTCGTCAGGAAGTTGCAAGCCAGGGTGATTACGACCGTTTGACTTATCTTGAAACACAGAAAAAACTTTTGAATGAAAAACTTCAAATGCAGCGGTCTGTAATCCGCAGGCTTGCTGATGAATACGGCACGACAAATATAAGCGCGCGGCAGGAAGTTAAATTCAAATATGTTGCTGACCTTCAAAGTACGCTTAATGATATTGAAACAAAGCGTATAGCCCTTGGTGCTCAAAAGGAACTGCTGAAAGATTCCAAGGTATCCACAGTTGATCCTGAGAATCAGATTAAAATGCGTTTTGACCGTATCAATTCTGACCCGACGGTGCAGATGCTCACCGCAGAGGTTACCAATCTTGAAAAAAGACTGATTATTGCAAAGCAGCAGTTGGCCCCTGGGAATCCTGAGATGCAGAAACTTCAGGAACTTTATACCTCGATGAAGTCGCGGCTGGATGAGAAGCGAAGCGAAGTCGGTCAGCAGTTTGAAAATGATATTAAAGTCCAGATGGAAAAAATAGGCGAGTTCAATGCCCAGAAGATTGAATCTGAGCTTAACAGCCTTGCCGTTCATGAAAAAAGAATCAAGGAAACTCTTGCCAAAGAGGACAGCGAAACCCGTGAGCTTGGCCAGAAACAGCTTGCGATTTATGACGAACAGGAGAAACTCAATGATATCAAGAGTTTGCTCGAAACTGTTCAACGAAGAATAACCGAGCTTGAAATGGAAGGAAAGCGGCCCGCGAGAATTGCTGTTGCATATTGGGCATCAAGTGTTCCCGCAAAAACAAAACAGATACAATTTTCGATAATCAGTATTATGGGCGCACTTGCTGGCGGGATAGGTTTTGCCTTTCTTGCAGAGAGAACCGACCCCAGGCTTAGAACGCCTAAAGATGTGGTTTCGCAGGTCGGCATACCTATAATTGGAACAACTTCAAAGACGGAAACCACGAAAAAAGGATTGAGTTCTTCTGTTGTCGCGGAAGATTACAGAACGATTCGTGCTAATCTTGGATTATTGAATCCCGAGGGAATCCCGAAAACGATAATCATAACAAGTGCCGGCATACAGGAGGGCAAAACTACGTTTTCAATAAATCTTGCTACAAGTATGGCCAAATCAGGAAAAAGAGTTCTTTTGATTGACGGCGATCTCCGCAAGCCCGACATCGGAAAGGCATTGAATATGCCGGATTCTACGCCTGGCTTGCAGGATTTGATTGCTGGTTCTTCTTTTGATGAAGTGGTTTGCCGTGATTTTATTCCAGGTATGGATATAATATCTGCTGCTGCTTGTGTCTATGACCCGTCTATGGCTTGTGAGCTTTTGAACAAGATCAAGCAGATGGAACTTCTTGATACAATATCAAATGGATATGAGCATATAATCATTGATACTCCTCCGATATTAGCTGGGCCTGATGCATTGTTGTGGGCAAAAATGGCAGAAGGCGTGATAATGACATCGTATTCCGGACAAACTGTCAGGCCTGATATGCAGGAAGCATTGAAAAGGCTCAAGAATATTAAAGTAAATATACTCGGTGCGGTTTTACACAGCGTCGAAACGGACTATAGCTATTATCGTTACGGGTATGACTATTATACACAAAGGCGAGGCAGAAAAGCACAGAAACGAGATGCGAACCGGCCGTTATTGTGGAATTTAAATAACTCAGGCGAAGCGGACACCGACAAGGCTTGAAATCTGATATGAATTTTTCACAAATAGTTTTTGTAAGTTCTGAAAAAGGTAAAGGTATTTCAGATTTAATCCAGCGGTCAAATCTGATTGGGGAGATGGTGTGTCTTTCATTTGGCTGGCCTTTTAACTGCAAAAGAACATCTATTTTGTTTCAGGATGCAGCGTTTAATTTTTCTTACGCAAAAAAACTTTCTGATTCGAAGACGGATTATTTTATATTTACAGATGGTCGGTGCTTCGCGGAGATCAACAATACTATATTGAACGAAATCCTGACACAGTCCACTGCGGATATTGTCGCAGTCAACGCGGATTCCAGACTTAGCGCCTATATCGAGAATCCGAAGCTGACTTCAGATGATACGATAGCGGGCTTTTGCAGATTGTATGAAAACGTAAGTCTGAAGAATCCATCATTGTCCGTAAATCCCAATTATCTGTTTGTAAAGGTCGATAGGCTTGAAAATATTCTAAATGGCGATACTGTTTCTGGTTTTGAAGATTTGGTGCGTCTTTGCAGTAATGGGGATACGAAAGTTGATTCTTTTAATGTCGCTGGAACAGTTCGAGATATTTCCAGCCATGGCGGTGCATACAATTTTCTCGTAAGCAATTTCGATAAAGTTTATACGCCGTTGAAAAAGAAGATTAAATCCCAACGATGCGGCTCAACAAAAATATCTGGCAATGTATTTATTGAGTCCGGCGCAAAAATCGGCGATGGCGCTATACTCATTGGCCCATCAATTATTTGTGCAAACAGCACTATAGGCGAAAATTCTCTGATTCATTCTTCAATCGTAATGCCTGATGCCAAGCTATCTGCGGCATCTTTCTTTAAAAATAAAATTGTAAGCGATGGAGGCAGTAAAGGCAGCCATGACGATAAAATTAAATTTGCTGCGATAAATTCCTATTCCGGCAAAGGTTTTAAATCTTTTTCGAGGTGGTGTTATCCCATCTTAGGAAAAAGGATTTTTGATATTATATTTTCATCGGTAATGATAATACTTTTTGCGCCAGTTATACCTTTAATTGTTATAGCGATTAAAGTGAATTCTCCCGGGCCGGTGTTCTTTAAAGGCAAGCGGCAGGGGTTGTATGGTAAGGATTTCAATTGTCTTAAATTTAGAACTATGATTGTTGGTGCCGATGGGATACAGAAAACTTTGCGTATCAGAAACGAAGTTGACGGCCCGCAATTTAAAATGGCTGATGACCCTAGAATAAGCTCTGTCGGGGCATTTATGAGAGATACAAGTCTTGATGAAATACCGCAATTTTTTAATGTACTATTTGGCCAGATGAGCATCGTAGGGCCAAGACCTTCGCCGGCGATGGAGAATCTCAAGTGTCCATATTGGCGGGATGCAAGACTTTCGGTCAAGCCCGGACTAACAGGACTTTGGCAGATTAAAAGGACACGGCAGCCTCTGCGAGATTTTCAGGAATGGGTGCATTATGATACTGAGTATGTGAGTAATATGTCTTTTAAGTTTGATCTGTGGATTTGCTGGAAAACAGCTTTACTGCTTATAAGAGACTTTTTTAATAAATTCTGAAATCAATTTTAATATGGAGCTATGATATGGCAAAGTTAAGAATTAATTATAAGCTGATTATTGTTCTGGTAATTGGTTTGGCAATACTTGCAGGTTCGGCAATAGGGCTTCGCAAGTGGTTTCGTACGCAAACTGTTGCGACCGGTTATAGCCAAGGCAAAGCTGCATATCAGAAGCAACAGTGGGATGAAGCAGCAAATCAGCTTGGAAATTATCTGGCTGTGAGGAAAGATGATTCCGAGATATTGATGATGTATGCCGATGCTCAATTGAAACGAAGACCTATTTCAAGAGGCAACATTCAACAGGCCATATCAGCTTACAGGCAGGTGTCAAGGCTTGATGTTTCAAATGCCGAGTCTGTCAGAATACTTACCGATATCTACCTCGAAATGGGAGCTTTCAGCGAGGCACGCGCAAAGGCTGAAGAATTTCTTACATCATCACAAGACCTTCAGGTAAGTCTGAATCTTGTTAAATCCCAGCTTGGCTTGAGAGATTTTAAACTCGCTTACCAGCAGCTGGTTTCAATGGTTGAACAACATCCTGATTTTATACCGGCCTATGAGTTGCTGGCGGTTTATTCCGGCAGATACCCTGAACATTTTAAACAGCCTGCCAAGTATTGGTATGAAAAGGCAGTGCAAGCCAATCCGGATTCAGCCAATGCTTATATAATTGAGGCTGCGTGGTACTCACGGAATAATCTGAAAACAGAGGCCCAGAAAAGCCTTGACCGTGCGGTTGAACTTAAAACTGGTGATCAGGATGTCAGACTCAGGCTTGCACGGGAGCTTATAATAGCAGGGCGACAGAGCCAGGCTCAAAGCATACTTGAAGAAATTCAAAAACAATCGCCTAGTAATGTCGATTTATGGAAAACCAAAGCACTTCTTGCATTGTCGCTTAATGATAAAAAACAGATGGGTGCTGTTGCAGAGGAAGCTCTTAAAAATCTTGGGTATAATAGCTGGGATTTTCTAACCATTGCTTGCGAAATGTTTATTGATGCCGGAAATTATGAACAAGCTGAAAAAGTTGTGTCGCAGCTGTCAACATTGGAAGACAGCCGTGCGCAGGTGTTGTACTACAAAGGTTTAATTGAGAATCAAAAGTCGAATAAAACTGAAGCCATTAAGTGTCTTCGGGAGGCGATTGATCTTGGCTACAAAACCCCCAGAGCCAGAATAATTCTTGCTGGGGCTTATGCTGAAACCGGCGATTTAACATCAGGAATTCAACAGCTCAGGGCTTTGACAAGTGAGGTGCCCGATAATTTTGAAGCTCTGCTTGGTCTTGCTAAGCTTCTGGCACAAAATGATGATCCTTCTGGTGCCGCGGAAAAAGCGATGAACGCGTTACAGCTTAATCCAACAAGTGCTGAAGCTATCTTGCTTTATACCCAGTCGAGGATGAAAATTTTGTCTGCGACAGGAATATCGAAGGATTCGCCGGAATGGATTGCGCTGGAGGAAAGGCTTCAGTCTTTCGGGGAATCAAATGCTGCACAGGAAAATGTAATACTAAGTCAGTTGAAAATAGCGATTCGTCGTAATGATATTGAAAAAGCCAATGCGATAAATCAAAAGCTCAAGGCCGGTTATCCTGATTCTGTCTCGGCATATATTGGTGATGTTGAAATTTTTTTATATGAAGGCAAAACCGAACAGGCCGAGAAAATTCTTGTGGATTTGATAAATAAATTTCCAGATGAGCCGGAGCCGGTCATCTATTTGGTTCAGATATTATATAGCAATGACAAAATAGAAGACTGCTATAATATGCTTAAAAAGGCGATTGAAACCACAAAGCAGAGCAGGCATAAATTGCAGCTTGGGATTCTTTTTGCGGATATCGCTCGTTCGGCAGGTAAGGAATCCGAGGCCTTCGGTGTTGTATCGTCAATTGACCAGCAGTTTCCCGATTCGATAGTGGTTAAAAGAAAACTGCTTGCGTTTAAGCAGACACAAAATGACAAACAGAAAACTGAACAGCTAATTGAGCAGATTAAGCAGATAGAGGGCGAAAAAGGTTGGCAATGGAAATATGAAAAAGCCAAACAGCTTTATCTGTTGGATCCATCCGGTAACTATGCGGAAATAGTTAAATTCTTAAAAGATGCCATTGCCATTGAGCCTGCTGCAAAAGAACCGCAGTTGATGCTTGGTGCTTTATATGCGCAAAATGGCGACTTGCTTGCCGCGATTTCAATATATCGTCAGTCGCTAAATCGCTGGCCCAATGACCCGCAGGTGATCGCACCTCTTGCAGCATCGCTGTATCGTGCAAATGAATTTGAGCAGGCAGAACAGCTTTTGAAACAGGCAGCCCAGATGCGTATCAAAACTCCAGCTATGGAAAAACTTGAGATGCACTCGCTTATGATGTCCGGAAATCGTCAGGCAGTTTCGGATATGCTCAAAGACGCTATAAAGGCAGACCCCAACGATAAGGATTCTAAGTTGTCGCTGGCATTGCTGTATATGCGTGACGGGAATTTTGAAAAATCACAGGAGATGCTTGATACCCTCAAATCTCAGCAGGAAAACAGCTTTGTGGTGGATACTGCACAAATAGAATTGCTGATTCGGCAGGGGCTTAAAGATAAGGCTTTTCAGGCTTGCGACGTGCTGGTGGATAATTACAAGACGGGCCAGGCATATATGATTCGCGGTAGAAACTATCTGCTCGCGGGTGATGCAAATACCGCAGGCAAGGATTTTGCAAAGGCTGTTGAAATTGAGCCGAAAAACGAAGAGGCGTGGCTGCTGCTTTCCGGGTATTATGAGACTGTCGGCAGCAAAGAAAAGGTACTGGAAACAATTAACAATGCAATAAAGGTTCTTCCTGACAGCAGCAGGATTCTTAAAAAAGCAATCTATGTTTATGGTGCTTCAGATAATATTGAGAATCAGAATTATGCTGGTCAGCTTATAGAAAGTGCGGTCAAGGCCAATCCGGAAGATGTAGATTTGAAACTTATTCAGGCTCGTTTTCTTATATCCAAATCAAATCCAGTATCACTTCAGCAGGCACAAAATATTCTTGAAAAGCTCACAGAGGACTACCCAAATCTGACACAGGGGTGGTATTTGCTTTCGCAGGCGTGCCTGATGCTTGGGGATGCTGAAAAATCCGCATATTATGCTGAAAGAGGGCTTGTGTATTCGCCTTCGGATAAGGAGCTATCGCTTATTAAGGCAAAGGCTCTTTTGATAACGTCTCCTTTTTCTGCGGTTAAAATTCTTGAGAATCTGAATATTGCAAACCCCAACGATGTTCAGATAATGCTGCCGTTGGCGGAGGCTCAGATTCAAACCGGAAATGCATCGCAGGCAGCCAAAATGCTCGAGCAGTCGCTTAAATTTGTGAATCCCAAAGATATTCGCAATATTAAGATGATGCTTGCTTCAGCACTTGAGATGGATAATAAATCGGAACAGGCAAATGAAATATTTGGCCAGCTTGCAAGCGAATCCGATGACCAGATTCTGCTTTATACGAGGGTGAGGCTATTGATAAAACAGAAGAGATGGTATGACCTTTCGGAACTTGTCAGCAAGTGGACTCTCAAAGATAAAGAAAAAATCGGGGCATCTCTCAATATCGCCAGACAACTTATGGGAATGGATGATATAGAGGCCCATAAGACCGCTGAGGAAATTTTAATCAGGTTAAATGCAATTGATACGAAAAACCTGGAGGTGCTCGGAAGTCTTGGAATAGTTTATCAGATGAACGGCAAATTCGCACAGTCGGCACAGATGTACCATGAGATAATCAATATTCAGCCGGAGAATATTGTCGCTCTTAATAATCTAGCGTGGATAGTTTCCGAACAGCAGGGGAACTATGCCGAGGCGTTGAAGCTTGCTTCTGATGGACTTGTGAAAAATCCGGATTATGAAGAATTGCTCGATACCAGGGGTGTGATTTATTTCAGAATGGGTGAATTTGATAAAGCGGTTGAAGATTTCCTAAAGTGCCTCAAACTTATTCCACCGGGAAAAATCGAAGCAGCCGGAACATATTTTCATCTTGGCAGAACCTATTCGGAAATGGGCGATAAAATCAAGGCTGTTGAAAATTTGAATATGGCATTGACGCTTGACCCGACGGGCAAAGTATTATCAGCCGACGATATTGCTTCGATAAGAAGACTGTTATATAAACTTAAAAACCAGTGATATTAAAGTGCTCTAATCGTACTTTATCCACATAAGACAAAGGCCATCGGCAGGGGACAGGATTCCTGCCTTTGCACGATCTTTTGCTTGGAGTATATCTTTAATATACTCAGGCTTCCATTGTCTATGTTTTATCTCGGCCAGCGTGCCGACGATATTTCTCACCATATTATACAAAAAACCGTCCCCCTCAATAGTAATTGTAATCCACTCATCCATTCTTTGGACATCACATCTGAAGACTGTCCGAACCGTACTAACTCTGTCATCGCCTGACGATGCGAAAGATTTAAAGTCGTGCGTTCCAACCAGAAAATCAGCCGCTTGCTGCATCGCACTGAAATCCAGTCCGTACGGATAAAACCAGCAATGATGAATATCAAGCACGGGCCTTACGCTGCCAGCAAAAATTTTATACTGATATTGTTTGCTTTTAGCATTGAATCTCGCATTAAATTTTTCATCAGCCTCTTCCGATTTTGTCACCGCTATCTCATCCGGCAGTAAGCTATTGAGAGCTATGGCAAATTTATCTGTTGGTATGGGCGAGTCGATCTTGAAATTTGCGACCTGCCCGATAGCTGAAACCCCAGCGTCTGTCCTGCTTGCGCCGACAATTGATATGTCTTGATTTGTCAGCTTCTTTAAGGCCTCTTCAATTGTCCCCTGTATCGTGGGCTTGCCGGGCTGGACTTGCCAGCCGTGATAGCCGTAGCCGTCGTAAGTAATTGCAAGTTTTATGTTTCTATGAATCATTTTTTATTCAAAGTTTTATTTTAGAATAATAATATTCTTTGGCCAGTTTTGTTGTTTTAACAATAAACTCCGTTTTTCCTTCGGTGTATTCGATACGGTCTTTTTTATATTTTTCTGATAGTTGACATTTGATTTTTTGATATTCTGCCGCCAGCTCTGGAAATTCAATAAGATAGTCTCTGAAAAGTAATCGATCCCAATGCTCAAAATGAGACTCTATCATATGAATATGGTGTGTTCGAATGCCATTGGAATCGCGTTTTATAAACCATGCGTAAAATGGCGGAATATTGTCTCCGAAAGAAGGCCTCCAGAAATAATCGTATCCTTGTGCTTCCAGTATAGGGGCAATTTCCTTTTTTGTTTTATC
>CAMDDF010000072.1 GCA_945890885.1 Candidatus Kuenenia stuttgartensis | reverse complement strand
TATTGGTCAAATAGAATTTATGCCGATTATGATGCCCTGAGAATCGCAGCAGTTGATGCCTGGCAGCAAGTTTGCCTTGAACCTGCTATGCTCCGTTCGATTTGCCATTGCACATACATTGAGCGCAGTTATTTATTATAAATGGTATTAGCTGTTGCCGGTCTTAGAATCGATTTATTTTGTCAATTTTTCGCTTTCAATATATGCGGCTTTATGATAGTATAAGCGGTGGTTTCGATATTGCGGGTAGGGAATCCCGGTCGTTGATGATTAGCTGTAAATCGGAATTGTGGCAGAAATTACCGCACAATTCAAGATCAAGATTTTTTATAAGCTCTTTATTTTCAAGTGGATATAAAATGTTCCATGTGTGTTTAATTTTTACCTCCGGTATTTTTTATTGTTGGGGTTTAGCCCTTAAGGCTCTTTTACATTGAATAACGTGATACTCAAAAGCACTTGTGAAAATATTCTTATTTTTCTCTGTTGTTTTTGGGTTTTTTGGAGTATAAACTTGCTTAGAGATCGTTTCTCTAACTCTTAAATTTTTTTTCAAGGAAAGCACAATGAATATTTATGCAGGTAATTTGTCTCATGATTTGACCGAAGATGAGCTTCGTCAAGTTTTTGAGGAATTTGGTGAGGTTGAATCTGTCAAAATGATTAAGGATATGGAGACCGGACAATCTAAAGGTTTTGGTTTCGTTCAGATGCCCGTAAAGGAACAGGCAACTGAGGCAATTGAGAAATTGAACGGCAAAGAGGTAAGCGGCCGTGAAATGAAAGTTGCTGAAGCTAAGCCTAAGACAGATACTCGCGGCGGCGGCGGTGGCGGCAGACGCTTCGGTGGCGGCGGCGGTGGTGGCGGCGGCAGACGCTTCGGCGGTGGCGGCGGCGGTAGCAGCAGCGGTGGTTTCGGCGGCGGTCGTAGCGGTGGTAGCCGTGGCGGCAGTAGCGGCGGCGGTTTCGGTGGCGGCAACAGACGCGAAGGTGGTTTTGGCGGCGGCGGCAACAGAGGCGGCAACAGATAACTGGTGCCTTTCTAAGCTGTGCTCTTGTATGTAGTTATATTAAGAGTCGCTGAAAATCCTAGATTTTGTTTTTATGAAGGCTGGTTAGCTTGACCAGCCTTTTTTTGTCTACATATCTAAATAAGGACTATCAGTGTCCTTAATATTTTTCCTTGTTATGCACTTCATTTTCTAATCAACATTTTCCACTACCTTGTCGCCATTAAGAGTAAGTACAAGAATTATTTATAAACTTGAGACAAGGCTTATTCAGGGATTATGTTTATCAAAAATCAGAAAATGAAAGTCCTCATAATGAATCTTGAGGGTTCTATGGCTGGAGCAGAGAATAGCCTGCTGCTCTTGGCGGAAAGTATATCGAAAATCCAGAGTGATTTCTGTGTTTCCATTGCCTGCCCCAAACCAAGCCTGCTTTCAGAGAAATTGGGTAAATTAAATATCAATGTTTTTAATATCTCACCGCCGCCAGCTAAGTTTAATTTGAAACTTATATGGGGTCTGTATTTTTTGAGGGCAAATTTTCAGCTGCTTTTGCTGATTATCAAAATAAGGCCTGAAATAATCCACGCAAATACTACCAAAAGTTTACTTGCCTCGGCTTTGGCAACGCTTTTCACAAATAAAAAACTGATATGGCATGTGCGGGATGTTCCGCGTAATCGTTTTATTATCAAATTATGTAATAATATCTTTGTTGACAGGATAATCACGGTCAGCAACTTCATAAAAAATGAACTTATCAAATTTGATATATCACCCAAAAAAATCACGGTAATTTATAATGGCATTTCTCCTGATAGTTTTTCATGTGGTGAAACTCAGGATTACGAAAAGGCAATCACATTTGCGAACATTGGCCAGCTTGTGCCGTGGAAACGACAGGACTTTTTTGTTGATGCCGCGCAAAAGTTTTTATCCCGGAATAATCAGGTGCAATTTTTGATAATTGGCGATGATATTTTCAACAGAGATACCGCATACAAGCAGCATCTGTTATCTAAAATTCATAATAGCCCATACAAAGACAAAATCAAACTAATCCCATGGCAGAATGATTTAGTGCCGATGTGGAATGAAATATCGTGCCTTGTGCATACTGCAAAGTCAGAGCCGTTCGGCAGAATTATTATAGAAGCGATGGCGCATCGAATACCGGTAATTGCCTCCAACGCTGGCGGCCCTGCGGAAATTATCCGGCACAATATTACGGGGCTGCTGTTTGAGCAGGATGACGTTGATGATTTGCTTGATAAAATGCGGATGATATGTCGTAATCACAACCTTGCCGAAAGATTAAAAAATAATGGCAGCAAATATGTTCTTTCGCATTTACAGGCAATTGATTGTTTAAAAAAAATCATGCTAATTTATACCGAATTGCTAGCGGTGCAAAAATGCGAATAGGGTTTAATTTTCATACATCAGATAAGTATATATCGGGAGTTGAATATTACTCGCTTGGCCTGCTGAAAGCGCTATGTCAATATGAGCAGAACAATACCTATGTCGTTTTCGCAAATGCGCCTGCGCTGGTAGAAAAATATGTAGGCCGTTATGAAAATTTAATCATTAACAATTTATGCGGGCTTAATACAAGGTTGCGTCGAATAGCCTGGGAACATACTGTGCTGCCTGTAATTTTGTCTCGCGAAAAAATTGATTTGCTGCACTGTCCCCACTATATCTGCCCCAGTTGGTCGCTGAATATTCCTTATGTTGTAACGATTCATGACACGATAGCAATTGATAATCCGCAAATGTGCAAAGTTGCAAATGCTGTTTATTATAATATTTTTTTGCGGAGAACCATAAATAAAGCTAATGGAATAATTGTGCCGTCCCGATATACAGCCAATAGTATTAGGGAAAGATTTAAATCTGCCATGCCGAAAATTGAAATTATTTATTCTGGCATCGACACGATATTCCGCCACGAACCAGGGCGATTGGCCGCAAAAGCAATTAAAGATAAATATAATCTGCCGGACAAATATATCCTTTACGTTGGAAATATTGAGCCTAAGAAAAATTTAACTAATTTGCTCAAAGTATACGAGACATTAAAGAAAAAGGGGATTAAGCATAAGCTCGTTCTGGCAGGACAAAGAAACTGGAAAAGTCAAAAACTACTCGATCAGATAAAATCTGCCCATTGCGATGACGTGATTCTAACGGGCTATATAGAGCGTGAGGATCTGCCGCTTGTTTATGCTCAGGCGGATGTTTTTGTTTTTCCGTCGCTGGTTGAAGGTTTTGGCTTTGGGCCGCTTGAAGCTATGCGATGCGGCACACCGACCGCAGCTTCAAACATTGGGATATTGCAGGAATTGGGCCAAGAAACATTTAGCATATTAAATCCGGAAAATGTTGAGCAGATGGCTGAATCGATATGGAATCTTATTGCAAATGAAAAATTGAGACGCAGGCAAATTGACAATGCCTCCGCCGAAGTTGCAAAATTCAACTGGCAAAAATGTGCCCGCCAAACAGTATTATTTTATAAACGGGTTTATGGCACATATCATAATCGAAAGGTTACGATATGTTGAAAATAGCTTACATACTGACAACATATCCCTGTCGAAGCGAAACATTTATAGAGCGGCAGATTAAGGCACTGCAAGAATCAGGTTTTGATATTACGATATTTGCGGCAGGATATAATGGCACCAATGGCCCATCGCAAAGCAAAGCTTTCTACAGGCCGAACTTTTCATTATTTGAGACGTTCCGATTTGCAATCAGGCATCCATTGTCGCTGTTGAGGCTTTTGATATTATTTGTTAAATTCCTCTTTGCCTGCCCAAGGGAGGCAACCGTCATCGCTTGCAATATGCATACGATATTTTATTTCAGCAGTATCGTTGAAAGGCTGAATATCAATCATATCCACAGCGGCTTTCTAAGTTGGCCTGCGTGCATCGGCTTGGCGGTTGCTAAATTATCCCGCAAAAAATTCAGCATCTCCGCACACTCAAGAGATATTTTTGTCGAGCATGGCGCAGCAAATTTAAAAATCAAACATTCAATGTTTACGGTTTGCTGTACTAGCGACGGGCTTGAATATTTAAAGACAAAACTGCTTAAGCAATATCACAGTAAATTATATTTGAACTATCACGGCATAGAATTATCAAGAGGCAAAGTCAATAACTGTCGATGCAATCCGAGTCCGCTGATTACCGCAACGGCAAGGCTGGTAGAGAAGAAAGGCTTTAACGTACTCATAAAAAGTTTCGGCTCGGTTGTTAATAAGTACCCATCAGCCAAACTGATAATCGCTGGCTCTGGCCCAGAGAGCAATAATCTCAATCATCTTATCAAAGAAAATCATCTTGAGAAAAATATAAAAATGCTCGGCTGGGTTGAGCATCGTCGACTTATGAAACTGTTATCCGATTCTGATATTTTGGTTGTGCCGTCAATTGTAGATTCAAATGGCGACAGGGATGGCATACCCAACATAATTCTTGAGGCGTTCAGCGTTGGTACGCCGGTGATAGCTTCTTGTGTCGGCGGCATAACCGAAGCAGTGAAAGATAATCATACAGGGTTGCTGGTCGCGCCGTCGAATACTGCTCAACTTCTTGAGGCCATATTGAAACTGATTGAAGACAAGGTAATGTCTGCTAAACTTTCGGAAAATGCTTATGAATTATTGAAGTACCATTTTGACCTGCAAAAAAATGCTCAGCAATTGGCGAAACTTTTTATGGATACCAACGATGCGTGATAATAAAATTAAAATAGCTCATGTTGTCGAAGGTTTTGTTGGCGGGCTGGCGACGTATATGTGCGGCGTACTGCCGGGGCTTGTCAAAAATGGTTTCGATGTCAGCCTGATTTGTTCGATAGGCAGAGCCTGCCCCGATACCCAGAGCAAACTGAAAAAACTTAGCCTCGCAGGCGTAAAGATTTACCTTATCCCGATGCATAGAAATATCAATCCGATTAAGGATTTTTACAGCTTTATCATTATTCTGTATCTTATGATTAAAAATCGATTCGATATCGTCCACACGCATTGTTCCAAAGCTGGCGCAATCGGCAGAGTCGGAGCATTTTTTGCGGGAGTTGATGTGCGGATACATAGCTCGCATTGCCTGGCTTTTCTGCGATGCGGCAACTTTATTACGAAAAAGTTTTTCTATTATATCGAAAAAACTCTTGCGCCCATCACCACAAAATATGTTGCTGTTTCAATTGCAGAGATTGATATTGCTGTTGAAATGGGGATCTATCCGTCTCAAAAATGTGTGCTTATCAATAATGGTGTTGCCTGCCCAGCCAATCTCAATGTCGATGCAAACCGCCGCAACCAAATTAAGACTCAGCTTGGTATTCCAGAAAATGCTTTTGTTATCACTACTGCTTGCAGACTTGTGAATTATAAGGGGCTGTTCATTTTTATCAAAGCGGCAGAACTTGTCAAAAGCAATTGTATTTTTCTTGTAGCAGGCGACGGCGACCTTAAATATGAAATGCAACAATACATCGCCCAAAAATACTTAAATAAAAAAATCAGGCTTCTTGGCCATTTTTCGGATATGGCTGCTATCTACGATATTTCTGATATTACGGTTTTATGTTCATCAGCGGAGGCTCAGCCTTATTTTCTGCTTGAAGCGATGAGCAGAAAGCGTCCTGTGATTGCAACAGATGTAATGGGCAACAGGGAGCTGCTGAAAAACGGCAGAGGAATTTTGATCCGTCCAAATAGTGCGGAACTTGCGTTACAGATAGACAGAATTATCGCCAACAGCGACATACAGAAAACTTTAACCGAAAAAGCTTATGAGTATATCAAGGATAATCACAAGCTTGATGAGCAGATAGCTAAGCTGACTGAAAACTATCGAACTTTACTGTTTAGCATGGAAAGAACAGGACAAATTGAAATCTTCGCTGACACCAAATACAGATTATAAAAAAAGTAGCTATCTTCAGCTTGGTCGAATTGTGATAAGTCTTTCGGTTATTACAATAATCGCGAAAGTTTTTGGCTTCGCTGAGAAGATTGTCATTGCGCATTTTTTCGGCACAGATGTTGAATCCGATGTTTATTTTGCCTCGATGGGGATTGTGTTATCCGCTGCTTTTATAGTCAGAGAATTGATATATCCGTCGCTTTTGCCGATTTTAAGCAGAGCAATTCATGAGCAAAGCGGGGCCGCTTCAAATCTTCTCAGGAAAATATTTATCTTTGCCGTTTCGATTATTTTGATACTTTGCATCGCATTGTTTGTATTTTCGGATTTTTTCACAGCGATTCTCCTGCCTGGTTTTAAAGGCAATAAATTCGTTATCACTTCAAAGATATTGCGTTTTTTATCGCCTGCTATTTTTTTTCTCAGTCTCTCTATGATAACCCAGACGGTGTTGAACTCATATAAGAAATTTATCAAAGCTGCTGTTTCAGAAGCAGCCATGAAAATCTTCATTGTTGCTGGAATTATAGCTTTGGCTCCATTTATTGGGATTTATGCTGTGGCTGCTATTTTGGTGATAGGCTCTGCACTATTATTTAGCACTCAATTTTACTGCGTTCCGGAAAAGATATTTATTAAAAATTCCTATGCCGGCAAAGATTTCAATGATGTATTGCGTCTTATGTCGCCGATAGCCATAGGCATCATCTTTTCGCACATCAGCGGTATCATCGACAATATGCTTGCTTCCACGCTTGATACCGGCAGCGTTTCATATCTGGGCTATTCAAAAAAAATAATCGATGCGATAATCCTCATCGGGCCCGTTGCGATTATGACCGTCGTCTATTCCCAGCTTTGTCATCTTGCAAGCCAGGAAAAATGGTACGATTTCAAAAAATTATTTGCAAAAGCATTAACGCTTATTCTATGTATTTCGTTGCCTGCATCATTTGCACTTATATTTTTTAGTAGGGCTGTTGTCGAAATGCTTTTTCAGCACGGAAGATTCTCTGCTATATCGACCGCTGGAACATCGGATGCTTTATTTGTGTACGCTGTCGGCCTCGCGGCATTGTCTATTGAAGGCCTGATTGTTTATTCTTTCTTCGCTATGTCCGACACAAAAACACCTGTAAAATGGGGCATCGTTTGCGTATTTATCGACATAGCTCTTGCTGTCCTGCTGATTGAACCTCTCGGATTTACCGCCATCGCCTGGGCATTTGTAATTTCCAAAACAATTAAGGTAGCTATCCTTTTTGTGATTCTTAAAATAAAACTCGCATCACTTTCTGTCAGGAATCAAATATGAAAACAACTCAAATAATTTCAAACATCCTAACGCCGATAATCATACTTGTTGCTGCAATATCATATCTCTACTTGAAGCACGATAGAATCACGAAGCCTTATATCCTCTTGGTAGGTGCCTGCTTTACAGCCTTAAATATCAAAAATTCCCGAATGCAATTATTTCAAAGACTTACTGCCTTTTATCTTTTTATGATTTTAACTGAGCCTTTTTCATTAAAGCATTTCATTATGCCGCTGTGGGTTATTGAAATATCTGTTCCTTTTAGCGTTATAATTCTCCTTTTGCTTGCGATATTGCATGCTGTATCGAAAATTAAAGGCCAAATAAAAAATCCATCGTATTGCGAAAATCTTCCGTTAATTATCATCATTTCGACAATTTTAATCGCGGCACAAATGCTCATCCTGTTTTTTATGCTGCTGAAATTCTATTGCTATGGTTATGAATACAACTTTGCCGTTCTTGGCAAACTGATATTTGTCGCACTGATGTTTTTGTTCACGTGTGAAATATTTGAAAAAGCAAAAGTCCGTCAGCTATCCGCAGTTATCTTTGCCGTCGTTTTTACCATTCTAACATTGAAAGGAATATAGCAGCGATTATGAACACGATTGATATAAATAAAAAATTACCGGAAAATTTATTTTGCCGCCTGTCAATTCTAGCGATAGTCACTTCGGCATTTCACTTCTGGCCGTTCGATAACAGCAAAATATGGCAATTGACCAATCCAGCCAATATGTTATGCCTTACAGCCATTGTAATTTTGCCGGCATATATTTTCAATAGCCTGAACCGTCAAAAAATTAAAAATCATTTGCCGTATATCAGCATTTTCGCTTACCTTATAATTAGCATACTGTCAATGGCACAGGCTCAAAGTTTTGGCAGATCATTAAATTATACCATCAAGCTATGCCTTGTTATGGTCGGCGGATTTTTCCTTTTCAGCATTGGCACTTCAACAAGAAAAAACCTTGCGAGTATCTATATTGCTATTGTGATTGCGGCGGTGATAAGTGTTGCGGGCTGTTTCTTCTTTCGGTTTATTCTTGAAGATGCACGATTCGGATTCCACGAAAACGCATATAAATATGGAACATATATCGGAATCATCGTCCCGATGGCGTGCCTGCATCTTCTGAACTCGCATAGCAAAATCAAAATATTTTCCGCATATCTCCTGCTCACTGTAAGTTTATTTACATCAGGGTCAATCGGTGTCATCTTCGCTATTTCAACAGGCATAATAATTCCGATGATACTTTCAATGCCATCTCTGATAAAGATATTGCTGACAATATTGATTGTCGCTGTTTCGCTCTCGATTTTATTTGCCGCTGACATAAATAATATTACTGGCGATTTTCAGCTTGCCGAAAAAGATAATATTAACCTAAGTCAGCGGTATATCGAATGGCAGGCACAGATAAATTTACTTTTGGAAAAAACTATAACAGGAACCGGTGCTGGCTGTGTTAATGACCATCGAAGCGAATTTTACTATCGCCTCCCTAAATTAAACACCCTCAAACCATTTGACCAGAACGGTTTTTTGGCCGTTACTGCTGAAACTGGGTTGATTGGGCTATTTTGTTTCTGCTGGATAATACTTCATTACGGAAAAAAATGTCTCACCCTGAACAATAACACCCAACTTGCCAATGCCGCTGGCTTTATTGGTGCGTGCATGAGTAATATTTTTTCATCTGTTCATTATAACGGCAATCTGATAATTTTCATTCTCGTGCTTGCTTTAATCAATTCGGCTAATCAGCTATATGGAGAAAATAAAAATGAAGTTTAAAAAAACAATCGCATCATTTTTGATAATTGCCGCTGTGATCATTTACAGCCTGTCGGCCATACGCCCCGCGGATTCGGATATATTCAGCATCGGCATTGATCTGGCAAAACCTGTCTCGATAGTCTGGCCTTGCGAGATCACATTTGTTGGCGATGATGGCAGAAAGGGTCTGCGCATCGCGCCAAAAATTGGTCGGGGCTGGCGAGGCGAAGCAGGTGGGTCAGCGGATTATAAATTTTATGTACCTGAAGATGGAAGGTTTACGATATGGGCAAACTGCCTGTGGTTCGATGTCTGTGCAAATGCTGTCTTCGTGCAGATTGACGATATAGATAAAGCCATTCTCGGAAATGACCCGATATACAACAAATGGCACTGGGTAAGGGGTTTCGATATTGACCTGAAAAAAGGCACGCATTCGCTAAAACTTTCAAACCATAGCGACCACATCTCGCTGCTTGAGGTAAGATTGACATCAAGTACCGCAACTACGCCAGAGGGCGACGCGACAGTTTTTTCAAATATATTCTATGAAGGCTTCGACGGCTGTGATCAGGGCAACTTTGCAAGCTGGGAAATAATCAATGGCCAATGGAACGTCAACGCAGAAAATCCGCAGGTATGTCTTGAAGATAATATCCTTACAGGCATTTCAGATGATAGCGCGATGATAGTTTATCCTGATGATAGTTGGCAGGATTACTATCTGAATTTATCCGCAAAATTGATTCAATCGGATTCGCAGGCGAAAATGGAAATATGTTTTGGCCTGACCGATGCGGAAAATTATTTTCTACTCCGTTTGATTCCCGAAGCGGGCAACGGCTCCATCGTACGAAAATCTAAATCACTAGAGAATATCTTGACGGAATTTAAATTCGTATGGAAAGACGAAAAATTTAACGACATAGTATTAAAATGCCAGGCAGACAGAATCGCCGTGATAATTAACGATTCCGAACCGATTGAATTATCGATTGCCAACCCAGTCGTTGGCGGCATAGGCCTTAAACTTATTGGCCATGTAAAAGCAGGCTTCGATAACATCCATATCAGGAAGATTAACTGATGTATAGCTAGAATTCCGAATCCACTATATCGAAAGTGTGGCCACTGCGACCAGTGAGACCATCAAATCCTATCTATAAGGAAGGTTTTGAAAAGTTTATATTAAATAGAAATTGATGGCCTCACTGGTCTCACCGGCCGGATTTACTGCTTAAAAAAAACTTGCTAAAGACGGCAAAAATAGTTATCTTGCTGGATTGTTGTTTTTGTTATGGAATAACCTAATAATAGAGGATTTTTGAAATGGAATTAGCTATGAAAAATCAAGGTTTATCGGAACTTGAGCAATTGTGTGTGCAAACCGTTCGATTTTTGTCGATGGACGGCGTTCAAAAGGCAAATTCGGGCCATCCGGGTATGCCGATGGGTATGGCTTCAGCGGCCTTTACGTTGTGGATGAAACATCTTCGCTTTAGCCCCGCGAATCCAGCGTGGCTTGGCAGAGACAGGTTCGTACTTTCAGCGGGTCACGGTTCGATGCTGCTTTATTCGATGCTGTACTTGACGGGCTTTGAAGATGTAACCCTTGATGAGCTAAAGAGTTTCCGCCAGTGGGGCAGTAAGACCCCCGGCCATCCGGAATTTGGTCACACCACAGGTGTTGAAGCTACAACTGGCCCATTGGGACAGGGTATCGCAAATACTGTCGGCATGGCAATCGCCCAGAAATATCTGGCGGCGTGCTATAACAAGCCCGAATTCAAGCCGTTCGATTATAAAATTTACACAATTTGCGGCGATGGCTGTCTGCAAGAGGGTGTTTCCGGCGAGGCAAGTTCGCTGGCTGGCCACCTTGGGCTGGACAATCTTATCGTTATTTATGATGATAACCATATTACAATCGACGGCGAAACAGATTTGTCATTCACCGAAGATGTTAAAAAAAGATATGAGTCATACGGCTGGAACGTAATCGAAGTTGGCGGCGACGGCAACGATATGGCCACGTTCGAAAAGGCACTTGAAAAAGCCAAGGCTACCGTTGGCAAGCCAACAATGATTAA
>CAMDDF010000071.1 GCA_945890885.1 Candidatus Kuenenia stuttgartensis | reverse complement strand
TAGAAGAAAAAGCTTACCTTATGAATAAACTCGTCGAACCTGCATACTCACGATTCGTACAGCTTGTCGTTGATGGCAGGAAAAATCTTTCAACTGATGAGGTTACCACCCTTGCCGATGGAAGTATATATTTCGCTCAGGAGGCTATGCAAAAAGGCCTGATAGATGATATAGGTTATTTTGAAACAGCAGTGGCAGCAACAATAAAAGCAGCGGGCATTGAAAATGCAAGTGTCGTTGAATACACAAAGCCATTTAGCATATCAGATTTCATTGGGGCCAAGAGTGAATCGGTCTTAAATATCAGCAAGAATCAAATCATCGAAATGACAACGCCGGATTTGATGTACCTTTGGACAGGAAAAATTTAGTTTTTATTTTATAGTAGCTGGGAGTTTTTTATGCGTAGATCGGTATTAACAGTTTTAATTTTGCTGGCGTTTGTATCTGTTTCAAATGCAAGCGATAATAAACTTTTTGATTATCAAAAAACAGAACTAGATAACGGGCTTACCGTTATAACGCTTGAAGATTTTTCCTGCCCCATCGTCGCAGTGCAGATATGGTACAACGTCGGCAGTAAAAACGAAGACCCAAATCGTCAGGGCTTTGCTCATATGTTCGAGCATATGATGTTTAGAGGCACAGACAGACTCGGCCCAGAAGAACATTTCAGCATAATTCGCTCTGTTGGCGGAAATGCGAATGGCTATACAAGTTTCGACAGAACGGTTTACCTTGAAACATTGCCGAGCGATCAGCTTGATGTTGCGTTATGGCTTGAAGCCGAGCGAATGGCTTTTTTGAAGATTACGCAGGACTATTTCGACACTGAGCGAAAAGTTGTCGAAGAAGAATTGCGGTCAAAACTAAATGAACCATACGGCACAGCATGGGAAAAGCTGTTCGCCAATATATTCAAGGTTTATCCATATAGATGGACACCTATCGGACAGATATCTCACTTGCGGGCTGCTTCAGTCAAAGAACTTCGTGAGTTCTGGCAGAAATATTACGGGCCGGAAAATGCGATGCTGATAATCGTCGGAGCGATTAAACATCAGGATGCACAGAAACTTGCTGAAAAATATTTCGGCTGGATAGAATCAAATGTAAAACCTCAAGAGATATCAGCAAAAGAGCCTTATATTGAAAAACCTACCGAGATAAGAATCAAGGGCGAAAAGGCCCCTGCTCCTGTTGCGGGCGTAGGCTGGCTGACGGTGCCGGCCTCAAGCAAGGACACAGTCTCGCTTGATTTGCTTTCGATTATATTAGGTTCCGGCAACTCAAGTAGGGTATACAATGACCTGGTTGACCAGAAACGTATGGCGGTTGCGGCAGAAGCTGGTACATATTCACTTCAGCAAGCGGGTATTTTCGGAGTGGCGGCGGTTTTACCTCCGATGGGAAGTGATTCAAATGAAATAATCAAGCTGCTTGAGATGCAGGTCGCACAATTACGGTCTAAGCCGGTTAGCGAAAAGGAGCTTGAAAAGGCAAAAAATCAAATGCTTCGCGATACCGTTACGCAAAATCTTGAAATAGAGAATAAAGCCAGAGCTCTTGGATACGCAACTATCGATTTAGGCGATACAAATGCCGTCAATACCATTATCAATGACATTAAGAAAGCAACCGCTGAAGATTTGCAGAATGTTGCAAAGAAATATTTAGACCCCAACAGAGTTTATCATGTTTATATCGAGCAGAATATCACTGGCCCGGTGTTCAGCAAAAATTCCAGCCAGGAAGATGCGAACATCACCACCGTAAAGGAAACCGAATCGCCAAAACCCGGCAGAGGAAACAGCGTTCGCCCTGCCGATTATCCGGCATCAGCGCCGCTGGCAAAGCCAAATATCAGCAGCATCAAGCCGACAACTTTCAGCAAAACACTTAAGAACGGATTAACCGTTCTGGTCGTGCCGAATAAAGAGGTACCATTTATCAGTGTTCAGCTTGGCATAACTTTCGGTGCTATAAGGGATGAGATTCCGGGCCAATGTTCAATGGCAATGAGCCTGCTTGATAAAGGAACAAAGAAATATTCAGCAACGGAATTGGCAGAGGCACTTGACAGCCAGGCAATATCGCTCAGCACATCCGGTGGAATTGATACAAGCAGCGTCGCAATAAGCTGTGTTTCAGACAGAATCGAAAACGCTATAGAGCTGATGGCTGAGGTGGTCTTGAATCCGACTTTTCCGGAAATCGAGTTTGACAAGCAAAAGGAAAAGGTATTAACAAATCTGGCGATACAGGCCCAATCGCCGGAATATATCGCAGATAAACAATTCCGCAAACAGCTTTACGGCAATCACCCATACAGCAGAACCGCTACCGGCGAAGTCGAAGATGTTAATAAACTCTCCGCCGAGATATGTAAACAATGGTGGGAAAGTTTTGGTCAATCAAATGCTGCAACGCTGATATTTGCAGGCGACATAGATAAAGATAAAGCCTTTGCCCTTGCCGAGAAAAATTTAGGGAAATGGGAGTTGATATGGATAAACAGAGAAAAAATAATTGAAAAAGTCCCTGACCACAATGAGCCAACGCATATTTATCTTATTGATAATCCAGGCAGTCTGCAAAGTCAGATACGCATCGGGCAACTCGGCATCACAAGAAAAGTTCAGCCGGAATATTTTACAAGCAGGATAGTTTCGGATTATTTCGGCTGGGGATTCAACAGCAGACTAAATAAATCCATCCGCATCGAAAAGGGGCTGACCTACGGCGTATATGGCGGATATACATCTAACAATCTGGCAGGCGAATTTAAAATATCGACTTTCAGCAAGACCGATTCAGCAGTTGAGGCGGTAAAGGCTCTGCTGGACGAAATAAAACTTTTGAAAACTGTTCCGCCTACAGATGCAGAGCTTGCACAAAGCAAAGCGTACATCGCAGGGAATTTTATAATCAATCGCGAAACTCCCCAACAGGTCGCACAGGATTTATGGCTCATTAAATCAGAAAACTTAGGCGACGATTATCTCGACAGACTGCTGCATTCGGTGCGGAATACTACAATTGATGACTGCAAAAATCTGGTTGCTAAGACGATAAATCCGGATAAAATGATAATTATTGTTACAGGCGACGCGAAAGTATTGAAAGAACCGCTCGAGAAAATCGCTCCGGTTACTTTGGTTAATAATTGATAGATAGATTTTTATGTGTGAGTTACTCGCTCCAGTTCGTGATGAAACATCTTTGACAGCTGCAATACAAGCTGGCGCAGATGCTGTATATTTCGGGCTTGGAACGCTTAATATGCGGAACAATTCAAAGGGGATTGAGCCGAAAGCGTTGTCTGATATCGTGAAAAAGGCTCACGAAAGCAGCGTTAAGGCCTATATTACGCTGAACACTATTGTTTACGATGAAGAATTGGCCCTCCTCGACGAGCTGCTTGATACAATAAAAGCCGCAAATGCGGATGCGATTATATGTTCAGACTTTGCGGTTATTCAAAAAGCAAGGCAGCGTAATATCCCAATACATATTTCAACGCAAGCCAACATCTCAAATATCGAGGCTGTTAAATTTTTCGCATCGCTCGGCGCAGAGCGTGTTGTTCTTGCTCGTGAACTTAATCTTAAACAGATAAAAGCTATAAAAGACCAAAGCCCGATTGAAATCGAAACCTTTGTTCACGGTGCGATGTGTATATCCGTTTCCGGCAGATGTTATATGTCCGAGCATCTTTTCGGAGCATCAGCCAATCGCGGCAACTGTTATCAGCCGTGTCGGCGGGAATATAAAATTTGGGATATCGAAGACGAAAAGGAAATGACAGTCGGCCAAGGCTATGTTATGAGCCCCAAAGACCTGTGCGCGTTGCCGATACTCGATAAACTCATCGAAGCTGGCATAGACTGCTTCAAAATTGAGGGCCGCTCACGCTCGCCAGAATACATTAAAACCGTAACTTCGGTTTATCGGCAGGCAATAGATTCAATCAAGGCTGGCTGTTTTGACGATAAGTTCAAGGAACGCTTGATGGACGAATTGAAGAAGGTTTACAACAGGGGCTTTTCGACAGGCTTTTATCTTGGCGCACCTGCCGACAGCGATTACGCCCAAACCGAAGGTTCAATCGCAACGGAAATGAAAGTTGCTATCGGAAAAATAATAAATTATTATCCCAATATCGGCGTGGCATACGCATCAATACAGGCAAGCCCAATATCTATTGGCGATAAAGTCCAGATACAGGGGCCAACCACTGGGGTACTGGAATTTGAAATCACAGACCTCAGGGATACCCAAAAGAATCCTCATCAGACAATCGAAAAAGGCAAAGCAACATTTCCATGCCCAGAGAAAGTTCGTATGAATGACAAGCTGTTTAAAATTGTTTCAAGCAATGCTCTAGGATTGGCATTATTATTTCTGGCTTTGTTTGCGGGCTGCACTAATAATCCCGGGTTTATCGCACGGGATGGCTCCTATTTTGGAGCAATAAATGAAATGCATTTCACAGATATCAACGATTTAGGCAGGCATCGGCGATACGGCGAAACAGGCGAAAAGAACGGCATGTTATATACCTGCAAAGGCGGATACATTGATCTTGGACACTTACGTGAAGCAGCAGACCGTACGGAGTATTTAGCTAACCTTACATATGAAAACCTAATGAATAATAAAACAGAATTTTCGTTCCAGGTAATAGACCCCTCGTGGTATTTCGTAACATTTAAATATCCGTCAAACTGGGAAAATCTGCCGGACAAAGAAGCTGCCGCAAAAGATATATCAATCAGGCTTGGACAATATTTCGCATTCAAAACAACCACATGGCACGAAATTAGCACATGGTTTGGCTATAAGAAAAATGGTATCTTTTCGGAATCTATATCGTCGTTTTCGTGGGAAGACCAGTATTCAGATCTTTTGGGGACGATTCTTGCAGAACGGGCAATGAGAGATACCGAGCATAATTTCAATGACGCTATGACAATTCTTCTTCATGATGAGCTTAAAAAACTGGGCAATCAACCGCCAAAAATCGGCAGAACTGCAAATAAGAAAATCCACGAAAAGTGGTACAGCGGAGATGACTATTTTTGGGTAGTGATGAATAAGAGAAATTTTGATATAGGCGTAGATGATGGATTTGTCACGCCGTGGCTGGTACCGGGCATTTGCCCCGATACCAAACCTGTACCTTATCCTGCACCTACGATGGATTTCCTCAGCAAATACGGAATTACAATAAAATTTGAGCTTGAGCCAAGAGAAATGGAAAAAAACCTTATGTTGAGAATCATTTACCCGGATGGAAAAGGTTCAAGGCTTGAACCAGCCATTCACTTCCCTGCTATTATGGCTGCAATAAAAAAACAGGCGATAGAAAAATACGGGTCGGACGTAATTGTACCGAATTTATAAAACTATAATCCTCAGAACTGAATTGGTATCTAATGAAAACATCAAACACTATCGGAAAATTTATTGCAGTTTCAATTTTCATATTCACAATTAGCGGCTGCGGCTTCACTAGCCCAAAAGTACGCCTTGGAAGTCTGCCGACCCCGACCTTCGGCGTTCCCTTTGCGGAACCAAATAATCTCGGCAGACACTCTTATACTGTAAGCCCCTTTGAAAACGGCGGAATCGTTTATACATGCAAAGCAGGTCATATAGACCTCGACCACGTTAGGGGCAACGCCGACGCTACGAAATATCTTATAGAAAGAATCAATAAGACTCTCACCGCAGGCAAGGAAAATTTCTCATTTACCTTCACAATGGAATCATCTGATCATCATTTCAAGTTTACCTATCCCGCGAATTGGAATACGCTGAGCAAAGATGAACAGGCAAAGATAATCGACGAAGTTTCATTCAGCGTAGGGCCTTATCTGGCATATAACGGAACGGTCTGGCACGAAATTCTCACATGGTTTGGGGTACACTTTGGCGGTTTTGAGGAGGAATTCAATTCCTCATTTTCGTGGGAAGACCAATATTCAAATCTTCTCGGCACAAGACTTGCCGTCGAGGCCCTCAGAGATACCAAGCACAACTACAATAACGCAATGACCATTGCTCTTGAAAGAGAAATGATACATCTTGAAATTCAGCCGAAGAAAACCGCAATAGAAGCCGGCCGGATGGTGCAAGGTGAATGGTTCACAGGAAATTTCGTCCCTACTACAATAAAGAAAAACACCGATATTGGTATTGACGATGGCTACGTTACTCCGGTACTTATTCCCGGCATCTGCGAGGATGAACCATTGCCATATCCGGTACCAAATCTCGACGTACTTGCAAAACACGGCTTTTCGCTCAAATACACAATCAGACCAAGAGAGTTTGAGGCAAATAAAATTCTCCGCGTCATCTATCCCAACGGCGGCGGAAAAACAATTGAGCCTGTCAGGGATTTCCCCATATATATGGATTACATCGAAAAGCAAGCGGTTGAAAAATACCACTACATAGTCACAAGACAGCCGATGCAAAAAAATTGATAAAATTATTTTTCCGGCAGATATTCGCTGTCTTTAACCAGGGTAAAGATAAGCATCAGGAATAGCCCTAAGACAAAAAGTCCGGCTCCCATAATCTGGGAAATCGTCAAGTGCCAGATTTCATACGGATTACCGTCCCTAAAAAACTCGATGAGAAATCTTGCTGGGCCGTAAAGTATAAGCATCAGTGCTGATGTAGTGCCTGCTTTGTAAATCCGCCGATAAGGAATTAACCCTTCATGGGCCTTTACGCCGCGTTTCCAGAACAGATACAGAACCATCGCAATCAGCAGTCCTTTTATTGATGAATAAATCTGCGTCGGATGTACCGGCAGAGAACGATACTTTTTCAGCATTATCAGCTTATGTCTCTGTTCAAGTGTAAGATGGTAGTCATCAAGCAGAAGCCTTCTGGTTTGGCCATCCTGGTCAAAATAATTTCTGTAAAATTCATCAGGCAACGTAAAATACGGTTCAACTCTGTTCCTTGCTGGGTCCGCATAAATCTGGCTTGCATAAGCAATGGAGGCATACGGAAATGTTATCGCCCAGGGTTGACTGCACGGCTTACCGTGGCAACAGCCATTGAGCAGGCAGCCGATTCTCCCAAACGCAAGGGCTATCATCAAACCTATCGCAAGAATATCGAGGTACCGACGGATCGGCAGTTTTTTTACCCATAGATAAATAATAATCATCAAAATGGCACTGATTACACCACCCAATAGCTCAAGACCACCCTTCCAGACGGAAAAAACCTCTATCGGGCTGTCTTTGAAATTATCCCAGTAGTGAACGACGTAAAAAATTCTTGCGCCAATAATGCCTGTGATAAGCGAATAAATCGCAACATTGGTGATATGTTCAGGGTCATGCCCCATCCGCTTGCTTAGTCTGCGGACAATATAAATCGCCGTCAGAAATCCCACTACCATCATAAAGCCGTAGCTCTTGACTGTAAGCTCAGTAAACGGGATTTTTAAAAGCTCCGGATGCATTTGATGCCCTAACCTAAATATCTAAAATTTCTTTTATCCTGTTCTTTTCGTCAGGGACGATGATTTTGGGCTTATGATTTTTAAGCTCATCAGGCGTATAAAATCCGAAGTTCATTATGATTATCAAATCGCCGGGATCAACAAGTCTTGCCGCTGCGCCAAGAATTACGATTTTGCCGCTGTTGGCTTCTTCTGGAACAGCATAAGTTTCCAACCTTGCGCCATTATCAATATCAACGACAAGCACCTTTTCGTAAACAGCTATGCCGCACGCCTCAAGCAGCGCAGCGTCAATGCCGATGCTGCCGGGATATTCGATATGGCTGTCGGTAACTGTTGCTCTGTGAATTTTTGCCTTTAAGGCCTGTACTAACATACTTAAATCCTGCAAATTTAATCAAAAGGCGGATTATATCACTATTGTCCTGCATAGGCAAGTTTGGATTTAAAGATGGGTACTAAAAAGCAATGCTGTCAGATAATTCAAACTTCCGATTTAAGTTTTCGGGTCATAAGGGCTGAAATTGCCTTTTTGACCGACACACCATCAAACAGAACCGCATATATTGCCTCGGAAATCGGCATTTCTACTTTATATTTGCTGGCCAGCCCCATAACCGATTTGCACGTGGCCACACCTTCGACCACCGAATTAGTGGCTTCTAGTGCTTCTTTAACCGTTGCTCCCCTGCCAACACGTTCGCCAAACGAGCGATTCCTGCCCAGCGGCGAAATGCATGTGGTAACTAGGTCTCCAAGGCCGCTAAGGCCTGCAAATGTTTCATCTTTGGCACCCATAGCAAGACCAAGTCTTTTAATTTCGGCAAGCCCTCTTGCAAGCAGTGCCGCTTTTGCATTATCACCCGAGCCTGTGCCGTCAGCGGCACCGGCTGCGATAGCTATGACATTTTTCATGGCCCCCGCCAATTCAACACCTACAACATCGGTATTTGTATAAACCCTGAACCAGCTTGTGCTGAATGTTTCCTGAACTTGGCACGCTATCTCATTGTCGTCGCACGCCACGCAGGCTGTCGCAGGCAGTTGACGAGCTAATTCATCTGCAATTGTAGGCCCGGAAAGCACCCCAAAGCCGGTTTTTCTGCCCAGAACATCAGCAAGAATCTCAGTAGGCCTAAGAAGTGTTCCGTTTTCCACGCCCTTGGCAACCGATATTATTGGCATATCAATAGGCACATATGGCTTTAAACGAGTCCACACACTCCTCATAAACTGGCACGGCACCGCCGAAACCAATAATTGGGCACCATTTATGGCTTTGGCATCATCGGCAACAAGCTCCATAGCATCCGGAAATTTATAACCAGGCATAAAACGCACATTTTCCCTTGCCTGAGCCATCTGGCCAAGCTGGGTAGCATCATAGCCCCAAAGCCTTACCTGAACGCCATTTGCGCACAGAATAAAGCCGCACACCGTGCCCATTGCGCCATCACCGATTATGGATACTTTCTTGAACATACAGCCAAAGATTAGACCACAAAATTACCGACATTGCAAGATGCTAAATTGCAGATACTTATAAAAAAATTGCTATTTTAAAGCAAAAATTCCAATTTCCAGATTAAGCCCAACCCTTATTAGGCCGAAAAAAGATTAACGTATTAAAAAATTTATGTTTATTACGGTGGGAAAAAATGGAAATTAGCGAAATATTATTAAAGGCCACTCAGGCAGGCAGCTCGGATATACACATAGTGTCAGGTATGCCTCCTATCATCAGGCAAAATACCGAATTAGTGATGATGAAAGAATACGGCGATATATCGCACGATACCGCATGGACAATGCTCCAGAGTTTTGCCGGCGAAAGAGTTATGGCCACGCTTTCCAAGCAGCTCGATGCGGATTTTGCAACGACAATAGAAAACGGCACACGATTCAGGGTAAACGCCCATTTCCAGAAATGTTCCATAGCGATAGCATTCAGGGCTATCCAGTCCACGGTTCCTCATATAGATAATCTGGGTTTACCGGAGGTAGTGAAAAAACTCACAAATCTGCCAAGAGGTCTGGTACTTGTTACAGGCCCCACCGGTTCAGGCAAAAGCACAACCCTTGCATCGATGATTGACCAGATAAACAGAAATACCGCTAAGCATATAATCACCATCGAAGATCCGATAGAATACGATATGATAAGCAACGCTTGCGTAATAGAACAACGTGAAATCGGCCAGGACTGTCCATCGTTTGCGTCAGGTCTGAAACATTCGCTGCGTCAGGACCCCGATGTTATTCTTGTCGGCGAAATGCGCGACCTTGAAACAACAAGCGCAACTATCACAGCCGCCGAAACGGGCCACCTTGTTTTTTCTACATTGCACACAGTCAACGCCGCACAGACCGTCGAACGTATTATTGATATCTATCCTCCAGGCCAGCAGAACCAGATTCGTTCGATGCTCGCCAATACATTGCAAGCAGTAATTTCTCAAACACTCTGCAAAAGGATCGACCGCCCCGGAATGGTGGCGTGCGTGGAAATCCTTTTATGCAATCCAGCTGTTAGAAACTGCATCCGCGAAAACAGAATTTTTGAAATTAATAACATTCTGGAAACAAGCAAGAAACTCGGAATGCAGTCGCTCGACCAGTCCATAATGGATATGCTGTCAAAGGGATATATTTCCGAAGATGACGCAATAGCCAAGGCCAAAGACCCCGATAAGTTAAGAAAGACCCTGTTGAGTAAAGTACCGCAATTGGTATAATATAACATCACAGGCTTTTGTATATCTTTTGCTGATATACCTGACCAAAGTAAAATGAAAATATGAACGCAAAAACAGCAACGCCTGCAATAAAGATTCGTAAAAGTGCTAACTGCTGACGTGGCGTAACGGGCCTACCTCTTATTGGAAGAATAACATCCCGAACAATAATTGTCCCCCAAGGGGTTTGACATTATCCCGCCCTTTGTTTAGACTGGTTAATCGTTGATTTTATAGTGAATTTAATAAGTTGTTGTTTGAATATAGGCGGTGTATCGCCCATTTGTTGTTTGGGGTATTGCCTAAATGTCCTTTTATTAGATCTTTACAATCAGCGGTGCTTACTTCGTCACCGCGATTGATTTCCGGAAGAGTACCAGGCTGTACACAAAGAATCCAAGACCGATCGCACCCACCACCAAAAACTGAGACCAGACCGCACTAATTCCGCCGCCGCGATAAATAATCACCTGCGAAAAACTGACAAAATGCCGTGAAGGCAGGAAAAAAGTGATGTACTGAAGCCATTGCGGTTGACTCTCGACAGGTGTATTCCCGCCTGAAAGAAGCATCAACATAAGAATCACAAGAATGATCAAAAGCGCGAACTGCGCCATCGACCGCGAAATCGTTCCCAGGAATATCCCAAGCGCGGTCGCGAAGAACAGATAGAGTACGACACCAAAGAACCACAAGCCAACCGAACCGGCGAACGGCACCTTCAACGCCATCTGTACAACCAATAAGAGGGATACCCCAGTCGCAATGAGAATCACAAGGCCGTTGGCCCAAACCTTCGCCATCGCAATTTCGAACGCGGTCAGCGGCATTACAAGCAGGTGTTCAAGCGTTCCATGCTCGCGTTCGCGAATCACGGCGGCACCCGTCAGAACCACTGTCAGCAGCGTTATCTGATTGATAATGGCCACAACACTCGTAAACCAAGAGGATATTCCGTTAGGGTTGAACATCTTGCGAATGACAAGATTGATGGGCTCAGGTGCCGACACATCTGTACGGCTAAGAAAGCTCTCGAGGCGGTCTTTGATGATGTTCTTGATGTAGTTTGCGCCAATACCGGCCTGCTGCATGGCGGTCGCATCAATGTTCAACTGAATATCCGGTTGTCGGCCAGCGAGAAGATCATTTTCTAACTGGGGCGGGATAACTACAACAAACATGAAACGACCTTTATCCATCGAGTCTTCGACCTCTATAGAAGCAATCGTTTCAGGCACCTGAAAACGCGGCGGATAGAAGGCATTCATCAGTTCCTTGGACAAAGCCGAACTGTCCTCGTCCACAAAAGCAATCGATGCGTTGTTGACCTCATTTGAAGTACCCGTCGCCTGAACATAAATAGCCGCAGTAAACGCATAGATAACAAACAATACCATCACCAAATCACTTATCAGGCTTCGAATTTCCTTTAGCCCAAGCCAAAAAATATTCAGAAATGATATCA
>CAMDDF010000070.1 GCA_945890885.1 Candidatus Kuenenia stuttgartensis | reverse complement strand
TGGGCAGAGCGATTCGGCAAAATCAAATTAAAATCAACAGACAAACCATGCATCTGGATTCACGCTGTCAGCATGGGCGAAGTCAACTCCACGAAATCCATCATACAAGGCCTCCAGGATAAGCTGCCCCAATATAGCATCGCCATCAGCACCACAACAGACACAGGCTACGCAAGAGCAACCGCCATGTATGCAGACAAACATAGCGTATTTTTCTTTCCATTTGATTTTTCATTCGTAATAAAAAAGGCCTTCAAAAATATCAAACCCGCGCTTTGCATACTGGTCGAGCTGGAACTTTGGCCGAATTTCATCCAAACCTGTAAAGACACCAATGTGCCTATCATGGTCGTCAACGGCAGAATAAGCGACAGAAGTTTTCCGTCATACAAAAAAATAAAACGTCCCATCAGCAGGATATTCAGGAACCTTACGCTTGTGCTTGCCCAGACCGATGAATACGCTCAGCGATTTATTTATCTCGGCTGTGAACCTGAAAATGTTATCACAACTGGCTCATTAAAATATGATACCGCACAAGTTGCCGACAGCGTCGCAGATGCAGATGTTATCGCTGACAAATTAAATATTTCGAATCAGACCCTTATCGTTGCTGGCGGTACCGGGCCGGGCGAAGAAAAAATAATGCTCGATGTCTATAAAAAAATCATCGACGAAAATATCACCAAAAATCTGCGACTTGCGGTTGTGCCGAGAAAGCCGGAACGATTCGACGAAGTTGCTGCGATTATAGAACAGGCGGGCTTTGCATCCGACAGGTACAGCCGATATAAAGCTGACGACAAACTAAAAAGCAAATCCGCTGACTCGGTCATACTCGTTGATACGATGGGCGATTTGCGAAAATTCTATTCACTTTCAAAAATATCATTCGTCGGCAGAAGTCTCGTTCCAATGGGCGGCTCGGATATGATAGAATCCGCGGCCCTTGCCAAAACAACAATCTTCGGCCCGCACACGTTCAATTTCAAACAGTCCGTCGAAGTCCTCCTTGCAGGCGATGGCGCAATTGAGGTGCAGGACGAAAATCAGCTTTATGACGCAATAAAGAAATGCCTTACGGATACGCAATACGCCGAGAAAATTGCACATAACGGCCAGGATGTTATACGCAGAAATCAGGGTGCCACAAAGAAAGCCATCGAAGCCGTTGAAAAACTTCTTAATCGCCGCTAATCTTCACTACCTTGCCGTCATCGAGAATCTGATACACATTTTTGACACCATCAGGCTTAGACTGAGCGAAAAAACTTTTTCGGAATACGTCGCTATATTCCCTTAGCTTGAAACTTTCGGGCTTGAATTTTATGGTTGCCTTTGCGATTTCTCTGGAATCCGAATAAACAGTCATTTCCAGCTTGGCCGGCAATTTAGCACCATCGCTGGTACTGAAATAATCTTTAATCGTGCAGAGTACAACAGGATTACCTTTGGCACCAAAAATCTCTATCTTGGCAAGTTTGTCATCGCAGCAATCGAACCAGAGTTTTTTCTCACCACCGTCAGCTAAAGCGACACTGAATACATAAGCATTACAGCTGCACTCTACTTTTTTATAATCCTGCGGGCAATACAATAGCCCCATCGCCTCTAAAATCACCGATGGATTTATCGGTAAGCTGGTGCTGCTGTCGATACATCCGCTTTGCCAGCTTCCAAACCAATACGAATCAACTTCTTTATGTCTTATCCACAGCCAATACTGGTCATCATTGCCGCCAGCGATGACAGCTTTGCCAAGAAGCACATGGTCGGCCTGCATATAAACATTGAACATCGGCTCATAGTAAAATTTCAAATTATACGTTTCTTTAATTTTCTCATCGGGTATTTCTATCCTGCAATCAGCATTGACAGTAAACGATTGCTGCTGATAAGAAGATTGCGGAAATTCAAACCCATCGTCGCAGCTGCATACCTTAAAACTTTCCAGCATAGTCTGCTGACCACAACCCGCTAAAAATAAAAAAGCCGACATAATTAAAAAAGACTTAAAGTAAACCATTTTTCGACCCCTAATTAACGGCGTTTCTTGCATTTAAAAGACTGATATACTGCGGAAATTGTAATGGCAGTTTTAAGTATCAATGTTCCAATTAAAAGAAAAAAGTAAAAGCCCAGAATCGTATTCAATGGCCACGGAAAAAAACTAGGTATCCCAAAAGCTAGCCCCTGTTGCGTGTCTATGATATTTCCTCCCAGAAACATCCTCACTATAGGCACCGTTATGCTCAATACCGCTGTCGGCAAACAGGAAAATAAGGAAAAAGCTAATGAAATCCTATATGCTTTTCTCCAATCAGTCCTTTTTCTCAGCCGTCTGCCTAAAAATAATCCCCATACAACGCCGAGCAAAATAGTAAAAATCTGTGTTGCCATTCCAAATACAAAAGCGACGCATTCGATAAAGGAAACGATTTGCAGAAGAACAAAATTACGAAATTTACGTTTAGAATTATTCTGTATTTTAGCAAATGAAATCGCCAAAGGAATTGCAAAGATTACACTTGCAAGTAAATAAATTGAAGCCAGAATAACTAAAAAATTATTTTCAGACATTCTATTCAAGTTCTCCCTGCATTATCTGCCCGATTTGTTCACTCAACTGCTCGATTTTATCTTCTGCCAAGGCAGGATTGACAACTTCCACCTCGTCTTTGCTTTGCATATTTTTAAGCTTCCATATTTCCACCCCGTTATCGACTCTGCTGCCCAGATATTTCAGGAGCCTCTTTCGCATCAGTACCAGCATAAGAACGAATCTGAAATCTATCTTGTTCTGGTCTGTTTCGCTGGCAAGCCTCTCAAAAAACGCCATCAGCATATCGTCATCAATGAATAATTTCTTTTTCTCATCCTGACTGACCATAACGGATTTCCAGTGACAATACACCTGCGGATTATTCGCGCGCCAGTATTCGGCACTAAAATCCTTCCGCTGGAGTCCCTCGTCTGTTTCGATGAGTGCACCGTAATATTCCTCGCCGGGCAGCAATTCTTTGCCGCTTCCGTCGCAATGTCCTGTTGGTCTGCTTATCTGCCAGTCAGCCATATCTTATAACTGCTCCATTTTACTTATCAAATTCAAAATAATCTTTCAGCTTCTCAGCGGTTTTGGGGCCGATTCCGTGAACTCTTTGTAAATCCTTATAATTTTCAAACGGCCTTTTCGACGTTTCACGGCATTCTATTATTTTCGCGGCCCTTTCGGGGCCGATCCCGTCAATCGTCATCAATAATTCAAGGCTTGCCGTATTGACGTTTATCTTTGACTTCAACACAAGGCCATCTGCACTGCAAGCCTCGCATCGCAGAGTTTGCACAGCAAAAAAGGCTGTCAGACAAACCGCTATTGCTGCTGCAATTACAAAAGCCCCATTTTTTTTCAAAGCCATTTTTGCTTATTTCGCTGAGACTATAAGTTTTTGAAGCTTTTTCAAAACCTCAAATCCGTTTTTGCTCTTCAGTTTATCCGTCAGCAGTCCGCTATTTGCAAGCTCATAGCCATCTTTGTCGGCAAAACTTGCGTAAGTTACGGTGCTGATAAACGACTTTCCAAGAACGATTTTATAGAACTGTTCTATCCATTTGCCCTGAATTTCATCACTCCAACTGTCGCGCCAGATGCCGCTGCCGTTGATATGATTACCTTTTTCATCCACTGCTATGCCGCCGGGAATTTCAACCGCCGTAATATGCAAGGGCTTTGTCAGCGGAGCAAACCGGTCGAGCATCGCCGAAACCTGCATCAAATCACGCAGATGCATACCGTATTGGTTGGCACCGAATCTTATTTGTAGCCCAACAGCATCCGGGTTGATGCCGCTTTGCATAATCATATCAAGATAAACAAGCGGCGGGATCGTATCTGCGGTGCAGGCATAATATTCGCCCCATGGATAAATTACATCGATGATTTTAAGCGATCTTGTATCGACAGCCCTGGCGGCCATAACCGCCGCCCTGCTGATTTCAAGAACCTGCTCAAAATTGAAACCGAAATAATTATTCGCATTCATTCCGCCCAGCACTTTCCATGCGTGAACTTTCGGACTATACCGGCCGACAACTTCATTGACGAATTTATATGCACGGTCCCTTATTTGAGGAAAACCGCCCTTGCCGACAACAAGCCATTGAGGCAAAGATTTTTTATCGAAACTCAGCACAGACCCAATCGATACAGCGATTTTTTTCCCTGCTACGGCTTTAAAGCATTTATCCATCTCTTCAAATTTAAAATCATCCTCAGTCGGCTCTACATCCGCCCACCTTATAGGAATGGATATAAACCCGAAGCTTTCGGTTATTTTTGACATATAACTGCTATCGTCGACCAGTGAAGGGTCAAGCTGACATCCCAGACAATGCCGTGCGAAGCCGCCAGCCTTGATTTTAGCTTTGAGGAATACCTCGGCGTTTTTTGCGGCCAGAAGTTCCGCTACCACCATCGCTTTTTTCAGGCACTCATCGGCTATTAGCGAAGCTATGGGGCCATTGTCGACATTTTCAAGAGCATCGACAAATAAATCCTTGATGGTTTTGATTTTCTCGCTGCTTTCATCAAGGAACGACCAATCTTCGCGTTTTAAAGCGATTTCCATCAGCTTTGCACGTGCAAGCTCGACATTGAGGTTATAAGACCCATCCTTTTCCGGCAGGCGTGTTGTCTGGAGTAAAATTTTCCCGAAGCCCTTTATTGGCCACATAATCGCAAGGCCGCCAGCATCGCTGTTTTTTTTCTGGCAGGTAATTATACCTTTTTCAAAGCTGACCTTGGTCATTCCCCTGAAAGGGATACCGTCCGCACCAAAAAGATATGCTCCGTCCAGCGAAAATTTATCCGCCAGAGTTCCTTCGCTATAAACTTCAAATTTCACTATTTTTAAGCACCGTTATCTATTATATGGTCAATTTAACAAAATACGATGGCTGATTATACATTCCCACAACCCGAATAGCAACAAGGTTTATCGTTTTTATACCATCAAACCAAGTCCCAAAGTGGCGAAAGATACAAAGCACAACTATATAAGTTGACTTGGTATAATATCAGCAAAAAACAAAGATATTTTATATATTTTATATCTTAATATCTTTTCTCTTGACAAAACCATGAAAATTGGCTATCTATTTCCCCTTTGGCCATTGCAGGCGTTCAAATATTGACCAAAAAAGTTGTGCAATCAGAAAAAGTTATGTTATAATCTCTCTTTCCGCTACCTTCGTGGAATGGATAGTGGGATTTTAATTTTTGTGCTTGTAAGCACGCAAAAAAATGTTGGAGTTTGTATTATGTTACCAGTAAAAAAAATTAGCAAATCAAGAACCAGATCACGTAGAGCGCATAACGCCCTAAAGCCTGTAAACTATTCTATTTGCAGCAAATGCAGTACTTCCAAGCTGCCCCATGCAGCCTGCGGCAACTGCGGCTACGTAAACCCCAAGATTACGCTTGACTTCTCGCATGAGGATAAAGAGTAGCATATGCGGATAGCTATTGACGCCATGGGAGGCGACTACGCACCGGACGAGATTATTGCTGGTGCTGTAGAAGCTGCGCCTCTCTTAGACAAGGATGATGTGTTAATACTTATCGGCCCCAAGGATTTGGTCGCAAGCAAACTATCCGAAAAGAACACTCATAACTATAAGTGCATAGAGGTTATTAACGCTGAAACTGTCATTGGAATGGACGAGAAGCCCGTCGAGGCAATTCGTTCGAAGAGAAACAATTCCATTGATGTCATGGCCAAGATGGGTGCAAGCGGCGAAGTTGACGCGGTTATTTCCGCAGGCAATACAGGCGCTTGCGTTGCAGCCTTTCAGATGAGGATGCGAAATCTTCCAGGAGTCACCAGACCCGGCATTTCGGTTGTTTTTCCGACATTTGAAGGACCTTTAACACTCTGTGATGTTGGTGCAAATATAAGCTGCAAGCCGATTCATCTTTACCAGTATGCGGTGATGGCAAGTTTATATTCGCGCCATAACTTCGGAATCGAAAAGCCGAGAATCGGCATTATGAGCATCGGCGAAGAAGACGCAAAAGGCAATGAAACAATCAAAAAAGCCCGTGAACTGCTTCGTTCTGATAAAAACATGAACTTTGTGGGCAATGTCGAAGGCAGGGATATCTTCAGCGGAAAATGCGATGTAATAGTAACCGACGGCTATGTCGGAAATGTCGTATTAAAGCTATCAGAGGCCCTTGTCAGCTACATGTTCAAATCTATAAAAAAAGAACTCATTGAAAATCACAAGATTATGGCGATACCAGTTGGCCATGTAATGAAAAAGATTTACAAAAAATACGATTATCACGAATACGGCGGTGCCCCATTGCTTGGAATCAATGGAACAGCGTTGATTTGCCACGGCTCAAGTAAGGCCCGTACAATCAGAAGTGCCATATTAGCAGCAAAGAAATACCACAAAGAGCATATCAACGAACATATTATCGAGTATCTATCAAAATCAGACGTGAGGTCTGCAGATGAATAATAAGAGCGGTTCGTTTAATCCGATTATCGCTGGTACAGGTTCGTACCTTCCGAAAAAGACGTTGACAAATGACGACCTTTCAAAGATCGTCGAAACCAACGACGAATGGATTACCACCAGAACAGGCATTAAAACAAGGCGAATCGCAGCGGATAACGAATCCACCGCCACGCTGGCTGCTCAAGCGGCAAAAAACGCAATTGCTGACGCAGGCATTACGCCGGAACAGGTTGATATGATTATCGTTGCGACGGTAACGCCTGAGATGGTGTTCCCTTCGACGGCGTGCTTTGTTCAGGATGCAATAGGTGCCAAAAACGCTTGGGCATTTGACCTCAGCGCAGCTTGCAGCGGATTTGTATATGGGCTTTCCATCGCTGAACAGTTTATCAAATCAGGCAAATACGAAAACATTCTCGTAATCGGTGCCGAGACGCTCAGCAAAATAACTAACTATAAAGATCGTGGAAGCTGTATCCTTTTCGGAGATGGCTCCGGTGCTGCCATTGTTCAAAGAGGCACCGGAAAAGCACGCGGCATTATTTATTCAAAAACAATCTCTGACGGCAGCGGCTGGGGAGCATTGAAGTGCGAAGCCTATGGTTCAAGAAATCCGGTCAGCAGAGAGCTTGCCAATCCTGATATGATCTATATGAATATCAACGGCAAAGAAGTGTATCAGCTTGCGGTTCGCAACATCGTCGATATAGTTACAGAAAGCGTTGCAGCGTGCAATTTAAGCATCAGCGATGTCGATCTTTTCATACCGCATCAGATGAATGCACGAATTATCGAATCATCCGCCAAAAGACTTGGATTGGACGAAGATAAAGTTTTCATTAATATAGAAAAATACGGAAATACCTCAGCGGCTTCGATTCCTATTGCTATGGATGAGGCAAAAAGACAAGGCAGAATCAAGTCTGGCGATATTGTCATTCTTGTTGCATTCGGCGGCGGCTTAACCTGGGGAGCCAATGTTATAGAATTTTAAACTCCGATTCAGATGAATTCTATGGAAGGAATTATGAATACAGCGTTTTTATTTCCGGGTCAGGGGGCGCAGGTCGCAGGGATGGGTGCCGACATTGCCGCTGAATTTCCCGCAGCAGAAAAAATATTTCAAAAAGCCAACGATGTTCTCGGATACGACCTGAGAAAACTTTGTTTTGAAGGGCATCAGGAACAGCTTAACGCTACTGCTGTTTCTCAGCCTGCGATATTTACTACTTCTATCGCAATACTCGAAGTTCTCCGTGAAAATAATAAAACAAAAAGCTTGGTTCCACAGGTAACAGCGGGATTGAGCCTTGGCGAATACACCGCCCTTTATGCCGCTGGCGTTATCAGCTTTGAAGATGGTCTGAAGCTGGTTCACAAACGCGGCCATGCGATGCAGGAAGCGGCAGATGCTTCCAGAGGTTCAATGGTAAGCATTTTAGGGCTTGACGAAGACACGGTACAGGCTCTTTGTAATGAAGCTGCACAGGGACAGCTCCTTGTTCCAGCCAATTTCAATTGTCCTGGCCAGATTGTCATCACCGGCGAAATTGAGGCCTGTCAGCGTGCGGTAGAGCTTGCTCCGAAATATAACGCCATCAAAGCTATTCCACTGGCGGTTGCGGGAGCCTTTCATTCCGCGATTATGAAGCCTGCGGCGGATGCCTTGGCTAAAGCTATTGCTCAGACAAATTTGAATGCACCGAAAAATATTAAAGTAATCGCCAATATCGACACCCAATATTACACCTCAGTCGAACAAATCGGCACAGGCCTTGTAAAACAGCTTGTTGAGCCGATACTTTGGCAAAAATGTATGGAAAAACTTCTCGCTGACGGCTTTACAGATTTTTACGAAATTGGCCCCGGCAGAGTTTTGACAGGCCTTATGAAAAAAATAGATAGAAAAGCGAAAGTCAATAATATAAGTAATGCTCAGTCTTTAAAAGATTTGATTGGATAAACGGGTTTGTAATTTTAGATAACAGGAGCAATAAATGTCTGAAAAAAAATTAGCAGTAGTAACAGGCGGGGCAAGGGGAATCGGAAAAGCGATTGTTATGGAACTCTTGAAACAGGGCCATAAAGTTGCGGGCCTTGACCTCAACCAGGCTCAGCTTGACGAAATGGCAAAATCAGCCAAAGAAGCAGGCTTTGACGTAATAACAAAATGCGTCGATATCACCAAAACAGATTTACTGACATCAACACTTGAGAATCTCGCGGAAGAACACGGCGGAATCGCTATTCTGGTCAACAATGCCGGAATTACACGCGACAAGCTGATGATGCAGATGGACGAGCCGGACTATGATATTCTGATGAACGTCAATCTTCGTGCAGCGTTTATGGCGTGCAAAACTGTTCTCCGTTCGATGATTCGCAATAAATACGGCAGAATCATCAATATCAGCTCCATAGCTGGTGTAATGGGACAGGCTGGCTCGACAAACTACGCGGCAAGCAAGGCTGGACTTATCGGAATGACAAAGTCGATTGTTCGTGAGGTCGGCAAAAAAGGCATTACAGCCAACTGCATTGCCCCTGGCTTTATACAGACCGAAATGACCGATATGTTGCCCCAGGCAGTCAAAGATGCCGCTATGGCAGTGATTCCAATGAAGAAATTGGGCACCCCTTCTGACGTGGCAAAAGCAGTAGCATTTCTGGCAAGCGATGCCGCAGGATATATCAGCGGACAGGTGCTTTGCGTCGATGGCGGAATGGCAATGTAAGTTTTTTGAAAAAAAGGTTGAAACTGCCGCTGTATGTGGTTATATTACCGCCCAAACGTAAAATTTTTGAGTATCGTAGAAACGTAAAATAAACATAAAAGATTGTAAACAATAAAGTTAACCAAGTAATAATCAAGGAGGTTCCAGAAATGGCCATCAATCCGAAAGAAGTAGAGAATAAAGTTATCGAAATCGTTAGCGAACAGATGGGTGTTGACAAGGCTGAGATCAGACGTGAAACATCTTTTATCAACGACTTAAATGCTGACTCGCTTGACACTGTGGAGTTGGTAATGGAATTCGAAGACGAATTCGACACAAGCATTCCAGACGAAGAAGCTGAAAAGATTCAGACCGTCGGTGCTGCTATTGATTACATCGTAAAAGTCGCTAAAGAAAAAGATTAATTTAAAGATAAGAAAATAGTATGACCAAACGACGTGTTGTCATCACTGGGATAGGCTGTGTAACCGCTCTTGCTGAGTCGGGACACGATTTATTTGATGCTCTTTGCGCTGGCAAAAGCGGAATATCGCTCATAGAATCCTTCGACACCAGCTTATACCCGACTAAAATCGGCGGCGAAGTCAAGAATTTTGATATCTCCAAATATGCTGACCATCGTGAAGGCAAAAGGATGGACAGGTTTTCTCAGTTTGCTGTCGGCTCTGCCGTTCAGGCAATCAAGGATTCCGGCCTGGAATTCAATAATGAGGAAATCTGCCGCAGAACTGGCGTTATTGTTGGTACTGGAATCGGCGGCCTTCAGGAAATAGAAGAACAACACACTCGGCTGCTCGAAAAAGGCCCAAGCAAGGTTTCGCCTTTTTGCGTTCCTAAGCTTATGGCAAATGCTGCCAGCGGTATAATTTCGATGATGTTCGGCCTCAAGGGGCCAAATTTCTGCATCGTAACCGCTTGTGCGACTGCAACTCATTCTGTCGGCGAAGCATATTTTAATATTATGGGCGGCAGAAGCGACATTATGATTACCGGCGGTTCAGAAGCGGCACTTACCCCGATAGGGCTTGCGTCATTTTCTTCGCTTAAAGCTTTAAGCACACGAAACGATCAGCCTACGCTTGCATCAAGGCCTTTTGACCGCGACCGTGACGGATTTGTTCTGTCTGAAGGAGCCGGCATTGTGGTTCTCGAGGAATATGAACACGCCAAGAAACGCGGAGCAAGAATTTACGCTGAGTTCCTCGGATACGGTGCTACGGGCGACGCTTACCACATAACCGCCCCGTTGCCGGATGGTTCAGGAGCATCATCAGCTATGGTTGAGGCCTTAAATATAGCAGGCCTTAACAGGGAACAGATCGACTACATCAATGCTCACGGAACAAGCACTTCACTTAACGATGAAGGCGAATCCAAAGCAATCAAAAATGTCTTCGGCGACCACGCTTACAAGCTATGCATAAGTTCAACAAAGAGCTGCCTTGGCCATCTTCTTGGTGCCAGCGGCGGAGTAGAGCTTATCGCCTGCGTAAAAGCGATACACGAAAGTGTAATACCGCCGACTATCAATCTTGATAATGTTGCCGAGGAATGCGATCCAAAGCTGGACTTTGTACCAAAGGAAGCTCGTCAGGCAAAGGTAAATTACGCTATGAGCAATTCGCTGGGATTTGGCGGACATAACGCATCGCTGATTGTTGGCAAAATTTAGCCCACATAAAAATTAAAAGACTGAAGCCTTGTGATTCTAAAAGTCGCAAGGCTTTTTTTTTATATTTTCAGTATCTTAGCATAACTTCTAATGATACAATTATATTGTTTATCGATTATATGATAATATTCTAAAAGGGTTTATCAATGGCGGACATATTCGACTTACGAGATATTCAGGGCTTATCTGAATCCCAGGCCGATCAGCGTCTGCAAGAAGATGGATACAATGAACTCCCTTCAAGCAAGCCCCGCAGCGTTTTCGCTATTGCATTCGAGGTTATAAAAGAACCGATGTTCCTGCTCCTTGTAACAGCAGGCTGCCTTTATATGTTTCTTGGCGAACTGTCCGATGCTCTAATGTTGCTCGGATTTGTTTTTGTTGTGATGGGTATTACGATTTCACAGGAGCGACGAACCGAGCGTGCATTAGAAGCTCTTCGTGACTTATCAAGCCCACGCGCACTCGTTATTCGTGATGGCCACCAGAAACGTATTGCAGGCCGTCAGGTTGTACAAGGCGACATAATAATACTCGCAGAAGGCGACCGTGTTCCTGCCGACAGTGTTCTTCGACATAGCATGAATCTTTCAACAGACGAGTCCCTATTGACAGGAGAATCTGTACCCGTAAGAAAAATATCCTGCACGGGAAATGTTTCTTTGCAAAAACCAGGCGGTGATGATTTACCTATCGTTTTCTCCGGCTCGCTGGTTACAAGAGGACAGGCGTTAGCGGAGGTGCTGGCAACCGGCTCAAAAACTGAACTCGGCAAAAT
>CAMDDF010000069.1 GCA_945890885.1 Candidatus Kuenenia stuttgartensis | reverse complement strand
CCTTAGCAGAAGAATACATAAACATTACAGGACGGTGTATTATCCGGAAGTATCTGTTTTTCATGAGTATGAAAAAGGCTCTTATAAAAATAGTAAATTGCTTCGATACCACTTGCTGTCAGCTGCCAGATATTTTAATAAATGGGGCTATTTTAATGATTCAGAGCGAAAGTGCATCAATAGTAAGTGTTTAAAGGGATTATGTAATGGTGAGTAAAAAAGGATTGCTGGTACAGGTATTTATCTTTTTTCTGGACATTGCACTTATAAATGCTATTTTTCTTCTGGCGTTCTATTTAAGATACGGATTCGATATTCCTGAGACCAGCTTTGCACCATTTAAGCAGATATTTCCAGCATTGACATTTCTTTATATTCTTGCATTTGCCTTTGCAAAAGTTTTCCGAAAGAGATTTAAGGCCTACTGGCAGATTTTTAAAAGCATAAGCATTGGTATGGCCATAGGCACACTGTTTGCATTTACATTTCTTTATGTCTTTAGGATCAAGTGGACAACATTTCCATCAAGTGTGTTTGTAATCTCGCTAATTATCGGTATCCCTGTAATTGCCATTGCAAACTCTTTCATATACAGATTGTGGGGCAGAGTAAAGAAAAGAATAGTTGTTGTTGGCAGCAAGAATGATAATTTGTTGATTGAAAAATCACCAAGGCTAAGTGTCAGACGTGTTAATTCCATAGATGAGATTCTTAAGCACAAAGATATTGATGAAATTCTGGTCTGTGAGCATATTCAGAATGACAGCCAACTCAATCTGTTGATTTCATTGTTGCTTCGTCTAAAGGTCGAGGTTTACTTTGAGCCAGAGATATATGCGGAGCTATTGTCGGGAAAGATAGAGCAGGAAAACTCTTTAAAGTTTTTAGCGACTTTTTTGGGTAAAAAAACCGAGACAGAAGAGTTCTTCATAAGGGCACTTGATATTTTTGGTAGCGCAGCGATGTTTATCGCGGCTATTCCCGTATTTATCCTGATTGCTATCATGGTTAAGTTAAGCTCCGAAGGGCCTGCCTTTTACAAACAGGAGCGTGTTGGCAAAGACGGCAAGAAATTTATCCTCTATAAATTCAGAAGCATGCTTAACGATTCGGAGAAAGAATATGGTTTTATTGAGGCACAGGAGAATGATCCGAGAATAACTAAGGTCGGAAGGTTGCTGCGAAAGACCCGGGTAGATGAGCTTCCGCAGATTATTAATATTTTAAAAGGGGATATGAGTCTTGTTGGTCCTCGGCCTGAGAATTGTTTCAGAGTCAATAATCACAAAGCCTTGCAGGGACTAAGGCTTGCGGTTAAACCTGGACTGACTGGGCTGGCACAGATAAGAAGTGCTTACGATCTGCACCCGTCGCACAAAATTAAATATGACTATATTTACATTCAGCGCCGCAGTTTATGGCTCAATCTTTATATATTGGTTAAGACCATTCCGGTGGTGTTGTTGAAAAAGGGGACTTGACAATCAAAATACTTCGAAGATATCAATTTTTTTGCTCTTCGAAGACTTACTTTTTATTTGTGTCAACAATTTCACGGGGCGGTCAAATTCAATCTCTTTGTCATTCTCATTAAACCTTATTGCATATTTGCATTCAGTTGGGATATGCCCATATATATTTAAAACACCTTGCCTTTCAGCGTAAAAATATATTCTGGGTTCTGCTGAAAATATAATATCGTTTTCCTGTGTATTTTCCTTTAGCCAATTGGAAGCTTGACGGTAATATTGTTTGTCCATTCTGATAGGTTCCCAAAGCCTGCTAGCACATATCCCAAGGCCGATGAGCAGGATTGTTTGCGTGGTTTGTACTTTGGGCCATCTGAATTTATCCGCAAATAGTTTACTTATGCTTTCCATGCCAGCCGGTATAAAGAATATCGTAAAAACAATAATGCCGAGACAATGCCTTGAGCTGATGTAGCCGTATTGAATGTGTAATGCTATAAGCATTAGCAAACTAAGTGATGCAAAGGCAGGGTAGAAGAGTTTTTCTAGTCGGTGTAGTTGATTTTGTTTTACCCTGCTATAGATTCCCAATCCAAGAATTGGTACAAAGTACCACATCATCATCTTTCCGAGTCTTTCAATAAATGTCCCAATAGCTGTTAGAATTTTGTTATCAAACAGTCCAGCTCTAATTAGTACGTTTGATTTATCGTTTTTTTGATGATTATCTGCTTCTACTGATTTACTGGCAACTAATGCTTTTAATTTATCCGGTATTACTTTGCCGGAATGAGATGCATAAAATCCCAATGGCAATATAAAACATATACTCATAACACATAACGCAGTTGCCGTTCTAAGCCTGCTCATGTCAAACTTGTGCCATATAATATTGGCTATTCCCCAAAGTCCGCCGTAGAGTGCTATTTGTGCAATCTCCGGCCTAATGAAAAAGCCAAGCCCGCAGATAAGTCCTGTCAATCCGAAGAAAATTATTTTTCCACGTTCTATTCCATAAAGCAAAAATAATAATGCCATGCTTATGAAAAAGATATAAGGCCAGTCTCGCAAAGTATCTGCGCCAAATTCAGCGGCTTCCGGCAGAAACAGCAATATAAGCAGGGCGATGAATGTTTTTTGGGCTCCGATTATTTTTTTGCCGATAAAATACAGCGGAACGATTGCTAAGACTCTGCAAAGAAGAGTGGTTGTTTGGGCTGATATTATCCAGCTTATATTTGAGTTTGACGAACTAAAAACATTTAACAGTTTGTGAACAAGAAAAATCAGCAACGGATAGCCGAACTTGTTATCGCTTATTGTCCTGGAAAAACCGCTGTGAAAACTTTTGGCAAACTCTATGTAATAGACACCATCTTTGGCGATAAGCACTGTTGTTGCGATATGATAGATGCCAATTACCGAGGCAATAACCAAAAGCGTAATCAATCCAGCATATTTTTTCTGAGCAATTTCTTGTATTTTCATATTGGGCTATTCAAAAAGACCATCCGAATCCGCCTGATTTTGCTGGCTCTGCAATTTATATTTAATACCAAGGTGGTCGCACGCTGCTTTTGTGATTTCTCTGCCACGTTTGGTTCTGCGGACGAATCCAATCTGTAAGAGATACGGCTCAACCACGTCTTCAAGGGTGTCGCGTTCTTCGCCAAGCGTTGCCGCAAGTGCCTCTATGCCAGCTGGGCCGCCGTCATAAACATTAATCAATGCCCGCAGGAAAGAACGGTCAAGCTCGTCAAGGCCGAGATGGTCGATCTGTTCCATTAGAAGCGAATCTTCGACGATTTTACGTGTCAGCTTGCCGGTACCTTTGACTTGTGCGTAATCACGAACTCTTTTGAGCAGGCGGTTTGCAATTCTCGGCGTTCCTCTGCTTCGCAGGGCTATCATCTCAAGCGAATTATCATCGAACCCAACATCGAGAAGTTTGGCGCTCCGCCGGATAATTTCCGTAAGGTCTTCGATTGCGTAAAATTCAAGATGATACACCATTCCGAATCTGCCGCGAAGGGGTGCGCTCAATAAACCTGCACGGGTGGTCGCTCCAATCAATGTAAATCTTTTCAATGGGAAATTTATTGTCTTTGCGTGCATTCCCGAATCGACAGTAAAATCAACTTTGAAATCTTCCATCGCAGGATATATAAATTCTTCGACAGGGGCGCTGAGCCGGTGAATTTCATCTATGAACAAAATATCGCCCTGGCCGATATTCGTCAGCAGCCCCATAACATCACCTTGCTTTGTCAGTGCCGGGCCGGATGTTACGCGAATCGCGGCGTTCATTTCGTTGGCGATAACATTTGCGATAGTGGTCTTGCCAAGTCCAGGCGGGCCGTGCAGCAGAATATGTTCGAGCGGCTCGCCGCGTTGTTTCGATGCGGCAATCGCGATAGACAGCTTCTCTTTGACGATATCCTGCCCGAGACATTCGCCTAACGTTTTTGGCCGAAGCGAAAGCGTAAAACTTTCCTCCTGCTGATTCATCGATTCCGAACTTAAAACTCTATCAATCGCCATTATGCTTCAGCTCCTTGCTTAATTCTATACACCAGCGGCACAAGAGCCTCGGCGGTTTTGATATTCGGGTGTTTTTTGCATGCGAGGTCGATAAGCTCCATTGCTTCATTTCGCTTTTCGCCCCATGCCACGAGAATCTCCAGTGCCTCGATTTGATAATTGCTAAATGGCTTGCCGGATTTTGCAGGCTCTGCCAAACCTGCGAATTTTTCGAGCTTGCCCTTTAATTCTGCGATTATCTGCTGCGCCATTCGCTTGCCTATTGATGGCAAAGTCGCGAGAATTTTTTCATCACCGTTTTCTATTGCGGATGCGATTCTTTCTATTGGCATAGAAAGCGACTTCAATCCTTTTTTAATGCCGATGCCCTTGACGCTGATATATTTATTGAAGAACGCCCGTTCGCCTATGCTGAGGAACCCGACCATTCGCGGGATCAGGTTTCCTCCGCCGGGTGTACCTTCGTAATATTCCATTGTGCAAAGCCTGATGTCCTGCCCGATTTTGCCGGCAAGCTGATTGATGCAGTAGCCCGGCAGCATAACCTCGTATGTAATCTGCCCGACCTGCACAAGGGCAAGATCGCTATCAAGCGAAATAAGTTTTCCTTCAATCTGTGCTATCATTTTTTGTTTCACCCGAATCAATATTTAATGAATACGCACAGCAAAGCGCTATTGCTATCGCGTCAGCCACATCGTGCGGCTCTGGCATTTGTGCAAGACCAAGCAAAGTCTGAATCGAACGCTGCATCTGTATTTTGCCTGCTCGGCCATTGCCGGTCAATGATTTTTTTATCCGTGTAGCTGCAAAGCCATGCACTTTTGTTTTGGCCTGGGCCGCCTGCTGAAGTATCACACCTCTTGCGTGCCCCATAAGAATCGATGTCTTAGGATGTGCATAGTGCGAATATAATTCCTCAATCGATAAATGCTCAGGCCTGAACCTGTCCAGCAGTATCTGCATATCTCTGGCAATCTGGTTGAGACGATAGTCCAGCGTAGCATTTGAATCCGTTCGGAAAATGCCGGCCTCGAGTAGCTTTATGTTATTCTGTTTTTTTTCAATGACCGCATAGCCGCAAAGCTGCAAGCCGGGGTCAATGCCGAGTATTTTCATAAAATCCTTTTTATTTTTTACCGCAGATGGCACTGATTTCGCTGATTTTTAAAAATAAAAGCAATCCGTGTAATCTGTGAAATCTGTGGTTAAATTTATGTTTTTATTTTCTTCTCCAGACGGTCTGTCCTGGCTTATCTTCAAAGACAATTCCGAAGCTGTCGAGTTTATCACGTATTGCGTCGGCCGCTGCGAAGTCTTTATTTTTTCTTGCGTTGTTTCGCTGCTCAATCAGTGTGCCTATAAGATGGTCTAGCAGTTCATCATCGCCAGCGTTTGCCTCCGGATATTCATCCTTTACGATTCCAAGCACATCGCCGCCGAGAGTTGTGAACATCTTATCAATCGCCTCAAACGTCGCAGCCGATACCTTATTATCATCAAGCAAGCCATTCGATAATTTAACAAGCTCAAAAATCATCGAAAGGGCGATAGCGGTATTCAAATCATCGTTCATCGCGGCTTCAAATTTTGCTTTAATCTCGTCAAGCTTTGCTGAAACATTCGCATCAATATTTTCTGCCGGTGCGGATTTAATCTTCTTTCGCAGAGCGATCACCGCAGATGTTATCCTGTCATAGCCGCTTTGAGCCGCCGTCAGCGAAGCATCGGAAAAATCCAGCGGGCTTCGGTAATGGCTATTTAAAACGAGCTGCCTTGCCGCGATAGGGTCGTATGCACGCGAAAGTCTTTCGTGTTTGCCTGCGAAGACCTGTTTTAGCGTGATGAAGTTATTAAGGCTCTTGCCCATTTTCTGGCCATCGACGGTTACCATATTATTGTGTACCCAGTAGCGTACGAACTGCACGCCGTTGGCACATTCCGATTGAGCGATTTCGCATTCGTGATGCGGGAACTGGTTTTCCAGCCCGCCGCCGTGAATGTCGATCGTTTTGCCGAGATATTTCATACTCATCACCGAACATTCCAGATGCCAGCCGGGATAGCCGCTGCCCCATGGGCTGTTCCATTGCATAATGTGGTTCGCCTCTGCTTTTTTCCAGAGTGCAAAATCGGCAGGGTTGCGTTTTTCCTGTGAAACTTCTATTCTTGCACCGGACATCATCTCTTCGATATTTCTGCCGGACAGCTTGCCGTAATCTTTCATCTTTGAAACATCGAAATATACCGAGCCGTTGACCTCGTATGCGTATCCTTTTTCGATAAGCGTCTGCACAAGCTCTATTTGTTCTGGTATATGACCCGTCGCACGAGGCGATATGTCAGGCCGCAGGCAGTTCAATTTATCCATATCGGCAAAATAGCTTGCGGTATAATATTCCGCCAGCGCCATCGGATGCTTGTGTTCCTTCTTTGCCGCCACAGCCAGCTTATCTTCGCCTGCGTCAGCGTCATCGGTCAGATGGCCGACATCGGTTATGTTTTGAACGTATGTTACCGAATATCCCAGATATCGCAGGTATCGGCAGAGAATATCAAAGCTGATATAGCTTTTTGCGTGGCCAAGATGCGCGTGCCCGTAAACCGTCGGCCCGCAGACATACATCCCAACCTTGCCTTCGACCAAAGGTTTAAAATCTTCAAGTTTTCTCGTTAGCGTATTGTATAATTTTAATGCCATTTCTCTTTCCATTTTTTTAGACACTGATTAACACAGATTTACACGGATTATTTTTTGCAAATATAAAATTTTATAAAGTCATATAAAAAATTTGCAGCCATGTTGGGACAGATTGCGACAAAGAATCCAATAATAATACTAACAATAGGATGTAATTTAATAAAATCAGAAATCCTGTAGAAAAATTGTTTTCGTATTTGTTTAAGTTCCCTTTTTAACGTCTTAATAAAATCCTTAGTAACATGTTTTGAAGCTAAAAATGCTTCACACTGGGAACAAAGTGTTGGTTTTTCAGTTGTATACCAAATATCGCTTTTCAGCCCATTCATATCAAACAGACAACCTCGTGTTTCTTCGTGAATAATATCTGGAATTTCTATTTTCGTTTGAGGCAAATCAGAATATATCTCTTTTAATGCGACTAATTCATAAATATTTTTCAGAATAAAATTTTCAATTGGAATATTATATCTTTGTAAGATATCTCCTACTTCAAAAAACGAAATAATGGCACCATTTTTGTCAATCCGACGCATATAATAATTGTTTTCTAAGGAATATTCCGTAATTAATATTTGGATAACTTCTTCAGAATTGCTCTTAAGCATTTCAGTGGCTTTGCTATCTGATAGTTCTTGCCAGTAATTCTCATTATTAAAATTTATATCCCCTATTTCCTTGACTGAGCGAACCTTAAATAAATCAGATTTCCACTGCTGTAGCTTTTTGGTGTTAATCTTCCTTTTTATATGACCAAGAATAGTTATTGATATATTTGTCACTATTTTAATCTTTCTTTATTTTTTTTAAAAATCCGTGTAATCAGCGTAATCCGTGTCTAATTATTTTTTTACAATGTTCTTTTTATTCTCTTTCGCAGCAAAGCAATCGCCATAGCTGATATTGCTTCGCCTCTGCCGATTTCGCCCATACCTTCGTTTGTTTTGGCTTTGACATTGACATTGGCAAAATCCATACCGAGCAGGCTTGCGATAGAGCGTTTCATCTGGCCCTTATATTGACCAAGCTTTGGCTGTTCCGCTGTTATCACAATATCGATATTGATGATTTGCCACTTGCCTTCTTCGATTTTTTCGTGAATCAGCGAAAGCAGGTGCTTGCTGTCAATGTTTTTATACGCAGGGTCATTGTCCGGAAAAATTGTTCCGATATCGCCCATCGCTGTTGCGCCAAGCAGGCTGTCGATTACCGCGTGAATCACAACATCGCCGTCGCTGTGTGCGAGCAAGCCAAGCTCGAACGGCACAAGCACGCCGCCGAGAAACAACGGCCTGTCAGGCACAAGACGGTGAATGTCCGTCCCTATGCCGGTGCGATATTCATATTGCGGATCAAAGTTCACAGAGTTCCCTTTGTGCTTGGAATTTCGGTTCCTGTAATTTCGACTGCGATGCAAAGAGCCTTGCCGATGGCTTTAAATATTGCCTCTGCGATATGATGGCTGTTTGTGCCGTAGGGTACTTCGATATGCAGATTACATTTTGCGTTATTGGTAAACGCCCGCAAAAATTCCTCGATGCATTCGACATCGAAGTCGCCGATTTTTTCGCTGTTGTATTTTACATTGTAAACGCAGAACGGCCTGCCAGAGAGGTCTATCGAAACTTTAGCGAGGGACTCCTCCATCGGCACAGAGCTGTTGCCGTATCTGCTGATGCCTTTTTTATTGCCGAGCGCCTTATCAAGACATTGGCCCAGACATATCGCGACATCTTCGACGGTATGATGCGCATCGACTTGCAAGTCGCCTTTTGCTTTGAGCTTCAGGTCAATCCTGCTATGCTTTGACAGGTGGGAAAGCATGTGGTCGAGAAAGCCTAAGCCGGTGTCGATATCATAGCTGCCTACGCCGTCAAGGTTTAACTCTAGCGAGATTTTTGTCTCGTTTGTGTTCCGTTCAATCATTGCTGTTCTGCTCATAAGGCTATCCTCATTTATTTTTAATTTCCTTTAGTGCCTCGATAAGTCTGTCGTTTTGCTGGGGCGTTCCGACGGTTATACGAAGTTTATCAGCCAAATCGGGGCTGCTCCAGTATCGAACAAATATATTTCGCTTAACTAACTCATCGAAAAACTTTTGACCATTACCGCCGGGGCATTTAGCCAGCAGAAAATTAGAATGGCTGTCGTAAACTTCAAATCCCAGCCTGTGCAAAATAGTTGTAAGTCTTGTCCGTTCAGCTTTGATTTTCTCAACATTAATCTTGAAATATTCCTGATCAAGTATCGCCGCTGTTGCTGCTTTTATCGCAATTGCATCGACATTGTAGGAATCTTTAACTTTCATCAGCGTTTCAATTATGTTTGTACTTGCTATCCCGTAGCCGAAACGAAGCCCAGCCAGCGAATATCCCTTGCTCATTGTCCGCAGGATTATAATGTTATCCAACTCTCTTACCATCGATGCACAGCTTTGTGGTGCAAAATCGATATAGGCCTCATCGACAAACAGCGCACCCTTGATTTTGGCCGCAAAATCTGCCAGCACAAGCGGCGGCAGATATGTGCCAGATGGGGCGTTTGGATTGCAAACTATTGTCAATGACGCATTTGTGTCTTTAAGTTCGTCAGGCAACGCAAAGTCTTTCTTGAATGGAACCTCGATCATCGGGCAATCCTGAAGTTCTGTCAGCACTGAATACAGCGTATATGTCGGCACAGGATAGGCAAGAGGCCTGTTTTTATCGCAAAAAGCTCGAATAGCGATAGTAAGCAAATCATCGCCGCCGTTTGTGCATATAATATTTTCAGGTTCCACGCCGTTGACCTTCGCGGCTGCTTCGCGGAATTCCTGTCCCATAGGATTTGGATAACGCCTTAGCTGGTCGGCGGTTACGTTTCTAATAGCCTCCAGCACTTTGGGCGAGGTCGGATAGGGATTTTCATTGGTATTCAGCTTGATAACCTCTGTGGATACAGGCTGAAAACCGGGCATATAGCCCGCTGTTTTGTCTATATTGTCTCTAAAGTAGCTCATTCGGCTGATTCTAACGCAAAAAAGCTGTTTAATCAAAGCAAAAAACAGTGTAATTGCCCCGAATCCATAATGGACGAATATTTTGCTTTTTATATCATTTCGAATGTGATAATATCCGCGACTTATGCTTATTAGAGTAAAAAATAGATGGATTGGAGACGGCGGGTACAAAGATGTGCTGATTGTCGCAGTGCCTTTGATACTCAGCTTTTCCTCGAATACACTTCAGATGTTCGTTGACCGGGTGTTCCTCTCCCGATACGACCTTAACTCGATGCCCGCGGCGATGCAGGCAGGGGTGGCAAGTTTTTCGATAGGTGCATTGTTTCTTGGCACGGTTACATACATCAGCACCTTTGTCGCCCAATATTCAGGAGCCGAAAGATTCCGCAGGGTTGGCCCAGCCGTCTGGCAGGGTGTATATTTTGCCGCTATCGCTGGGGTATTGATGCTGGGACTGATTTTCTTTGCCCGGCCGATATTCAACTGGATGGGGCATGATGCCGCTATTCGTGAGTATGAGATAATATATTTTAATTGGATGTGCATCGGCTCGTTTCCTATGCTCGTAGGCGTGGCGTTTTCATGTTTTTATATGGGCAGGGGCAAAACATGGACAGTGCTATATGTAAACGGAATTGCCAACCTGATGAATGTCGTTCTCGATTATGTTCTGATTTTCGGCAAGTTCGGATTCCCGGAGATGGGCATAAAAGGCGCCGCCATCGGAACGGTGGTTTCCAGCTTTGCGGCGATGACAATTTTTGCGGTACTTTTCTTTCAGCCCAGATATGAAAAAAAATACGCGAGCCTTTCTGGCTATGCTTTCGATTGGGAGCTTATCAAACGAATGGTACGTTTCGGCCTGCCGTCAGGGGTTCAGTTTTTTCTTGATATGCTGGCGTTTAGCTTGTTCGTGGCGTTTGTCGGCAGAATAGACAACATCGCTATGACCGCGACGAATATGACATTCAGCATAAATATGCTGGCTTTTCTGCCTATGATTGGGATGGGGCACGCGGCTGGGATTATTGTTGGAAGGTCGCTCGGCAAGGACAGGGAAGACATCGCAAAACGCGCGACTTGGTCAGCGTTTCAATTGTGTTCGGTGTTTATGATAGCAATCGCGGCGGCGTATTTTTTGTGGCCCGATTTTTTCCTCAGCGCGTTCCGGTCGAAAGCCAATATCGAAAATTTTGAGGCGGTTCGTCAACTTTCGGTTAATCTGCTGATGTTCGTGGCGTTTTATTGCCTGTTCGATACGGGGAATATTATTTTTTCATCTGCGCTGAAAGGTGCGGGCGATACGAAGTTTGTTATGTATATGTCTATGACGATGCACTGGCTACTTTTTGCGGCGCCTGCGTATTTTATTGTGCGGTCGAATTTGAGCCATAAGATTTACTGGTGCTGGACAACCGCGACAATTTTCGTCTGCGTATTGGCAGGGGGGTTCCTGTGGAGATTCCTCGATGGAAAATGGCAGCATATGAGAGTCATTGAAAAAGTGGCCGCGATGCCTCCGATAGCTATGTCCGAAACCCCACCCGCAGAGAGCGATTATTGAAATAACCACCTTTTTTGCCACGAATTAACACAAATTGGCTCGAATTTTTTTTTGTTTTAAATTTATCTTGAAATACGAGGTATAATTGGATATAATTCGGTCTGTTTCTTGCAGGGGCAAGGGGCGCATAATAAAAGCATTTTTGGGAAAGAGCGGCAAGATGAAAAAACAGATAACTATCTTGATGGTCAGCGTTTTAATGTTAGTTAGTTCCGTGCAGGTGATGGCAGCTACACGATATACAATTACCGACCTTGGAACTTTAGGGGGATGGGAATCTTCTGTTTACGGTATAAATAACAACGGGCAGGTTGTTGGTGGCAGTTATGTTACTGCGAAATTTCAGCAGCATGCCTTTTTATATGGGGATGATACAATGTATGACCTTGGTACTTTAGGGGGATGGGAATCTTCTGCCTACGGTATTAATGACAGCGGTCGGATTGTAGGTAAAAGTAATATTACTGAGAATTCTGCTTGCCATG
>CAMDDF010000068.1 GCA_945890885.1 Candidatus Kuenenia stuttgartensis | reverse complement strand
CGGAAATATATCCACCCCTTTAAAACCTCCGCCCGTGTGAATTTAGGGTCAATCTTGAGGCATTTGTCACACGTTGATTCCGCGTCTAAATAGCGTTCCATGACAGTATAAGTCCAAGCCAAGGTGTACAAGTTTTCAATATCATATTGATCATACTCCTGCACCGTTTGACATGCTTTGATTGCTTCCGCATAATTACCATTTCTGGCGTATGTGTAGGAGGTACTGTTTTTGCCCCAGTAAGGAGGCTTCTGTCCAACTTTAGCCAAATATTGAACCATCACCTTTTCATAGAGTGGGTCGATATTCGGCAGAACTTCCTTCACTATCGGCCGAATATCCTCCGGCTCGGCTTTGAGCGGAATCAACGGTTTGGATTCCGTCTGACTGGGCGATACCTGGGCTGGCGAAAGTTCATGGGAAGACGGCGAAGAACCTTGTTTGTTACGGACAGTCATCACAATTACACCAACAGCAATCAGATTGGTTATAATCAGCAATCCAATAAGATATTTACTTTTCATCCGCGTTTCTCCTTTTACTAATAATTAGTTTTTATATTCTTCTGTTTATCTTCTTACCAGCGATAGTCACTGGTGTAACGATTATTCCACCGTGCCTGCCGACGGTTTTCTGCATCTGCAAATTTCTTTTGTCTCTCTTCTTCTTGACGGGCAAGAGCAGCGGTACGTCGTTCTTGCACAGCCGCAGCACGTTCAGCGGCTCTTTCTTTTTCGGCGTTCAGCTTCATTTCAACCGCCCATTCCTTACAGGCCGACTGCTGATCAATCGTTCCCAGGTAAATCCACATCTTCAAGCAGTCATTTACATATGCACGCATATCTTTTCGTACTTTCTGTGCATATTCTTCCTTTTTTTTACAAACATCAATAAATTTTTGGACATCTTCGTCTCCATCAAACTCCATCGGCACAAATCCTTCGTAGAGCACAAATCGCATTGCAAATTCAACTAATTCTTCCCATGTAGGCAGGTTTTTTGGAAGCGGAATGTCACGTTGCTCAAGTCCATCGAGAATGCCCAGAGCCATAGCATATAAATTGGGATCATCCGGAACTTCAATTTTCGCAGAGGACATTTCTTCGGCCTTCCCTATTTTGAGCAGAAAATCAGAAAGCATCTGCCGTTTTTGCTTCATTTCAGCTCGTTTTTTCGTCAGTAATCGCGTAAGGTCTCCTATTGCTTCCGAACGGACAACCCAGTACTCAGAACTATTTGTTTTCGGTAATTGAATGTCTTCAAACTTCACCTCTGCAATGACAGCCTCATCCTTTACTACTTCATTGGCCTCAGATGCAATAAGAGTTATTGGAAAAAGACATAGAATGACCAGACAACAAGCGGCTTTCATAATATTTTCCTTTCGATAGCAAATTTAAAATTTAACACGATTCCTCAAGATGTATCTGAAATTGAAGCTTTAACTGCCTAAATCATATAAATTATATTCAGGATAGTATTTGCTTATCCTTATGCCGATCTTACTCAAAGGCAGACGCAAGATACTTAAATTTCTGTCCGCCAAGGGAAGCATCAACCATGAGGCCGCGGTCAGCCATCACAAACACAGCCATGCCGTCCTTGTAATCAACCTTGGCGGCGGCTCCTGCCGTAATAGCCGTGCCTGTTACCTGAGCAGAGAAGGTATATTCACCTGTTGTGAACCTGTCCAAATCCTGCTGCTGGCGGAAGAAGATTATTTCACGGTAAAATTCACCGCCGAAAGAAAAACCGAGTGTGGCTTGACCCATTTTACAGTATCCGATCATATTACCCTGACGGAAAACTTCCCCGCGACCGCCTGCCACGCCGAACCAGAAGGCACCTTTGGTTATCCTAGGCATAACGGTATATCCGTAGGAATTGTCAAAGAAAGACTGAATCGTCGGGTCCTGAGCTTTAAACGCCGCAATTGCCTCACCAACCTCTGTCTTGAGTACAGCTTGAGATTCGGTTCCTTTCGGCATTGTTGAACAACCTGTTAACATTAATTGGGCAATGGCTAAAACCGCTATCCACAACATTCTCGCTTTCATTTTATGTCCTTTCATAAAAAGTTTATTAAAAACTAACATTCACATCAAGCATTATTACTTCTTCATTTTTTTTCAGCACTGCTCTGAAATCCTCGGCTGTGACCATTAATTCATTTCTGCAATAAATGCGGGTTCGGCAAACCATTGCGTATAATTATAGAAAAATCATCACTATTGCCAGCGTTCAGTGCCTTATCACTGATACGGCTGATCTGCTTAATCTGCTCAAATGGCATATTCGTATCGATTGCTTTGCGTTCATAAAGAAGCGTGTCCAGATAGCCGTTGGCGAGAATTTTCCAGCTCATTTTACCATGAGCGTATGGTGCGGTATGGCCGCGGATAGCAGTAGTACAATTCTCGGTCAAGGCATTGTACCATTCGGGATGGTCATGCAAATGATTAACGCTCTTTAGATAATCAAGCAAAACATCACGAACAAGAGCGGGCTTTGCTGTGAGCCTGTACAGATACACCGTTTCCTTGCGAAAATTGGTGCGTAATCGTATGAGGTCACGCTCGTCTCCAACGATATAGGCCAATTCATACTGCTTGAAAAACCCCTTTACGGAAGAATATTTCTCGCCTATTTCTTTTCTTGTTTCAATCGAGATACAAAGATACTGATCGTCCTCAAAACAAAAGCTCATAATGGTATGCGAGATCAGAGGCGATCCCCAAGAACAGATAAACAAATCCGCACCCTGCAATTTTGAAAGATCAAACGTCTTGTCGTAATAAGCGACGGTATAGTCTGTTTCCGTGCGATAATCACAATTACGAATATTGTGAACAGTAACCATATTGCCATCAATCTGAGCTGATGGGAGGAAGGCTACATCCGGCTGCCAGTTGCGACTATTAGATGGCGGTATCAAAAGCCACCAAATTAATATCACGGAAAACACCACAAGAAAAATCAAACCGGCCCTGCGAAACGGTCTAATTGCAGAAAATATCACCACGCAAACCACAGGAAAGGCAATTGCCGCCGCTATGCGCAAGAAATACCAAGGCAGATTGGAATAGTATATAGCCGCCATTGCCCACACTGTCATCAGCAATGCGACAATAGCGAAAAATCCTATTACTATCATTTTTAAAGCCAACTTCATTATTTCTGACCCAATTGGCCTGCCACGCCACGGGCTCGCCAATTTAATGATGTATCAGCTTCTTCACGTTTAACATCAAGGGGCAATTGTTTTTGCGAAACCTCACGATACCCTTTTTCCCGCATACACTGATTCATGAATTTTACTTCATATTCTGAACTTTGATTCACAAAATCAGTTCTTTTTTTCAATTCTTCAAAACATTCCGCACGGGCCATTTTACATTCGTTAAAGGTCTTTCCTTCCTGATACCAATATTTTGAACAGCCGCTAAGCAAACATAATGCACCTGATACAATCAACAACATACATAGTTTCATTTTATTCCCTTTCTTTTATAGAATTAAGGTGTTCATGAAGAATTCGTTTAACTTCCGCAATCGCCAACGGATGCTCATGGGCACTGTGGCCGTACGGCACGAGTATTTCCGACTGCGTAAAGTCAAGATGCGAGCTTTCATAAGGCACAATACCATCCGAAGTGCCTGCTCCTACAGTTGTGGGTTTTCGTGTTCCGATTATGGAATGATACGGAATATCCTGTCGAAGCGGCACCGTATTCGTCGCCTGCACAAAAATAGATGAAGGCGAAAGCAGCATCAACGAATTTGGCGACTTTTTGGTAAAGCTTGAAGCGGCAGACGGAGTAAGAAGAGTGCCCTTGCTAACCACAGTTTCCGTGGTATCGGATATAGCGGTAGGCAGGCTAACCATTCCCGACAATATTTTTGTATACCACTGGTCCGCCATCGGACTGCCGCGGTGCGGCGTAGCGATAAAAATAACTCGCTTGACATAAGGCCGATGATCAAAGAACATCATATTTTTAAGCGTTTGTTTTAAATTCGGGTCGAGGTCTATGGTCTCAAACGGCTCTTTGAAATAGTGATCCCAATATTTTGTACCGCTATCCTGCACCATTCCACGCGAAATCAAACCTCCCATACTATGGCCGACCAGCACCATCTGATTGAAATTCGGGTTGGTGCTGTTTGGGTCGTACTTGGCGTGTACAGCATTGAGTTGTTCTCTGAGAATAGTCGTGGAATATCCGATTGGCAGGCCTGTCGGATACATAAATAACCAGAACTGATAGCGATTTCGCAATTCAGGATCGCCCCGCAAATCATTGAACATCCCTGCCCACGTTGCCGGAGAGGACATAAGCCCATGTACCATGACCACCGGAATTTTGTCAGGCTGATACGGTTCGAGCATATAAAGACCGGCATTTTTAAGTTCAATATCGCTTTTTATCAGATTACGAAGGCCCGTTTGAAACGGATTTGTTTTCCGCAACTGCAAACCAAGCGGCGTTGTAAAATCTGCTTCCAAAGGAACGTTTCTGTCCTGGATTTTGATTGAATCGGTATCCAAAGAATTATAAAAGATAAGTCTAATATTCCTTGATGGCGGGTCAGTTTTCTGGATAGGATCGAAGAGCAGTACGGCAGAGACCGGATAGGCCGCAAGCCGTATCGGAAAAAACTGCCCAAAGCCAGCCTTTTCCGATGGTTTATTCACAATACCTACCAGCGGTGCCCCCAGACCTTTGGTTGTATATTCATTCGCAAGTCCGGTTACCCTGATCTCATAGGAATTATAGAGGTAGTCAAATATTGCCGGGTCCCATATACCCTGTCCTTCCTTGACGACTTGATAGTGATAACGTATGCCCTCATAATCAAAATCTTTAGGTTCCCACCGATCCGTCTTGCCTGCCCGCATCTGGATCAGATCGGCAACCGCCAGATTATAAATGTCGGCCATAAGTCGAAACGATGGTGTCAAAGGACTTGAGCTGGCAGACCTGGTATCAAAGAAAAGATAGTCGTATGACTGTTGCGCCGCCAAAAGATAATAGATTATCGCCTGCTGCGGATTCGACTTTTTACATTTTTGAGCTTCAAGGAGGGACAATTCCGCAAGTGCTATTCGCAACTCAGGCATCGGCTCTTTTTTAACCATATCTTCAAACTTAGAGATAATCTGCGTTGGGTTCTTGCGATAGTCCTTATCAAGGAACATCAGCCGCAGCGTCTGCTTCGTCTCCCAGCTTGGGCTTTCAGAATTGACGGCGGTTTTGCTTTTTTCCCTGAACAGGTCGGAGGAAACAAGACTAACCGACTTATAAGGGGTGGAACACCCTGCTACCATCAACACACAAAATATCAATACAATAGTGAGTTGCAGAAAAGGCCGTCTTTTTATCACTGGATTACCTCTATTCTTTTATGCCCATGCGTTTAAGCGGGAGGGTAAAGCCGCTTGGCTTAAGTGTCCATAACGGCTTTTACCTGTCCTATTCATACATTTACAAAATTTATCTGAGTTTTGTTTTATTTTGCCTCTTCAAGGCGTTTCTGGAATCGGGTAGTCCAGCCCTCTATAACTTTTTCGGCAGCAGTCCAGTCGCCAAGATTTGAAAAAGGAATTCGTCCGCCTTTGCCTGATTCCACAACTGCACCGATCTGCTTATTGGTCACTGAGTCGACAACTTCTGCCTCCATTGACGCACCACCAATACCTGCGCCAAGCAAACTTGCCTGCGGAAGCATATTGATTGCACCTGTCTTCTCAATATCTGTCAGAGCTACACGAATTCTTGCGACCCCAGGAGCAGGCTGATAGGCAACTTTTTTGCCAGCACCCTGAACAGCTTCAATCAGCTTGGCATGTGTGTAATTCGTCAAATCCGTAATCTGTTCTTTGGTCAGTTTGCCTTCGGATTTTGCACCGCTCTTATAACGAACTTGCACAGGATCGATTATAAAACCAGAATAACTGGCAACCGCAGCATTATCGACGTAACGCATACTTGAATCAGATTCTTTCTGTAATTTGGAGTAATCACTCAAAAAACCAGTTTGGGCCTGGCCGCCACCGCAGCCGTTTAACAAAACCAATGCGGTTACAAGACTTACTGCCAACATCATTTTCGTCTTCATTTTTTCCCTTTCGCTGAATAATTATTTTTTTACTCATTTTTAAAATCTGCGAAATACACTTTGCAGATTATCATATTCATTTAGCAGGTTCCGAAAGCCAGATTCGAGCTTCATCTTCTTCGTCAGGAAAAAAGAACTCTACCACCGCCTGTCTTCTGCCAGCTCCTAAAAACATCAGTAATTCATCACGCTTTTTTGCATCTGCCACAACAGCAATTTTACCGATACTGGAATCATTTTCGTACATAAATGTCAGATCACCCCAGTCGCCATCTTTGCCCCATCCGCTGAATTGTTCAGCTAGAATAAGACAATTGACTTTGCCGCCTGAATGAAACATCTCTTTAGCGGAATTTTGAATAGCCTCTAAATCCTTGTATGATAAAATACCTGTAATCGTAACCCCGATACAACTGTTCGGTTCTTTTGAAATTGCAATACCCATAAATACTCCTTTAAATAACCTAATAACAAATTATTCTTTCTGATCATCAGCATGCAACTTGTCAGAGGTTCCCAAAACTTTCTCTTTCGGGTCTGCCTCTTGCGGCTGATTTTGTAGTTTTTTCTGGAGTTCTATCATAGGCTGCTGGCTCACTTGGAGACTGCCAGCAGTGGCACGATCCAGGTCTGCGATGAGAAAAACCACCGCCGAAAAAGTTAACGCCAGTACGAAACTGACTTTAACACTGTTTTTACCTGACAGCCCGATCTGGTACCCTACCGTCAACATGGAAAGGATGGTGATAAAATACAGGGCATTCCAAATTGGCATAGGAATACTATAGCTAGTAACTGTAACTCGACTATTGTGAAAATCTATCACATCATTAAGTGAACTGATAAATAGAGCATCAATTTCTGAACTGCGGTCTTTCTGCGCCAGAGCGACAGCATGCAACCACATCTGGTCGTGCAGTACCTCTGAACTAAAAATGACTTCCTGAATCGTTTTCGATTGGCCCGAAAGACGCTCTCTGGCCAACTTTACACGTATATCCACATATTCACGCAGCATTTTGCTGACCTGGCTGCGATGAGGTTCCATAAGCAAGTCAGCACGCAGATAGGTGGTATTGATGGCATTAACTTCATCAAGAAGAAGTTGCTTTCTGATTTGCAAGCGTTCCGCAGCGATTCCAAATGTAAAAGCGAGCATAAAAGCCACCAGCCCCAGTGTAGCACCAGTGATTGTACCGAGCGATGATTCGGTTTCGTGATCTGGCAGACACCTTCTGCGACTGCCAAGAAGTGTTCCGATCCAGATTGAGAGTACCACTATAATAATGGTGAGAAAAAATACACCCCAAAGTGGAATTTGCTCTAACCAGGAGTCAATTTTCATAGTAGTATTCTCCACTGCATTTTAGTATACATTGTTATCGCCTCGATATTTTACCACAGGAGGCAACAGTATGTAAAGAATCTAATTTTCAGACAATTTTCTTTCTCTAATAATTTCATAAACAGTCTGGTTGCAATAAAAAAAATTCCAAAAACGTGTATTGACGGAAATATTACTTTTAAAAACGGAGGTAGTGACCAATGAATACATCAATGGAAGCTATATCCAGCAGAAACTTTGTCTGGACCAGCGTGGAATCGTCACGATGATAGAAAAACTCCTCCTCAAGGTCTCCGGCTGCCGTGTGATAGAGGATTCGGGTTGCGGGAAATTTATCGATATATTCGATCTGAATACCCTGGTAAGCCATTTTGGTAAACCCGCCATACCAAGCGATAAGCTGATCGGTCGCCAGATTGCGACTGAAACAATCCGCCCCCGGCGTACGATGCAAATCAACCAGCGTTTGGCACTGGCTCAATTCCTTTGGTAAGGTGCCATGAAACTTGTGGTGATAAAACCACTGCCACTTGAATTAATTCGTTATAAAAACAGAAAAATACTTAGCCGAGTTTTGTCTTGATAACCTTTAACAGAGTATTATTGTCAACTGGCTTTTGAAACACTCCATCGACTCCAATATCCGAGTAGCTGATGGTTTCATTGAGATCATCGCCAACACTGGTGAGCATATAGATAGGCGGTTTGGGGCCGAGAAGCTTTACTTCCTTGACGAAGTTTACGCCCGCATCGACTTCTTCCATCATTAAATCAACTATGATCAGGTCAGGCTTGCTGGCCTTATAAACACGGAGGCCCTCTTCCGCCGTTACAGCCTCAATCATTTCATACTTATTCGCCTCAAGTACAAGTCGCAGCGCTTCAAGAATATCAGCGTCATCGTCAATTGCAAGTATAACGTATTTGCCGTCTCTCATTTTTTGCTCTCCTATAGGCTTATAACATCTTCAGGATAATCATTTGACAGAATAAATCAATCAAAATTTCCGGTTCGTATCTTGTTTTCAATGAATCCAACAGTCGCCAGCAAATTTGCTCTGGCCTTTTCACTAAGTCTTTCGCCAAACTCGTTAAACTCATAGCCTCGTATGCCCAGAATAAAACACTTCGCCAGACATCCGAAAAGCTCTTCAGCCAAAGCCATCACCGCGCCGGGTTCGACGCTATGGCTGCTGAAACTTAATTCAGCTTTTGACTCCAGCGGCTTAAACTCAAATGGTTCTGCACAGTTGACCGAAGCATCGGCAAAAATAACTATCTCATATTTTGCGACTTCCGCTGCATCCTCAACGGTCAGTTGATAATCCGAATCAACTTTCACGCCCGGCAACGATAGCTTTTCCACTTCCTCAGCCAACGCCGGCCCTAAACCATCATCAAGCCTGCCGGGATTACCATATCCAAAAAGCAGAACCTGCTTTACATCTTCAGCCATTACTTGCTCTTTCTATCGAGCAGATTACCTTCATTATCAAACAATTCAACCGTCAGGGGCATCTTGCCCATAGCGTGAGTAGCACACGAAAGACACGGGTCATACGCCCTGATAGCAACTTCCACATGATTGAGCAGGCCTTCGGTGATTTCAACGCCGCTTAGATGGTCGTTGGCAACTTTTTGTACCGCCCTGTTCATCGGCTCATTATTATGAGTGGTCGATACAATCAGATTGGCCATAACCACCTGATCGTTTTCGTCAACCTCGTATTGATGAATCAATGTTCCGCGAGGAGCCTCGATAATGCCGACGGCATGTTCTCTTCGCTGGCCTTTGACAACAAGGTCATTGCCCTGAAGGTCTTTGTCGTTAAGAAGCTGTTTGATTTTCTCAATCGAATGCAGGGTTTCAATCATTCTCGACCAGTGATAAGCCATCGAAATATTATTGGGCTTATTGTTTGTTACAGCCATAAATTCCTTACGTGCGGCTTCGGCCTCTGGTGTATCAATAAAATCGCAGCAATTGATACGAGCAAGCGGGCCAACACGGTACCAGCCGTTTTCCGGGCCGATAGATCGGATGAACGGGAATTTCATATATGACCAGTTCCGCACCTCTTCAATAAGATAATCAGTGTAAAGCTGGTTATCGACGTGGTCGAATATTTTGTTGCCGTCTTCATCAATTGCGCGAAGGCCGCCGTCATATAAATCCATTGCGCCATCTTTGCGAATGATTGACATATGGTTCGATTCAAACGAGCCGAACGGTGCCAGCTTTTCAAGATGCTCGACGGTGTAGTCTTTGGCAATCTTTAGAGCACTGCGTGCCCATACAACCATCTGGTCGATGTCTTTAAGCAGAAAGTCGCGTTCCTCGATAGAAAGATTCTTATTTACGCCGCCGGGGATCGCTCCTGTTCCGTGAATTTTCTTGCCAGCGGTTGCCTTGATGACTTCCTGGCCGAACTTTCGCATCATAACGCCCTGAACGGCAAGGTCGGGGAATTTTTTCGCAACGCCGATAACATTTCTTATCGCAGGGTCAGCATCGAATCCGAAAAGCAGGTCAGGCGAAACAAGATGGAAAAAATGCAGCGAATGCGATTGAAAGAATTGTCCATAGTGCATAAGCCGTCGCATCTTTTCCGCAGTTGGTGTCAATTTTTCGCCGCCAACGATTCTGTCCATGGCTTTTGCCGCGGCCAGATGATGGCTAACGGGGCAAATGCCGCAAAGCCTTTGCACAAGCACTGGAACTTCCCAGAAAGGCCTGCCTTTGATGAATCGCTCAAAGCCTCTGAACTCGACAATGTGCAGACGAGCCTGTTTGACTTTGTTTTCCTTGTCAAGCAGAATCGACACTTTGCCGTGTCCTTCGACGCGGGTTACAGGCTCTATTATTACTCTTCTCAATTTTTCAGACATAAATAATTTACTCCAATACGATCAGTCGTATTTAATTAACCCATAAGGCAAATCAATCTTTTTACCTGTTAATAACGCTACAAGCATTTCCCATATAGTATCAGCCGAAGGCGGACAGCCGGGGATGTGATAATCGATTTTCACAACCTCATGACAGGGATAGACCTTATTAAGCAGCAACGGCAATTCGGGGTCGCTGGGTATAATGCCTGATGGGTTGTGAACTGTCGGGCCGTTGAGATACGCTTCGTCGAGGCATTCCTGCAAGGGAATATTGTTTCGCATTGCAGGGATTCCGCCCATCGTGGCACAGTCGCCAAGCGAAATCAGGATATCACAATTCTTGCGGAATTCCTGAAGATTATGCACGTTTTCCTCGTTACAGCAACCGCCCTCGATAAGTCCGACAGCACATCTTGCGGTAAATGTTTTAATGTCATCAATCGGGGATTTATTGAAATCCACAAGCTCGATGAGCTTTAAAATTCGGTCATCAATGTCAAGTATCGACATATGACAGCCGAAACAGCCCGCAAGTGATGCAGTAGCTACTTTGGGTTTTTCATCATTAGCCATTATTCACCCTTTACTTATTCTTATCTTCAATATCGGAGCCAATAGGCTTTTTATCATATTTTCTCTGGCCGATGGGTATCGCAAAGCCAACACGTTTTTTCATAATCGAACCAACGGGGCAGGCATCAATCGCTTTATCTCTAACGTCAAGGTCAGTGTCGACCAGTCTTGCGGTTGCGTCAATGGCAAGCTGCTTATCGGGGCCCCTGCCGACGAATCCGAAAACATCTTTTCCGTCAAGGTCTTTAGATGCTCTTACACATCTGCCGCAAAGCACGCATCTGTTTTTGTCAATAATCACATCAGGATGCGACGCATCAACCTGACGGTCAGGCCAAAGGAAAGGATATCGCGGGGCCGGAATCTTTAATCTGTACGCAAGAGCCTGAAGCTCACAGTTTCCACTTTTTTCGCAGAACATACAGAAATGATTTCCTTCGACGAAGAACATTTCAACAATACTTTTGCGTATATCATTGATTTCGTCGGTTTCATTTTCGATAATTGCTCCAGGTGCCACCGGTTGAGTACAGGCTGCCTGAAATCTACCGTTTATCTTGATAGTACAGACTCGACAACTTCCGTGCGGTTCAAGGCCGTTGTATGCACATAACCTTGGAATGTAAACGCCAGCATCATCGGCTGCCTGCATAATAGTCTGGCCTTGTTTGGCTGGTATTTCTACGCCGTCAATTGTGATAGTAATATTATCGCTCATTTGTACACCTGCCCAAATTATTTATAGATTTCCGATTTTCTACCAGCAATTTTTGAAGCGTCGCCTATCGCTTCATAGATATCAAAATCAGGCTGGAAGCCTTTTGTATCTTTCTTGACAAGTGCTTCGTAGTCCGACCTGAAATTTTTCAGTGATGACAATATAGGATTGGGAGAAGTCTGTCCAAGGCCGCATCTGCTTG
>CAMDDF010000067.1 GCA_945890885.1 Candidatus Kuenenia stuttgartensis | reverse complement strand
ACCAGCGTAATCATACCGCTGTCCGCATAGAAATTATCACGATAGTAGAAATGGCCGCTAAGCTCGCCGCCGAAAATAGCGTGCGAATCCCGCAGGGACTTTTTCATATATGAATGACCCACACGTTCACGTCTTGGCGTGCCGCCGTTGGCAAGGACTTCCTCACGCACAACCCAGCTTGAACGCAGGTCATAGACAATCGCAGAACCCGGCTGACGTTTCAGAAAATATGGCGCCATCAATGCTGTGAGTATATCGCATCCGATGGTCTGAGCCTTTTCGTCAATCATAATCAGCCTGTCGGCATCGCCATCAAAACAAACGCCAAAGTCCGCCTTGTGGTAAAGCACCATCTCCTTAAGTTCTGCAAGATTTGCCTCGACCAGCGGATTAGGCTCGTGTTTGAACGTGCCATCATGAGTAAAGTTGATCGCAAGAACCTCAATCGGCAAATCACCAAAAATCGCAGGCACCATTTTCCCTGCCATACCATTAGAGGCATCAATAACCACCTTTAACGGCTTAACATCAGGATTAAGAAATTTCAGTACGTGCCTTTTATATTCTGCGGTCAGATCGTATTTTTCGACTAAGCCGTTTCCTGTCGATTTGGTATGAAGCAGCGAGGTAGCGATATGCTTGATATCCCTTAGGCCTGTATCTGCACCGACGGGTTTTGCCTCAATGCCTGATATTTTAAATCCGTTGTACTGTGCAGGATTATGCGACGCGGTAACCTGAACGCCGCCGCAAGTTCCCAGATGGTTAATAGCAAAATACATCTGGGGGGTATCAATCATACCGATATCGATGACGTTTGCTCCGCTGGCGTTCATTCCGCGAATAAGGGCCTTGGCAAGCTCCGGGCTGTGCGAACGCATATCACGGCCGACACAGACGCTCTGGGCATTGGCCTGTCCGCGTTCATAGCCTCGCAAATGGGAACGCAGGAACTGGGCCGTCGCATGGCCAATTTTCCAGGCAGCCTCGGAATCAAGCTGGTCAGGGTAAAGTCCTCTAATGTCGTACGCCTTAAAAATTGATGGATCCATCGGTAATTCCTTTGCAATACTGGTTAAAAATATCGGTGTCAATAGTGTAAAATATACATATCATTCTGTCAATACCCAATTTAGGGAACAATATTACATAATCCCGACACAATACCGGTAATTTTCTACTTGATTTAGGCATATGCAAAGATTATTCTTAAGCAGTAAAGTTAAGCCATAATAACTTTTTTGAAAGGCCAGACTATGACCATTTTAAAAATCATCCTCGCTATCTGTCTTCCTCCAGTTGCAGCGTTTTTGCAGGTTGGCTTAGGCTTGCACTTCTGGCTTAATATTGTTCTGACACTGATGGGCGGCGTGCCGGGAATGATACACGCGTTGTGGCTTGTAGCGGCAAGAAAATAGGATAGCCGCAAAAAATTTAGGATGGTCAACTACCACCCTCCCTCCACTGCGGAGGATTTAAATTCATTTGATTGTATCTTTGTTTTTTTCCCACCACTCAAGATGTTGTTCTATTGCAAGAGGTTTGAATTTATCGCCAGTTCCTTGTGCAAAGTAACGGCCAGCATATTCAACCACTTGCAGACTTTCATCGCTGCGGAGAACATCTATTAAGAATTGTAAACGGTCAGCTTTTTGTATGTCGGTACGCTTTTCCCATACAAAGTCTAAAATAGCAATACGAATATGTGGCGGAGCAGGGGCGAAAGCCTTTTGAATATCTGATAATGAAAGTTTTTGTGGCTCAACACCTTCGTTCCATGGAACGGTAAAACCAGACATGTACATCGAAGAGGCATGCTGATCCATTATAGTTTGTACTGCTTGTGCGGAGGCATTTTGGAATAAAAACAAACTATCCTTAGCCCAAGTCAAAAGCTGATCGTAAGCAGGTCTGTTGTTATTTTGGGCGGCAAGAACCGTACTATTGAATTGAGTATAGAGTTGCAATTCCTTAACGGCAAGATTGCCATCACTAATAGATTTATCCAATTTCAAAAGTTTTTCTTCAGCTTTTAAGTTTTTCTGAGAAAGATTGTCCACAAGTTGTTTGGCATCAGCAGCTTCTTTGGCAATGAGGTCAACTGTTGCACTTTGGCTTTCAACACGTTTCTTTAGCTCAGCAACTACACTGGCATCAGCAGTTGCTTGATTTGCGGCTGCTTTGATTGTGCCGATTCCTTTCATGCTAAACTCTGTAATTCTGTCGCATAGGAGAAACGCAATTCCAGTAAAAATGGCGATAGTGCACATCGCTATTACGGACTTGTGGTAATACCCATGTGTCGTAATCCACCAAGAGGAAACAGCTATGCTAGTGAGTACTATAAGAATACCTATTAGTTTCATATTTTGTTACCTTTAGTTCAAAAGTTTACTGAATACTTTGTCATCTTTAAAGTCGGCTACCGAATCGACGATAACATCGGGGGCGAAATTGAATTTCTTCATATCGGCACGTTTAGTCACGCCGGACAGGACAAGTACGCCTTTCATCCCGAACTTGTGTGCCATTCGCATATCGGTTGACATCCTATCGCCTACTATCGCGATCTCATCATTTTTCACGCCGAATTTTTCACGCGCAAGCTTTACAATCCATCGGTTAGGCTTACCTGCTATCGCTTTGGGGCCAACGCCTGTCGAAGATTTTATCGCGGCAAGAATCATTCCCGCATCGGACAACGGGCCGTCAGGCGACGGGCACTCCAAATCCGGATGTGAGGCAACCAGCGGAACGCCCTTATGAACAAACCGTGTAGCGGCGGTTAGCTTATCAAATGTAAGCTCCTTATCAAAGCCGACCAGCACAGCAGATGGATTATTCTCCGTATTTTCAAACCCGACAGAGGCGAGATATTCAGCAAATTTCTTCGTGCCGAGAACATAAATCTTCGGGCCAAGTTTCAAATCGTCCAGCATAAGTTTTGCGGCTTCACAGCTCGTAAGAATATTATCCTTTGTCGCAGGCAGATTCAGGCTCTTGAGTTTTTCAAGATAATCGGCTGGGCCGATAGAACTGTTATTCGTCATAAAAGCAAAGGGAACGCCCTTCTTTTGAAGTTTACGAAAAAGCGAATTGGCACCTTTAATAAGTTTACCGCCAAGATACACCGTGCCGTCAAGGTCGAACAAAACCACTTTAATCATTAAATCACTCCAATTAAAAGGCGGGGCAAACTCTGCCCCAGAATTATCCGGTCGCTTCCGCGACTCGGCTTCAATATCTGGATCCCCGCCTGCGCGGGGATGACAGGTGGGCTAACAATTGCAATCAAATTGCCAATTCGGATTATTCGGCTTCTATAATCTATAATCCAAGTTCCTGTGCCATCTTCCGTTTGGCCTGCGTTTCTTCCCTGAGTTTAACTACAAAGCTGTTATGCTCAAGGGTGCCTCTTACGGCCTGAAAATCTTTTTTAATGTCTTCTTCATCGCCATCAATTCCATAAGAAATCATCGCGGTATCATTAAATTCCTTCGCGGCATCTTTGAGGATCATCTCCGTATTCTTTTCAAAAGCTGCTTTCCATCTGGTAAGAATCTGAGAATGTTCTGTGTCTTTTATCTTGTCCGCTATCCAGTTCCATTCGTACATTTCATAGCTATTATAAATTTCTGCAAGCTGATTGCACAGGGAACTCAAATCTTTCAATCTGCCGGTTTCGATATCATCACAAAGCCGGTCAATCTCGGATTTTGGCGCGATAAGGCCTGCGATATCGACCCATTGGCCAAGCCCTTTGTCCGACTGCATCTGCGTTGCCCTGCCTGCGATTTTGCGTTGGGCAAGTTTCTGGCCAAAATAATCATCAATAGCAACCTGATAATATTCAATACCGTGTTCGAGCCAGGCCCTTTTTGTCCGGCATCTGTCCAAATCGACCCATTCGGCATCAATAGGAGTTTTTTCGAGCAGGCCCTTCAATATTTCAATGCCATTGAGCATTTTTCCGACAGTATAAGGCGTTATCGCTTCAAATATTATGTGGTCATTTTTTCTGTCGTCAGCCCTGTTATCTCTGCCTGGCCATTTGTTAATATCACGCAAAGTGCCGGAGCTTTGCAGATTGTACCCCGGAATAATCAGCGTTTTCATTTCGCTTTGCAGCACATAAGAAAACGGAAGATCCCTTGTATCCGGATGCGAATCGTGCTTTCCAAGTACAACATTGAACGCACCAAGTCTGGCGGGGTAAAGCACATAAGCGCCGCTTCCCATTTTACAGCCCCGTTCAAAAATAGCCTGATGGGTGGAGCCGAGTTTATACATATGGTTGCTTTGATTCGATGAACTGCCCGCATTAAAAAAGGAAAACATTCCGGCAATAAGCAGCGTTGCCTTGTGATGCGTAACAGTAAAAGGCCCAGCAAAAACCGAACATGCTTCGCCGTGAAACCCGCCGCAATTGGCAAAGAACACCGTATTTTCAGCGGAATAACCCTTGCCAAGCTCGGAGCCCTGGCCGACAAAAACCTTGTCGAGAATCACATTGTCGAGTATTTTGGTGCCGCTGGATAAAATAAAATCCTTGGCGATGACATTTGCACCAATTCGCACATTTGCCTTTTCGGTGCTATCGATTGAACCATTTTCAAGCCTGTTGACACCTTCGAGAATTGCATACGGGCCGATTTTAATATTTTTCAGCGTTCCGCAATTCATTATCTTTGTGCCTCTGCCAATGGTTCCGTGTGAGGATTTCACGAAATCGCAATAGTCGTGGATTAGCCGGCCGAGTTTTTGAATAAGTTTGCTGCGGTGCCTGTATGTTGCCATAATATATGCAATGTGTGAGGAAAGTTCGTCATATATCATTACCTCCCTGCCGCCGCCTTCGTTTATTACTACGGCTTCGACACCGTTTCCAAAGCAGGTTTCACCCTGCACCGCCAGATATGTAATATTTGCAATAATACATCCATCGGCAACATCATAATTGGCCAGCGTATGCACATTGCTGATATATACGTTATCGCCGATGGTGCAATTATGAATGGCTGAATTAAATATACCGGTCTGACCCTGAAAGCCAGCGATAAATGATATCGGCTGATCGTAAACGCCAAGCCGAACATCACCGCCGAACTGCACGCTATGGACGGATTTCGCGTCAAATCCTTCGCAAACCTGCACCCTTGTCCAGTCGGAACAGACACAGCCGGCCGCTGTCATCCGGGCAATCTGAGCCTGCGTCAAAGGTCTATACTGTTTTGTCATCTATATGCCTCCTGAATCAATTTTATCGGGAGTATTGTACCGTCAATCGCTAAAATGTGCAAATAGACTTTTAAGCTTGCAAAAAACGGCATAAAGCGTTAAAAATAGGACATACAACTCACAGAAAGGACAGCAAGCAATGAAACCCCTATACATCGGAGCAACCTTACAGGACACCGGCAAAACCAGCACCATCTGCGGGCTTATTCAGGCTCTTGGCGAACGGGGCCTCAATCCGGGCTATATGAAACCCGTCGGCCAGCGATATATCGAATACCAAGGCGAAAATATAGACGAGGACGCGGTTTTGTTTTATGAGGTTTTTAATCTGCCCGATGCGCCGGTACTGATGAGTCCGGTGGCTATCGAAAGAGGTTTTACAAGAAAATATATCTTTGAACCCAATCCCGAACCTCTTGAAAAAAAAATCCTCAAAGCAAGTGCCCAAATAGCAGAAAAACACCCTATTACGCTTATCGAGGGAACAGGCCACGCAGGAGTCGGTGCCTGTTTTTCGCTTTCCAATGCCCGTGTTGCCCAGCTTCTCGGTGCAAAAGTGATAATCATAGCACCGGGCGGGATCGGCAAGCCAATAGATGAAGTGGCGGTATCTCTTGCGCTGTTTGAAAAATATAATGTCGAGGTTATCGGTGTTATCCTTAATAAGGTGATGCCGGACAAGATACATAAAATAAATGAAACCGTTGCCAAAGGAATGGCAAATCTCGGCACAAAATTGCTTGGAACCATCCCGTATGAGGAAACATTGAGCCGTTATACTATCGGACAAGTAGCCGAGGCCTTCAATTATGAACTGATTTGCGGACACGGACATCTGGGCAATCATATCAACCATATCGTGGTGGCAGCAATGGAGCCGCAAAATGTTATGCAGTACATTCAGAAAAGCTCCATCATTATCACTCCAGGCGACAGGATAGATAATATCCTGCTGACGCTGGCGTTGTCGCGGTCAACTGATTTCCACGATAAACTTTATAGCGGTGGACTGATTCTCACCGGCGGACTAAAGCCCGACCCGACAATACTTGAGCTGCTCAAAAAAAGCGATATACCAACTTTGACAACAAAAGAGGATACATTCACCGTCAGTGCCAGAATGAAAGACCTTGCGTTCAAAATTCAAACTTTCGATCGGGATAAAATCGCAAAAACATTACCCCTTGTTAAGGATAATGTAAATGTCGACTATATACTTGAACAGTTAAAATGAAAGGGGAATTCAAAATGGCAAAGTTACTTTACATTCAGTCTTCACCTCGAAAGGAACGCTCGAGTTCAAACAAAATCGCTGATGCATTTGCAGATGCGTATCTGAAACAAAAGCCCAAAGATGAAGTCGTCAGGATAAATCTCTTTGAAAAAGTGCTTCCGCCTTTTGACGGCTTTACAATTAACGCAAAATACAACATAATGCACGGCCAGAAACATTCAAAAAGCGAGGCCGACGCATGGGCAATCGTCGAGGGTATCATCGAGGAATTTAAATCTGCCGACAAGTACCTTTTCAGTGTGCCAATGTGGAACTTTGGTATTCCGTACCGGCTCAAACAATATATCGATATAATCACCCAGCCGACATATACCTTTACATTTGAGCAGGACAAAGGCTATAAGGGCCTTGTTGTAAATAAGCCTGCGATGGTTGTATTTTCAAGAGGCGGCGACTATTCCAATCCGGAGATTGAAAAACAGGTTGACCATCAAAAAAGTTATATGAACCTTCTGCTTGGTTTTATCGGGTTCACTGATATTAAAAGCGTCGCAGCTCAGCCAACTCTTGCCGGAGGCCCGGAAACCGCTTCGGTAAAAATAAAACAAGCCTGCGAGCAAGCTGAAAATATCGCGAAAAATTTCTAAATTTCGACAGAGAATAATTTTATACTTTGTTCACTCGTGCCGGAGTGCTTCAATCGGATCCAGTCCCGCAGCTTTACGTGCAGGGAAGTAGCCGAAGACCACACCTACCGCAGCCGAAAACAGAAAAGCAAGGATTACAATTCCCGGATTAAAAATGAAGGGAACTTGCAGAACACCCTTAAGTCCTGCACATGCTGACAAACCCAATATGATCCCGAACAGTCCGCCTGATGAAGAGAGTACAACCGCTTCCACCAGAAACTGCATTAACACTTCACTTTCAAGGGCTCCGATGGCAAGTCGAATCCCAATTTCTCTTGTCCTTTCGGTAACTGATACCAGCATTATGTTCATAATACCAATTCCGCCAACAAGAAGACTTACCGCAGCCACCGCACTGAGCAATGCCGTAAGCACCTGAGTAGTGCCGGTAAGCATTTTAACGATTTCTTTCAAGTCTCTGACATTGAAGTCATCATCTTCGCTTGATGAAATGTGCCGTCGCTCGCGCATGAGGTGCTCGATATCCTCTTGTACCTTTTCTGTAGAAGCACCTTCAGCGGCTGAAACCTGAATCATGCCGATATCCTGATTGCCCGAAATACGCCGCTGGAATGCACGCAAAGGAATTATCACCGTATCATCCTGGTCCATTCCCATCGTGCTCTGACCTTTTGATTGCAATAACCCGATTACCTGAAATGACAGCTTTCCCAGACGGATTCTTTTTCCTAAAGCTTCTTGTTTTCCGAATAACTTCTCGCGAACAGTTTCGCCTATAACACATACCGCTGCGCCTGCGCGCAACTCGCTATTGCTAAATATTCGGCCTGTCTTTATAGTCCAGTTTCGTACATTGAAGTATTGGTTGTCAGAGCCGGTGAGTGTGGTTGCCCAGTTTTCATTTCCAAATATAGCGGTAACGCCCTGATTAGAAGACGGAGCTACCGCGGCAAGTGAACGTATCTCCCTGGCAATGGCTTCAGCATCAGCCAGCTTAAATGGCGGAGCTATTGATCTTTGACCGTGGCCGCCTTTTCCGGGACTGACCATCATCAGGTTACTCCCCAGACTTGCAATCTGTTCGGTTACTTGAACAGTTGCACCGTTGCCTAAAGTTACCATCGTTATTACCGACGCAACACCAATGACGATACCCAGAACGGTCAGCAATGAACGCAAAACATGGCGCCTTATTTCACGAAATGCCAGTATGAATGTATCCCATAGCATTATTTTATCTTTCCATTTTGTTTATCTGACTCTATCAGGCCATCCAAAAAATGAACGGTTCGTTTTGTATAGGCCGCCATATCCGGCTCGTGAGTAACCATTACAATGGTAATGCCTTGCGTCTTGTTTAATTCTACCAGCAAATCCATAATTTCATGGCCTCGAACCGTATCTAAATTGCCTGTTGGTTCGTCTGCCATTAGTACAGCCGGCTTAGTAACAATAGCACGAGCAATGGCAACCCGCTGCTGCTGGCCCCCTGATAATTCACTTGGTGTGTGTGATTCCCATCCTCGAAGCCCAACTGCATCAAGTGCCTGGATGGCAAGTCGTTGCCGTTCTTTGATATGAACACCCCTGTAGATCAATGGCAGTTCAATATTCTCCAATGCCGAAGTACGACTTAAGAGATTGTATCCCTGAAATACAAAACCTAGGTAATTACGGCGAAGATGTGCCCGCTGGTTTCTGTCCAGTCCATTAACAGTGATTCCCTTGAAAATGTAATCCCCATAGCTTGGGGTATCAAGACAGCCGAGGATGTTCAGGCAGGTAGATTTTCCAGAACCGCTTGGCCCCATCACTGCAACAAAATCACCTTCCTCTATGTGCAAATCAATACCTCGAAGAGCCTCCATAGCCGCTTGGCCGGTGCCATATATTTTCCTTACGCCCTGGAGCTTGATGAGAGTTTGCCTGTCGGTCTGTTCTGATTGAATCATAGCTATTTTCCTTCAGTAATGGTATCAACCACCAACGACATTCCAGGCTCGATTGGGCCGTCTAATATTTCCGTCATGACTCCATCTGTCGCACCAATGGTAACAGCGGTTGCAACAGGCTGACCGTCTTTTAGTACCCATACTTGCTGTTGACTACTATTACTGATTGTACTCTTCTGCTGGGAATCATGAAAAGGCCGACGAGGAAGTAATGTTCCCACTAAACCACCGCCGTTGTCCTTCTTCAGATCGTTTTCTGTCGGCATTTTAAATCGCAGTGCCGCACCTGATACAAGGAGAGCATTTTCTATTTTCGTAACGATAATATCCGCAGTAGCCGTCATTCCTGGCCGCAAGAATAAATCTGTATTATCTACTTTAAGCACAGTTTCATAAGTTACAACGCCATCGACGGTCTCTGAGCCATAATGAGCCTCGACAATTTTCGCATTGAATGTTCGATCAGGGTAAGCATCTACACTAAATGTGGCATCCTGCCCCTCTTTAACCTTGCCAATATCTGCTTCGTCAACATTAACATGCAATTCCATCTGTGTCAGGTCTTCAGCTAATGTGAAAAGCACCGGTGCCTGAAAGGCCGCCGCTACGGTTTGCCCTGGTTCTACACTTCGTGTCAGGACAATCCCATTAATCGGCGAGCGAATGGCAGTTTTAGATAAATCTGTTTCATAGACTTCAAGAGAGGCCTGGGCCTGTGAGACTGCGGCAACTGCACTAGCCTCATCTGCCTTAGCCCGCTCAAATGCCGCTGCTGCCGCATCAAACTCGGACTGCGACGGAACCTTGTTATTACTCAATTCACGCACTTTTTGAAATTGTGATAGCTTACTGCGGGTTTCGTTTAGAGTTGCTTGTACTTGTAATACTTTTGCTTTTGCCGACTCCAGAGCGGCTTTGGATTGAGTTACCTGAGCATCAAGTTTTGATGTGTCCAGTTTTGCCAACGCCTGGCCAACCTTAACTTTACTATTGTAATCCACCTCAACGCTCTTTACTATGCCGGATAACTCACTGCCTACGTCAACCTGATTGGTTGGCTGCAGCGTACCAGTAGCAGTTACAATTACAGTGAGATTTCCACGCTGTACCTGTTCCGTTTTAAATTGCATTGAGTTGGATTTGCCCATTTTCATCCAGATTGCAATAGATATTACTATCACTAACGCTAGTATAGCTATAAAGAGCCAACGTTTCAGACTATTTCCGCGGCCCCAGCGATTGCCAACACCTAAGGCTTTATTGATATCTGAATCCAGTTTTTTTCCAATCTTCATTTTTTCTCCTGGTAATGGTTTATCTCTTCAGAGGCGAAAGATGTCCAGCCTCCTCCAAGAGCTTTGTACAACCGAATAAGGTTTGAACTCAAATTTCCTTCACTTTGCGCCAGTTGTTCCTGAAACAATAAAAGTGATCGCTGTGCATCCAGCACATCGCTGAAATCTGTCAGACCCGATTGATATTTAATTTGTGCCAATTCGGCGGCTGTTTGAGCAGCTTTTGTTGCCTCACGCAGATTGGCCATTCTAGTTTGCTCATTTGCATAGGATACAAGAGTATTTTCCACATCCTCCATCGCAACGAGAATGGTAGATTCATATTGAATTAGAGCCTGTTCCTGAAGTGCAGACTGAACCTTTATGTTTTGCCGGATAGCTCCGCCGGTAAAGATTGGCCAACTGATTCGAGGTCCGCCGCTTAAAAACCAGTCATCGGATGAGGATGCGTTGCTTGCCAGCTTATCAAATGAACGCGCTTCAATGCCGATAGATCCGCTCAATGAAAACTTAGGATAAAGGTCAGCAGTAGCCACACCAACCCTTGCTGTTTGAGCAGCCAGTTCTCGTTCGGCCCGGCGAACATCCGGCCGACGACGCAGCATCTCGGCTGGTACACCAACAGTGGTATTAGAAGATGGGACTGGTATAGGCTCGTTTTTTTTCAGTTCGTCATGAACTTTACCCGGCTGTTCCCCAAGCAGCACAGCGATACGGTTCATTGAGCCCTCCAGATTGGTATGCAAATTTGGTATCTGGGCACTGGTACTTTCAAGAGTATAGCGGGCCTGCTGCACCGCAAGTTCATCACCCAAACCTGCCTGATATCGCCATTGGGTCAATTGGTAAGTTTCATTCTGTGTATCTATGCTCTCCATCACCGCTGCAAGTCTAGCCTGAAAGGTGCGTAACTCGATGTAGTTCAAAGCCACTTCGCCAAGCAGTGAAACAAGAACATCACGTAAATCTTCCTCGTTAGCTTGCAAATTTGCCTGGGCCGCTTCCACAGAACGACGAACGCCGCCGAAGATATCCATTTCCCAGCCAGCATCAAAACCTGCAGCATAAAGCTGGTTGGTTTTACCTGTTCCTGTTTCTTTGCTGCTGCGTGTCCATGTATCAGACCCCGAAACATTTAGAGTAGGAAACATATCAGCATTGGCTATTCCTCTGCGGGCGCGTGCTTCAATAACACGCGATTGTGCCCTTTTCAAATCAAGGTTGCCCGCCACTGATCTCTCTATCAAACTGGACAACTGTGCGTCATTTAGAGTAGTCCACCACGATGCCAGCACATTGGGATCCATCGCTTCTTCCGCGAGCCCGCCTTTGAGCGGGCTATGCCAATTTTGGGATATTTCCGTTTCAGGCGTGGAGTAATCGGGACCTACAGCGGCACAGCCTGTCAGAATAAAACCTATGGCCATTATAAGAAATAACGGCACCACTCTGACGAAGACTATTTTGCACAGAATATACATGGCTCATTCTCGACTTAAATTTCAGCTTTCCATTTTTTCGATAGTTCAGACGTAGAGTATGGGGCATTTATTGCAGAATTTTAAAATTTCCGCAAAAATCGAGGCATTAAAAAGTTTGCCGTCATCTTCTCTACTATAACATTTTAATACCATTTATTCCAACCAGACTGAACTGAGTAATATGGTCGGCCAATTGCTCAATATCAAAATCCAATGGCAATTCTCTTGGACAAGGCATTGCCGGCTCTTTTTTACTATGCCTCAAATGCAACATTGGGCCAAAACACTGACCCATAACACTCATCTTGCAAAAAATCAATTGCTGCTCGCTTGTATTGCTGCCCAGAAGTTCCTGGAAAATAGCCTTAAAACCATCTTCTATGGGCCTTATGGCTTTTTCGATGGTTTCACTAAGAAGCCCTGTCGAGTTAGCCATTTCTTT
>CAMDDF010000066.1 GCA_945890885.1 Candidatus Kuenenia stuttgartensis | reverse complement strand
TACAATTCTTAAAAGACATAACAAATCCCTTATAGTTATATGTCTGAAAACTCTCTTGTTGGGCATTATACTCTATTAGTTTTGTCTTGCAAAGTTTCTTTAATACTATATTTAGGGTATTTTTAAAAAATCGGCAAGGCGATTTTCAGACAATTATCTATGCCCTGAATAGTCTCCAAACAGACCGATTTTATTTTTTTGTTGAAACTTGCTTCTGTCGTGCTTATATTTTTTCATTTGAATTAAATCCGGGAAAACGGAATGGAACTGGATAAAAATTGCTCGAAGTGTACGCAAAAGAGCACCTGCCAAAGCGTATACGAGGCCATGGGAAAGCACAAAGGCCCATCTGTTGCGCTGAAAGTGATTGTCGTGTTCCTGCTTCCGATCCTGATGTTTATTTCAGGCTTGGTTATTTGTGAATATTACCTGAAAATCGAGAACAAAAATATTAAAACCGCCATTTCAGCACTGCTGTCGGCGGTTTTGGCGTTTATATATATTTTAATCGCAAAAGCGGTTATCGCCAGACAGAGCAAGAAAAAAGATGTTTGTCAAAAAGAAATCAAGGAGAATTAACCATCGAAACTATGGCAAAAGCATTAACTTTTCCCGGCGGAATACATCCTGCCGAACATAAAGAGCTTACGGAAAACTGTGCCATTGAGCCGGGCCCGCTGCCAAGACAATTATATGTTCTTTTGAGCCAGCACCTTGGAGCGATTTGCAAACCGCTGGTCGCCAAACGCGACAAAGTGAGCATAGGCCAGAAAATCGGCCAAAGCGAGGCTTTTGTATCGGCTCCGATTCATTCGCCTGTCAATGGAACTGTTAAGGATATCGCATTGGTATCGCATCCGGTTATCGGCAGAGAAATGGCCATAATAATAGAAGTTGACCCGCAAGACACACAGATTCAACTGCCGGATATGTCCAAAATCAGCCCCGATTTCGATGAAACCAAGTATGATCCCGACCATATTTGCACGCTTATAAACAATGCTGGCGTAGTCGGTATGGGCGGTGCAGGCTTTCCGACACGGGTTAAGATATCGCCTAATCCGCAGATGCCGCTGGATACCATAATCATAAATGCTTGCGAATGCGAGCCTTATATCACCTGCGATTACCGTATGATGCTCGAATGGACAGATAAAATCATCGCAGGCGTAAAACTTATCAAAAGAGCCACAAAATGCGAAAAGGTTTTTATCGCAATCGAAGATAACAAGCCCAAAGCACTGGAATTGTTCGCAAAAAGGCTCAAAGAGAGCAAAAACTGCCAGGATTTCCAGCTTTGTGCGGTCAAAACCAAATATCCGCAAGGCGGCGAAAAACAGCTCATCTGCTCAGTGCTTAAAAAAGACGTTCCAGATGGCGGGATACCTCCGATGATTGGCGTTTTGGTTTGCAATGTCGCTACCGCAGCGGCAATAACTGACGCAGTTGTACAGGAAAAACCGCTGACCCACCGCGTGGTAACCGTAAGCGGCGGCGGAATAAATAAAGTCGGCAATTTCTACTGTGCTATCGGCACAACCGCAGGCGATTTGATAGATTTCTGCGGCGGATTAAATGACAAAGCAGTGAAAATTCTGATGGGCGGACCGATGATGGGCTTTGCAATCGCCGATTTATCAACGCCACTGACCAAAACAAGCGGCGCTATTACAATTTTGACCAAAAAGGAAATCGGCAACGCAAAATATGAAAACCGACAAACGCCGTGCATCCGTTGCGGCAGATGTATCGAGGCGTGCCCGATAAATATCAATCCGACGAAAATTGCACACGCAGTTAAAAATGATATGCTCGAAAATGCAAAGCAATACAATATGATGTCGTGTATCGAGTGCGGCTGCTGCAGCTATGTCTGCCCTGCCAATATCGAATTGACCGGCTACATCAAAACCGGCAAGATACTCGAAGCACGCAGAAAAAAACTTATGCCGGAATAAATTGAAAGCGTGAAGCGCAAGCGACACGATACCAGACTACAAATTAAGGAAATAATCTCTATGCTCGAAAATATTAAAGTATCGCCAGGCCCGCACATCAGCAAGCACATCTCGACGAGAACTGTGATGATTGATGTTATCATAGGCCTTTTCCCCGCAATGCTTGCGGCCTGCTATTTTTTCAGGTTTGATGCTGTAAGGCTTATCGCTACGTGTGTTTTAAGCTGTATGGCAACAGAGCTGGCATGCACGCTCATCCGCAAAAAGAAAAGCTCGCTTGACGATTTTTCAGCAATGATAACAGGAATCATCCTTGCATTGTCGCTTCCTGCATCTTTGCCGACGTGGGCCGCGATTATCGGCTCGGTATTCTGCATTGCTATCTCGAAAATGGTCTTCGGCGGATTAGGCGCAAATGTGTTTAACCCCGCAATGGTCGGCAGAGCATTTATGGCCGCATGCTTTGGAACATTGATGACCATCTGGACGGTTCCAGCGACAATTGACCAATCAATGCCCAAACTAAGCCCGCAGGGAATTGTCGCAAAAACGATGCTTTCAAGCGAAGAAACCGTTCAGGCTATAACAACCGCGACACCTCTTTCGTGGGTAAAGGATTCACTAAAGAAAAAAGTCCCAGCCGTTGATATTTACAATAAACAGCTAAAGGCCATGTGTCTTGGCGAGAGGGCTGGATGTCTTGGCGAAACAAGCACCATCGCGATAATCATCGGCGGAATATATCTTCTTATAAGAAAAACCATCACATACCATATACCGCTTGCGGTCATAGTCGGAGCGTTTGCATTTGCGTTAATCGGGCACATGATAAGCCCTGATACGTTTGTCAATCCGGTAGTTCATCTTGCCGCTGGCGGCTTGATGCTCTGTGCGTTTTTTATCGCGACAGACCCGGTAACATCGCCGATGACGCACAAAGGAATGTGGCTTTTCGGAGTCGGTGTCGGCATGTTTATAATGCTAATCAGAACATTCGGAGCGTACCCGGAAGGCGTAATGTACGCGGTTCTACTTATGAATTCACTTACGCCGTTGATCGACAGATTATTTAAACTTGTCCCGGCAGGAGGAAAAAATGCTTAAAGCTTTGAAACTTTTTTTACGTGAAAGCTGGCTTTTGATAGCGGCATCGTTTTTCTTTGGCTTGCTCCTTGCGGTTACTTACACAGCATGGAACCCAAAGATAGAGCAGAACAAAACTGCCAAATTTGAAAAACAGGTTGCCGATGTTGTTAGTGGTGCCAAGCTTGATGCTTCAATCGATGGTGATTTCGTTATCAGCGATAAAATTTCGACTAAGGTCTATCCTGTTAAATCACAGACAGGCGAAAAACTCGGGTTTGCGTTTGCGGCACAAGGCCCCGGCTATGATGTAATCGAGCTTGTAATCGTCGTCGATGCAAACTGCGAAAATTACCTTGGCTACGGCGTGCTGGTCTGCAATGAAACACCCGGCTTTGGCGACAAGATGAAGTATCCGTTCTTTAAGGATCAGTTTACAAATATTACCGCATCGGAATTGACACTTGTCAAAGAAGGCGACCCTGCTGACAAAGAAGATAGCGAAATCGTCGCGATAAGCGGTGCGACAATTTCAAGCCAGGGCGTTGTAAACATTTTCAATACTTACACCGGAATAATCAGAGAAGAATTAATTAAAAGAGGTTTGATACAGTAATGGCAGACTATAAACCTACCCTCGGAAAAACATTTCTTGCGGGCCTGTGGGAAGAAAATCCTGTTTTCAGGCTGGTACTTGGCATGTGTCCAACGCTTGCGGTAACCGCTGCAGTTAAGCCGGCATTTACGATGGGAATGAGCGTGCTATTTGTGCTTATATGCTCAAACATCGTAGTAAGCCTGATGCGAAATCTTCTAAAGCCGCACCTTCGTATTTTGATGTTCACGCTGACAATCGCAACCTTTGTTACGATATGCGACCTGTATTTAAAAGCATTCCAGTCGGAGATGAGCGAGGCGCTTGGCCCGTATATTCCGCTGATCATCGTAAACTGTATTATTATCTGCCGAGCCGAAGCCTGTGCAAGCAAATATGGCGTGCTAATCAGCATCGTCGATGCCGTAAGCATGGGTCTTGGGTTTACGCTGGCTCTTTGCATTATCGCTGTTATTCGTGAAGTCCTTGCTACCGGCATTATCGCCTGGGGCAGCTATACAATACCGGTAATGTGGAAATCGTTTGTTCCGCTTACTGCGATGAGTATGCCCATCGGAGCTTTTATAACGCTGGGCCTGATGCTTGGTCTTATCAATCTAATAACAAAGAAACAATCATAATATAAAGGTTAATAATATGGCAGATTATATAACAACATTGCTACTTGCCTTCACATCAATTGTTATCATAAACAACCTGGTGTTCACAAAGTTTCTGGGTACATGCCCATACCTTGGCGTCAGCGGCCGAATCGATATGGCCTTTGGAATGGGAATGGCGGTTACTTTCGTTATTACACTTGCGGGAACATTGACATGGCTTGTTGACCACTACATACTTCAAAATCCGGCACTTGCACAATACGGGCTTGGCGTAACAAATTACATTTGCTATATCCTGATAATCGCCGGTGCCGTTCAGCTTGTCGAAATGTACCTTCGGAAATTCTTCCCATCGCTCTATGAAAGTTTCGGAATATTCCTGCCGTTGATAACTACAAACTGTGCAATTCTTGGATTATGCATATTCCTGAACCTCTGGGGCACCGAGGACCTCATTAAAGCTATCGTTCTAAGTTTCGGTGCCGGCATAGGCTTTACGATGGCGATCTGTATAATGGCAGGGATTCGTGAAAACCTGGCACTGGCAGATGTTCCAAAGGCTCTTCGCGGGGCACCAATAACACTGATTACCGCAGGGCTTTTAACGCTTGCGTTTATGGGCTTTGCCGGGATGATAAAGTAGAATTTAAACTTGAGGAATTCCGGCTTTGTCGGAATGGCTTTATTAAGAGGATTTTAAAACAATGATACTTATGAATATTATCGATTTATGGAATAATTCCTGGCCTGCCGGTGCAATAATTCTTGGACTTGGCCTGCTGTTTTCCATCGTGCTGCTTATAGCAAGTATTAAACTTAAAGTCGAAGTTGACCCCAAGATCGAACAGGTTCGAGCGGCCTTGCCGGGTATCGATTGCGGGGCATGCGGATTCGCAGGCTGTAATTCATATGCAAAGGCAATTGTTGCAAACCCTCAGCTTATCGGCAAATGTGCTCCCGGCGGAGCTGATTGTTCCGCAAAGATAGCGCAAGTTCTAAATCTTCAGGTCTCAGGCGGCGGCCATGCAAAAAGACCTATCGTTCATTGCCGCTCACACTCGGCAGACAGAACGTTCTACGCAAAATATGACGGCATCCCAAGCTGCACAGCGGCAAATGCTGTGGCAAATGTTCAGGCGTGCAAATGGGGCTGCCTTGGCTTTGGCGATTGCGTGCGTGCATGCAAATTCGATGCACTGCATGTTGTCGATGGTCTGTCAACTGTCGATTACGAAAAATGCACCGGCTGTTCCGCATGTGCAAAGGCATGCCCAAGGAATTTAATAGAGATGGTTCCATTCTCACAGGAAAACATGATGACCGTCGCATGCAAAAGCAAGGAAAACGGCAAGACAACAAAGTCAGCCTGCAAGGTCGGCTGCATCGGCTGCGGAATATGTGCCAAACAGGACAGCGAACTGTTCACTGTCGAAAATAATCTGTCGCGAATGGATTATGTAAAATATCAGCCGAGCGAAAAGACACAGGCTGCGATGGATAAATGCCCTACTGGCGTAATAGTTTATCGCGGCAAAACCGCCCCGCTGCCAAGACCGGCAAAAGAATAAGACGGTTGTGTCGTCAGCGTTGCCGGCAAGCTGCTAAAGGATGCTTGATATGAGTACCAACAATAAAGTTGCGATAATAACAGGCGGAGCAAGGGGTATCGGCTGGTCAACGGCGGAACATTTTATTGATAACGGTATCTTTGCCGTCATCGCCGATATCGGCAAATGCCCGAAAGCATTTGATAAATACATAAACGCCGGCAATGGCCTTTTCGTCAAGGCCGATGTCAGCAAAGAAGATAACATAAAAAAGCTGATCGATCTTGCGTACAAAAAATTCGGCAGGATAGATTTCGTAATAAATAATGCCGCTATCGCTTTCAATAAGCCGATCGAAAAGCTTTCGCTTGCCCAATGGAACAAGGTTGTATCGGTCAATCTGACCGCCGCATTTTTAACCGCCAGGTATTCGGCAAAGTATCTCCGCAAAACCAAAGGGGCAATTGTCAATATCGCTTCGACGCGGGGCTTGATGTCCGAAAAGAACACCGAAACATATTCGGCAACAAAAGGCGGACTGCTGGCCCTGACACACAGCCTTGCGATCAGCCTGTCGCCCGATATACGGGTCAACTGCATAAGCCCCGGCTGGATCGACACACGCAAATCACCAGATGACAGCCAAACACCGCCGCCCTTTTCAAAAGCCGACCATCTTCAGCAGCCCTGCGGCAGAATCGGCACACCACGGGACATTGCGGAAATGGTGTTATATCTATGCTCCGACAAAGCGGGCTTTATTACCGGCCAGAACTTCGTCGTCGATGGCGGCATGACAAAAAAGATGATTTATATTTAATCCGCCACCTGATTTCTATTTTCTTTGCCACAGAATTGTCATCCTCGCGAAGGCGGGGATCCAGTTTTATTACTTTGACACAGATTCATGTTTTTTAGACACGGATGTCGCGGATTACACGGATTTATTAGCAAGTAGCCAGCAGCGGATAGCCAATAGAGCAAGAAAACGCCGAAGGCGTTAAAGAACGATAGCCCCCGGTAAAGAGCAAAGCGATGCAACCGGTGGGAAAACAAATCCAAACACCCGCGACCCCAACGGGGTCAAATAAGAATAGAACAGATTATAGATTATAGATGTTCGACCCCGTAAGGGTCGTTTTGTTTTGCCTGCCTTTTACCCCGAGTTTCGCTCCGCTCACACGGGGCTATCCATATTAAACCGCTTTGCGGTTTTGCGTTACCCTTTTCAAGAAACGAAAAGGGTGCCACCCAAGATTTACATTTCAGAAAGAGTCCACCCGCCCGCCGATTACCAACTCAGCATAAATGTTTAGCTATTACTAAAAGATCTCCTATTAACACCTGGTAGTAGGTAGTAACTGGGTTGCTTGAAAACTGAGACCGCAAGTAGCTTTTTGGATTTCGCTCTCTGGGCATTAATGATAAGCCCTTAATTACTTCCTCTTTAAAAAGCTTCAAAGCGTATTCGCTTTGATGTGCAAAAGCATGCCTCACACGCAAGCATTTTGTTATTTTGGCTTTAGCCTGATTGTCTAATAAAGAAAATGGGCGACCGCCATTAAAAAAAATTGTAGCAATCTTCTGGGTGTTTTCGAATGGCAACCATGAAAAATATTTTTGGTTTAGGCAAACCAAGTCATGTGCACAAGTGCAATTACGTACAGACACTTTTGCCTTGACAGTTCGATTGGAATGTTTTATTTGTCCTGCTAAAAGTCCAATAAATAACTGTTCAATAAAAGCTTCAAATGATACGATGGCGTCTATGAAAACAGCCGCATAGACTTCTTCGATATCACGCTTATTTAAATACCCTTTTGAAAACAGAGTTTCTTGCTTTTCTCTAATTTTATTCAAGATTAGCAATTTGTCACGAAAAGCATTTAAGATATCAATAGAACTTTTAGTCACTTTCTAAGCAAATCCCTTTGCAATAATTAAATAATTGCGTCCTTGAAGACTTTATCGTAGTTCTGCGCGTTGTTAATTCTAATATTTTTTCCGGCGCTTGTTTTTTATAAAACTTATCATTTAGAATACGTAATTTGGTAGCCAAATTTGCAGGTGGTCTTTTTTTTGCCATGTGTAATAAGGAGGATCCAATATCATAGTAAAAATCATACACCAGACAAAATAACGTATAGAACAACGTCTTCTTGTGAAACTCCATATGAACCAAGTCTTTTCCGATTAAATCGTCTATTAAATCCATACAGACTTGAAATCTGTTTTCGATAGCAGTTTTTTCTTGGAAAACATCATCATGTGCTTCATAGCACTTGTCTAATGTTGCTTTGGTTTTTTCTGAAATACCTCTGATCATCATCATAACCAAATCACTGGTTAAGTCTACCTCATCCATTCTTGCTATGTTATTTTCCGAAAAAATATTCCATTTTCGCCATCTTGTCAGTTGCTCATAAGCGAGATTATACATAGACTGTTTAAACTCACCAAAATATGAAGCATTTCTAAGTTCCTGATTATTCAGTTTAACACCTGTTGCATTCATTCTAGCAAAAATTTGCAAAACTTGTTTGTCATCTGTATCGGTTGGCAATATATGGACAGAAAACTGATAATTCAAAATTCGTTGTTTCAGTTCCGGCGACAAATCAGCAAAATCTTTTCCTGCCATTTCCTTATTATGAACCTTTTTGATGGCGAAAGCATCTCTCGCTGGTTTCCAATCTTTTAAAGAATTAGCATCCACATAGGACAATAATGTCCTGATACGTTGTTGGCCATCTACAATCTGCCTTATTGGTTCAAGTGTATTCAGGTCACTTTGTTCACGAACAAATATAATTGGAATCGGAAGCCCTCTTACAATCGTATCCATCAAAAATGATTTCGCTGATTCTGACCAAACAGGTCGTCGCTGAAAACTTGGGCTTAATTGAAGCGAACCATTTCTTTGCCAAGACACAAAATCGCTCACTTTATATAAGGTACGTGTGATATTCCATACTTCCATGAGCATCTCTCCTACTTAGTAGATAAGATGTGCAATTTGTTTGCACACACCGTCCTCTACAATTCAATTTTCAAAAACCAGTATCAAAAACATTGATCCCCTGCAATTGCGATAAATTATAGCCCAATCTGATGTTAAAACAATAAAAAATTTGCGTAATCTGTGTAATCCGTGTCTAAAAAGCAGAAATCAGATTACAGAGAACAGAGAACAGAAAAGAAAAAATGACAAAAATTCGAGTAAATTTGTGTAATTCGTTGTAAAAAAACAGATTACAGACTGGAAAAATCATTTTTCAGGTTTGATTTGCGGTAAATCATGTTTGCAATCGATAATTGTAATTCTCAAAATTGAAATATCACGTTTACAATCGCCAGATGCAGGTTTACAAATGGCAGATGTAAATCAGCAATCATCAAATGCAAGCATGCAAGTGCCGGATGTAAGTTTGCAATCGCCAAATGCAGCGTTACAATTGCCATATGTAAGCGTGCAATCGTCAGATGTAAACGTACAATCGCCGATTGCAAACATCATTTTTGAACTTTTTTACATGAAAATCAATTCCTTAAGTTCAATATATCCAACATCTTACAGTAAATAACGTTCGGAGAACATAAAATTTCCCAGAACACAATCTAAATTGCCCATCTAAATTTGACGATGTCAGAGTAGAGATGGCAGATTACAGAGAACAGAGTACAGATTGCAGAAAAGAAAAGAAGTCGAGTTAATTCGTGTAATTCGTTGTAAAGAAAAACAGGGAGGCATAAGAATGGCAAGGTATCCAAGAACGCAGAACAAAATCGCCGCACTGGCAGGCAGGATAATAAACGGCTACAAAGAACACCCAGCCGATTTTCCCACTGCCGACCCCGATGCTATACAGGCGGCACTTGACAGCTTCAACGAACTTTCAAACCAGCTCACGCAAGCCAAGGCTCAGGCAACGCTGATCGCAAAGGAAAAACAGCGTGCGCTCGATGAACTCAACAAGGTATTAAAGGGACAGATAAAACGCTCCGAAGTCGATGCCGCCAGTGAGCCTGTGAAACTTACCGAGATCGGTTGGGGCACAACGGCTCAGCGCCAACCGCTAACCGCTCCGCATCAGCCGACCGGTCTGGTATGCACATCACAGGGCGATGGAACTGCGAGCTTCGAATGGGAAAAGGCAGCGACCGGAAGCAGGCCGACAGGTTATATCCTGCAAAGAAGACAGGCAAGCGGTGCCGGGCAGGAGTTCGGCGGATGGCAACTGGTTGACTTTTACTATGATAATATGATAACCGCTTCAGACCAACCAACAGGTGTCAAGCTTGAATACCGCGTCATCGCGACAAACCCGGCAGGACAGTCAATGCCAAGCAATATAGTGGCGGTGGGATTTGTGGGAGAGTTAAGAAGTGAGAAGTTAGATATCAGAGAACAGATTACAGAACACAGAAAAGAGATCCCTCGTCGCTTCGCTCACTCGGGATGACAAAAAGGCGATAAGCGATAAGCAATAAGCGGATAGAAATTAGAAGTCAATAATAGTAAGTAGTCAGTAGCCGGTAGTCAGTAATGAATCAGAAAATTCAATCTCTATTGGCTATTTGCTAATGGCTACCTGCTAATCACTAATAAATCTGTGTCCATCTGTGGCAAAATCATTTTATAAACTTTTCGAAGCCGCTGGATTTGACAATCTTTCCCTGGTGATCCATCAAAAGAACTTCGACGCCATCAAGGCTCTCTGCAAGTTTAATCACCCTATCAGCATCCATCAAACTAAACGTCGTCGAAAGCGCATCGGCATCTACTGCCTTGGGGGCGATAACCGTAACGCTCGAATATCTTTTGGCCCCATGCTTTGTCGCAGGGTCAAGGATATGGCTAACCCTTTCGCCATCAACATCGACAAACCTGCGATAATCGCCGCTGGTCGAGATCGAAACATCGTTGACATTTAAAACCATTAAAACGTCATCTTCATTCGCATCGGCAACGGCCTTGGGGTTCTGCAACCCAACACCAAATCCTTTACCGCCGGGCGATACGCCGAAACACCGGATATTACCGCCAAGGTCAACAAGTCCGCCAGCGGCACCGGCAGCTTTCATCGCTTCAATCGCACGGTCAATTGCATATCCCTTTGCTATCCCGCCGAGGTCGATCTTCATCCCTTCGATGGAAAACCTGACCGTCATATTATTTGCATCAAGCACGAGCTTATCATATCCGACCTTAGCTTTTGCCGCCTCGATTTCCGCATCGCTTGGTTTGTGTTTCGCGTTTTTCCATAAATCCATCATCGGCCCGATAGTGATATCAAATTCGCCGCCGCTTATCCTGCCGTATTTGACACCTGCCGAAATCACCTCGAATAAATCCCCGCTGACCTTGACCGCCGTGGCGAACGCATCACGGTTAACCTCGCTAAGCAAGCTGTTGGCATCGTGATAATCCATAACAGTATCGACATTTTCCAGCTCGGCTCTGGCGGCATCGGCACACTTCTGGGCAAGCTCCTCATTCTTAGCAAGAGCCAGAATATGCGTCTCGGTACCCATAATCGTCGATGAAAAGCTGTCTACCCGAACAACCCGCCGATGAATCGCCAATAGAATCAGCATCAGCACAAAACAAACCGCTACAACCCATTTTAACGCGGTATTTCTGAAATTATCTTTCATCGTGTCTATCTTCCTGTCGAATTATTGTTCTCTTTTTGCCTGAAATATGTATAATGTGCCGATGATGAAAAAACAAATAAAAATATTAAAAGATGATGTCGAAACAAAACTGCTCGATTTCGTCCGGATGCCGGGCAGATACATCGGTGCCGAGGTTAATCAGATACAAAAAGACCTTGCCGCCTGCGACTTGACCGTTGCCCTGTGCTTTCCGGACATTTACGAAGTGGCGATGTCCAATTCCGGCATACAGATAATCTATCACGTTTTAAACAGCATGGAAAATGTCGCCGCCGAGCGTGTCTTTTCGCCGTGGACGGATGCCGAAGAAGTAATGCGTCAGAAAAATCTCCCGCTGTTCAGCCTTGAATCGAAAGCAACTGTTGCCGACTTTGACGTGATAGCATTTTCGCTTGGCAACGAGCTTTGCTATACTAACGTTTTAAATATTCTCGACCTTGCAGGTATTCCCGTCCGCACCGCAAACCGAACCGATGATCATCCGCTGATTATCGCAGGCGGAGCAATGAGCAACGGATGCGAACCCATCGCGCCATTCATAGACGTTTTCATCATCGGCGAAGGCGAAGAAACATCGGTTGAGCTTGCAAAACTTCTGATCGAACTGAAAAAACAAAATACGCCGAAAGCCGAAGTATTAAAAATCATCGACAAAAAATTCGACTGGGCGTATGTTCCATCGCTTTACAGCTTTGAATATGATGGCGACAAAATCAAATCGTTTTCATCAAGCAAAAAATTCAAAAATGCTGTCGTGGAAGATTTCGAGAACGCCCCCGTTCCGGAAAAACCAATCGTGCCATACATCGATACCATTCACGAACGCATCTGCATCGAGATTATGCG